>JBBQVX010000018.1:0-35520 GCA_038211115.1 Elusimicrobiota bacterium | reverse complement strand
TGGCCGAGAGTCAGGCGCGCCGGATCGGATTCCGCGTCGTCGAGGGCGATCGCGCGCCGGAGCTTCTCGACGGCGGCGGGGTAGCGGGACTCCTGCGCGTCGAGCTTCGCGAGCTCGAGCAGGACCTTCGCCGCGTGCTCGGGGTTGCCGGCCAGGAAGCGCTCGAGGAGAGAGCGCGCGCGCTTCGGGTTCTTCGGCGCGATCAGCTCCGTCAGGGCCAGGATCGCGTCGATCGACGCGGGCTCGAGCTTGAGCGCCGCCTCGAACGCCCCGATCGCCTCGGGTTCCTGTCCGCGCGACCAGAACACGCGCGCGAGGATCATCTGCGATTTTCCGTCCTTCGGGGCGAGCTCGAGCCTGCGCCGCGCCCACTTCTCCGCGCGCGTCCAGTCCTCGAGTTCGAGCGCGAGATCGGCCGCCTCGCCGGCGAGGAACGCGGAGCCGGGGTCGAGCGCCAGCGCCTTCTCATAGGCCGTGAGGGCCTCGGCGAACGCGCCGCGCCGCTCGAGCAAGGTTCCGCGCAGGTATTCCTGTTGCGCGTCGGCCGCGGACGCGGAGCCGCCGGACGAGCCGGCGGCGGCCGGAACGGCGAGGAGTAAAACGAGGAGGGCGGCGGGTTTCATCACAGGTCTATATCCATGAGCACGGCATCGGAACCGTCATGATAGAACTTCGGCCTGCCGCCGACAACCTTCGCGCCGGCTTTCTCGTAGAAAGCGCGCCCGCGCGCGTTCGCCGCGGAAACCTCGAACGAGACGCGCGTGCAGCCGCGCGCCTTCGCGGCGGCCGCGAGCGCTGCCAGCAGCGCACGCCCGAGCCCCATCCCGTCCTCGACCGCCGCGAGGTCGAGCAGGCGGCAATCCGCGTCGACGACCCGCGCGAGCGCGTAGCCCCGCTCCGGCGCGACGAGAAAGATCGAATCCGCGCGGCCGAGCTCCGCGCCGAGCGCGTCGAGGCTCCAGCCCGCGGCGAAGCGGCGCCGGCCGATCACGGCGACCCTGTCGAGGTCCGCCGAAGCCGCCGGCCTAACCGCGAGGGCGTTCATAGCTCGCGGGCTTGAGATAAAACGGCTCGAACGGCGGGATCTTCCCCGCGGCGAGCATCGCGGCCGCGACGGGAAGCAGGTCGGCGGCCGTCGTGTCGCCCAGACTAACGGCGAACCCGTGCTTCTCGGCCGCCGCCCGGAAAGCCGGCCACTCCTTCGGCGTCGTCCACTCGGCCGCCCCGCGGGCCGCGCCCTTGCGGAACGCCTGCGAGTACACCTCGTCCTTCCAACCCGGCAGCGCACCGAGGACCAGCGCCGCTTTCGAGCGTCCCGCCGCGGCCGCGAGACGGCTGACCGCGAGCGCGGGGATCTTCAGCTGAAAGCCCGCCGCGGCCGCGAAGGACATCCCGATCCGGATGCCGGTGAAGCGCCCCGGTCCGGACGCGGCGGCGACCGCGTCGAGATCCTCCCAGCCGAGCCCGGCCTTCTTCAGCAGGCGCTCGACGAGGGGAAGCAGCGCGTCGTCGTGCTTCTTCGCCACGCGCTTGAGCTCGAAGCGGCCGAGGGCGACGGACAGAATTTCGCCCGTGGCGTCGACCGCGAGAATATTAGGCACGCTGAGATTCTAGGACTTTCCGGGCCGCGGGGCCCGTCGCCTTCACGACGGCGCGGCGGCCGCCGGCCGCGTGCGATAAAGTCACCTCGAGGCGGTCCTTGGGCCATGCGCCGCCGGCGGCGTCGGGCCACTCGACGACCACGGCGCCTCTCGGGTCGGCCAGCAGCTCGTCGAGGCCGAGCTCGGAGTCCTGGCCGCGCGCGACGCGGTAGAGGTCCAGATGGTGCACGGTCAGGCGCTTGCCGCGGTACACGCGGGCGAGCGCGAAGGTCGGGCTCGCGACGCGTCCGCGGTAGCCGGCGCCGCGAGCGAGGCCGCGCGTGAGCGTCGTCTTGCCCGCGCCGAGCTCGCCGCGCAGGAGCACGACCGCTCCGGGCTTCAGCGCGCGGCCCAGGCGCTCGCCGAGCGCGATCGTCTCCGCCTCGTCAGCGAGCCTTACTCGCACAAGGCTTTGAAGGCGCGCGGCAGGTAGTCGACGAGGTCGGTCGAGGTCGTCGCCCACGCGGTGAGCTCCTTCTCGGCGGCGTCGCCGGCGGCGCCGTGCAGCCACGCGCCGAGCGCGGCCGCCTTGAAAGGAAGATCTCCGGAGACGCGCTCCGAGGCGAGCATCTGCACCCAAAGGCCGGCGATGAGGCCGGTCAGGACGTCGCCCGAGCCGGCCTTGCCGAGGCCGGGCCCGCCGGTCGCGTTGGCGACGGTGCGCGCGCCCGACGAGATCAAGGTCTTACGCCCCTTGAGCAGCGCCACGCCGCCGAGGTTTCGCGCGAGCTTCTCGACGCACTTCAGCCGCTGCGCCTCGACTTCGGTTTTCTTCATCCCGAGCAGGCGCGCGGCCTCCGCCGGATGCGGCGTGAACACGCACGCGTGCTTGCGCGCCTTGAGCATCTGAACGACGCCGTCGATCTCCTGCTGGGCCAAGGTGTTCAGCGCGTCGGCGTCGACGACGGCCGACGCCGCCACGCCCGACAGCGCGAGCAGCACGAAGCGCGCCGCGTCGGCGTGCGTCGTCATGCCGGGCCCGATCGCCATCGCCGCCACGCGGCGCTCCTTCGCGTATTCCTTCAGGCGATCCACGCCCTCGGGACGGAAGGAGCCGGACGTGTTCTCCGGCAGAGCCAACGTCATCGCCGAGGGCACGGCGCCGGCCACGATCCCGGCGACGCCGACCGGAACCGCGACGGTGACGAGACCCGCGCCGGAGCGGAGGGCCGCGCGCGCCGCGAGGATCGCCGCCCCGGACATCCCGCGCGAGCCGGCGACGACGAGGACGTGGCCGAAGATCCCTTTATGGTCGTCGGGCTCGCGCGCGACGAGGCCCTCGCGCAACTCCGCCTTACCCAGGGGCTTCACGCTCACGCGGGTTCTTGCGACAGGAGCTTCTTCCAGCTCTCCGGGATGTGCGCGCGCGGATGAGGCACGAGGCTGCCCATCAAGGTCCAACGGGGCCGCACGGGGCGGTTCTTGAGCGGCATCCCCGCCTCGTCCGGCAGGCGGTCCGCCTTCTTCAAATTGCAGGGCCGGCAGGACGTGACGACGTTGGTCCATTCGTTCGCGCCGTCTCGCGAGCGCGGCACGACGTGGTCGAGGTCGAGCTCGTCGCTCGACTTGCGCTTGCCGCAGTACGAGCAGCGGTAACGGTCGCGCGCGAAGACGTTGTGCCGGGTGAACGCGACCTCTCGGTGCGGAATCCGGTCGTAGCGTACGAGACGGATCACCTCGGGCACGGCGAAGCGCATCGTCGGCGACTTCACGAAGCCGCCCGGAAGCTCCACCCAATTGGAAGAGGCCGCGACCCAGGCCTCGAAATCGTAAGGCGTCAGGTCCTCATCGAGCGCCTCGGCCAGGCCCATATAAACGAGCGTCACCGCGCGCCGCCAATCGGCGACGGCGACGGCCCGGAAGCTTCTATTCAGCACGAGGGTGCGTCCCATGTCCCTTATAGCCTAACAGGCGTGGACGCCTAAATCAACGCCCCCGTCCCTCGATTTGGAGCCTATTTGAGCGGTATTTGCGGGTTGCTTGACCAGTGCCCGGGTATACTGGACTCATCCACACGGAGGCCCCATGGACACCGGCTCTCTCGTTTACGCGTACGCGGCGGCGGCGACCGTCGCGGTTTTGGTCACGGCCGCCTTCTCCCCGGCGATCAACCGTGTCCTCGACAACCTCATTCCCGAGGAGGTGTCGCCGGCCTGGGCGCAGTTCATCAAGTTCGCCCTGTTCGTGAGCGCCTTCGTCGGCGGCATGCCCAACGCCAACCCGGGGCGCTTTATCGACCGCAACGGGCCCGCCGTCACTCCGCCTGTCGAGGGCGAGGCCCTGATGATGGTGATGCGCACGATCGGCGGGGCCCTGATGGCCGCGTCGCGGATGTTGCTCGTCTTCTTCGGCACGACGCTGGCCGCGTACGCGGCGATCCGTTTTTGGGCCGCGGTCAAGCAGCGCCGCGAGGCCGAGGCCACGGAGGTCGAGCGCCGCGAGAAGGAGCATCTCGAGGCCAAGGCGCGTCAGGACGCATCCCCGAGCCCCGAGCCGCGCAAGCGCCAGGAGCCGGCGGAAGCCCGTCCCGTACGAAAGGAGTCCGCCGCCGCGAAGTGACCCGGCCCGGCGCGCGCCTTCATTTTCTACAATTCGGGGATGAAGCGCGCTAAAACGGTCGCCGGGTACGTCGCCGCCGCGCCCGCGGGCGCGCGCGGGAAGCTGCGCCGGATGCGCGCGTGCGTCCGCGCGGCGGCGCCGGAGGCCGTGGAGAGCGTGAAGTGGGGCATGCCCGCGTTCTCGCAGGGCAGGATCCTCGTCATGTTCGCCGCGTTCAAGCGCCACATCGGCTTCTTCCCGATGCCGTCGGCCTTGAAGGCGTTCGCGAAGGAGCTGAAGCCGTTCGTCACCGGCAAGGGCTCCGTCCAATTTCCGCTCGACCGGCCTCTTCCCCTCCCGCTGATCCGCCGGATGACCGCGTTCCGCGTCCGAGAGGTCGTCGTGCTCGGCGGGAAATGGCGGACCTGACGCCGCTGCCGATCGCGGCGTTCCGGGACCGGATCGTCTCCGAGCTCGAGCGCGCCGGCGCGCTGATCCTGTCGGCTCCGACCGGCAGCGGAAAGTCCACCCAGACTCCCCAGTTTCTCCTCGGGCGGACCAAGGGGAAGGTTCTCGTCCTCGAGCCGCGCCGTTTGTCCGCGCGCAGCTTGGCGGGACGAGTGGCGGCCGAAACGAACAGCGCTCTCGGCAAGAAGATCGGCTATCAGGTCCGCTTCGACAGCAATTGCGGGCCGGAGACGGCGGTGATCTTCCAGACCTACGGCGTGTTCATCGCCCAGATGCTGAAGGACCCCGAGCTCAAGGGCGTCGGCGCGGTGCTGCTCGACGAGTTCCACGAGCGGACGCTCGAGTGCGACTTGGCGCTCGCGTGGCTCAAACGGCTCCGCGCCGGCAAGCGCCCCGACCTGAAGGCCGCGGTGATGTCCGCCACGCTCGAGACCGAAACGCTGGCGCGCTACCTCCCGGACGCGGCGCGGGTGCACGTCCCCGGAAGGCTTTTCCCCGTCGCGATCTCCCATCATCCCCTGGATCAGCGCGGCGGGCCGGCCGAGGGGGCGCTGGCCGCGCTCAAGGAGCTCGCGAAGGCGGGGCTCGACGGGAGCGCGCTGATCTTCATGCCCGGCCTGCGCGAGATCCGGCGGACGATTACCGTGCTGGGGCCCTATTGCCGCGAGAACGACCTGGAGCTGCACTCGCTGCACGGAAGCATGGAGCTCTCCGAGCAGCAGGGGGTGCTCGAGCCGTCGCAGCGGCGGCGCGTGATCGTGGCGACGAACGTCGCGGAGACGGGCCTCACGATTCCTCAGGTGACGGCGGTGATCGACAGCGGCCTGCACCGCACGGCCGCGTTCGACGCCGCGCGCGGGATCAACACCCTGTATCTGACGCGCATCAGCCGCAGCAACGCGGATCAGCGCGCCGGACGGGCGGGCCGCACGGCGCCGGGGCGATGCGTACGGCTGTGGTCGAAGGCGGAGGAGGCGGGGATGGCGCCGAGCCTCGTGCCCGAGATCCTGCGGCTCGAGCTGAGCTCGCTGCGGCTGCAGGCCGCGTCGCTGCCAGATAGCGTGGACTGGGTGACCGCTCCGAAAGAGGCGGCTTGGACGGCGGCCGGCAAGGCGCTCGCGGAGCTGAAGGCGGTGGACGCCCGGGAGAAGGCGACCCAGCGCGGCCGCGCATTGCTGCGCTACCCCGCGCCGCCGCGCGTCGCGGCCGTTCTCGAGGAGGCCCGCGCCCTCGGCCCCGAGGCGTACGAGCGCGCGTGCGCGATGGCCGCCGTGTTCGAAACCTCGAGCGACCGCAAGCCGGACCAGGCGGCAGATCTGTCGGCCCTCGCGGGCGACCTGCTCGCCGGTGCGCGCGAAGAGATCTCCTGGGAGGCGAAGGAGGTCTTCCGTCAATTCCTGCGCTTAGGCGAGCGCGCCGACGCGCCCGCGCCCCCGGAAACGGAAGCCGACGCCTTGGGCCGCGTGTGGCTGCGGGCCTTCACCGACCGCCTCGCCGCGCGCGAGGGCGAAGGCGGCTTCTACCGCCTGGCCGACGGGCGCGGCGCGCTGCTGCCGGCGACGAAGGCTCCCCCCGCCCTTCTCCTGGCCCTCGAGGTGCGCGAGCGCGCCGGAGGCGGCCAAGCGCGGCAGGTGGGCGTGAACCTCTTCATGCCCTTCGCCGCGGAGACGGTAGTCCGGACCTTCCCGGGCGAGTGCGCGTGGACCCCGGTCTCGGAGTTCGACGAGCGCAAGCAGCGCGTCGTCAAGGAAGAGCGCCTGATGTTCCGCGGCCTCGCCTTGGAGCGGCGCGAGGTCGCGGCGCGCAAGGACGACAAGAAGGCCGCCGCCGAGCTGTGGGCGGAGAAGTACGCGACCGGCGAGCTCCTGCACCCCGGCCTCGATGAGCGCGCGCTTCAGCTGGTCGTGCGCATCAAGCTCGCGCGCAGGCTGTATCCCGACATGGGCTTCCCCGAGATGAGCGGGGACGACTGGCGGCTGATTTACGGAGAGGCGTGCGCGGGCCGGAACTCGGTCAAGGACATCGAGCGCGTCGAGCTCGCGCCGCACATCGCGGGCTATCTAGGGCCGGCGGCCGCGGGCTTCCTCGACCGCGTCCTGCCCGCGACGAAGAAGCTCCCCTCGGGGAAGACCGGGAAATTCCTCTATCACGAGACGCATCCGCCGGAGCTGAACGCGCGCCTCGGCGACTTCGTGAAGATGACCGGGACGCTGACGCTCTGCGAGGGCCGGCTGCAGGTGACCTTCGACATCCTCGCTCCGAACTACCGGACGGTGCAGAAGACGAAGGATCTCTCGTCGTTCTGGGCCAACACGTATCCGACGGTGAAGAAGGAGCTGCAGCGCCGCTATCCGCGGCACCCCTGGCCCTGATCAGCGCGTGAGGACCGCGAAGGCGACCGCGTGATCGCGGCCGTGGGACAGGGAGAGCTTCAGGCCGGGAACGGCCTTGCCCTTGATCTTCACCGAGGGCCGGCCGTCGGCCCCCCGATTGACCGAGATCGCGGTCAGCGGCACCTGCGCCTTGCCGAGGGCCTTGTAGACGGCCTCCTTCGCCGCGAAGCGCACGGCGAAATGGGGCCAAGGGTTTTTCTTCGCCTTGCAGTAGGCGATCTCATGCGCGGAGAAGACGCGGGTCAGGAACTTCGGGTTGCGCTTCGCCAGGGATTTGACCCGGGCGATCTCGACGAGGTCGACTCCGAGCTCCATCCGCTTATTCGACCGTGACGCTCTTCGCCAGGTTGCGGGGCTGGTCGACGTCGCAGCCGCGAAGATCCGCGATGTGATAGGCCAGGAGCTGGAGTGGGATGATGTTGACGATGGGCGACAGCAGCTCGGGGCAGGGCGGCAGGCGGAGCACCGCCTCACAGTCCTTGAACTCGCCCACACCCTCGGTGGCGAGCACGATGACCTGCGCGCCCCGGGCCTTGACCTCCTCGAGCGATGAGATCGTCTTCTCGAGAAGGCGCGACTGCGTCGCGATCACGACGACCGGCATCTCCGTGTCGATCAACGCGATCGGCCCGTGCTTGAGCTCGCCCGCGGCGTAGCCTTCGGCGTGGATGTAGGAAATCTCCTTCAGCTTGAGGGCCGCCTCGAGCGCGATGGGATAGTTCACGTGACGGCCGATGAACAGGAAGTGTTCCTTCTTCGCGAACTTCTTCGCGACGGCGAGCACCTGCTTGTCGAGCTTGATCGCGGCGCGGATGAAACCCGGGATCTTCACGAGGTCGTCGACGAACGCGCGGCCCTCGGCCTCGGTCATCTTGCCGCGGCCGATGGCGGCGTGGAGCGTGACGACGGCGAGCGACGTCAGCTGGCCGATGAAGGCCTTCGTCGAGGCGACGCCGAGCTCGGGCCCGCAGTGCGTGTACATCGTCCAATCGGCGGCGCGCGTGAGCGCGGAGCCGACCGTGTTGCAGATCGCGAGGACCTTCGCGCCCTTCTCCTTGGCGATCTTGACCGCGGCCAAGGTGTCGGCGGTCTCGCCGGACTGGGAGACCGCGATGACGAGGTCGTCGGGGCCGATCGTGGTCTGCCGGTAGCGGAACTCGGAGGCGGTCTCGACGCGGGTCGGCACGCCGACCAACTCCTCGAACCAGTACTGCCCGACGAGGCAGGAATGGTAGGCGGTGCCGCAGGCGATCATGTGGACCGAACGGACTTTTTTGAGGATGTCGGCGTTCATCCCGCACTCGCGCTCGAGCACGCCCTTGAGCGGGAAGAAGCGGCCGCGCATCGTGTCCTCGCAGGAGGCGGGCTGGTCGTGGATCTCCTTGAGCATGAAATGGCGGTAGCCGGACTTCTCCGCCATCGTGCGGTCCCACGTGATATTGATCGGAGTCTTCTCGAGCTTCTTGCCGGCGAGGTTGAAGAAGGTGGCGCCGTCCTTCTTGAGGACGGCCATCTCACCGTCCTCGAGGAACACGGCCTTGCGCGTGTAGGCGAGGAAGGCGGGCACGTCGGAGCCGAGGAACGTCTCCCCTTCGCCGAGGCCGATGATCAGAGGCGAGGCGGTCTTCGCGGCGATGATCACGCCGGGAGCCTTCGACCACAGGACGGCGACCGCGTAGGCGCCGCGGACGTCGGCCAACGCGAGCCGTGTCGCCTCGAACAGCAGCGGCTCATTCAGGTCGGCCGCTGGGATCGTTTTCGCGGACTGCAGAAGGCCGAGCTTCTCGGCGACGAGGTGCGCGAGCACCTCGGTGTCGGTCTCCGACTCGAACTTGGCGCCGGCCGCGACCAGGCGGTCCTTGATCTCGAGGTAGTTCTCGATGATGCCGTTGTGGATGACCGCGACGGTGCCGGTCGGGTCGGTGTGCGGGTGGGAGTTGGCCTCGCTCGGCTTGCCGTGCGTGGCCCATCTCGTGTGCCCGAGCGCGACCGAGCCCGCGAGCGGGCTGTTCGCGAGAACGGCGGCGAGGTTGGTGAGCTTGCCCTGCGCGCGCCGCCGCTCGATGACGCCGTCGACGATGGACGCCAGGCCGGAGGAGTCGTACCCGCGATACTCGAGGCGCTTGAGGCCCTCCATGAGCAGGGGAACGGCTTGCTTAGGCCCGACGTAGCCGACAATGCCGCACATTCGAGCGTCTCCTAGTCGATCGCCCGCCGCATCTCGGACACGGCGGTCTTCAGGCCCACGAATACGGAGCGGGCGACGATCGAGAAGCCGATGTTGAGCGCGGACATGTGCGGGATGCGGGCGACGGGCGCCACGTTGTGATAGTCGAGGCCGTGGCCGGCGTGGACGACGATGCCCATCTCCCAGGCCATGTAAGCCGCGAGCTCGAGACGCTCGAGCTCGAGCTTCTGCTTGGGCTTGCTGTGCGCCTTCGTGTAGTCGCTCGTGTCGAGTTCGACGATGTCGGCGCCGATGTTGCGCGCCGCGCGGACGGCGGGAGCCTCGGGCGCGACGAAGAGGCTGACCTCGACGCCGGCTTTCTTGAGCTTCGCGATCGTCTTGGCGAGGCTCTTTCCGTTGCGGACGAGATCCAGGCCGCCCTCGGTGGAAACCTCACCCGGGCGCTCGGGCACGAGGCACACGGACGTCGGGCGCGCCTTGAGCACGGCGGCGATCATCTTCGGATCGTCGCTGACCTCGACGTGCGTCTCGCCCTTCAGCCGGCAGAGCTTCTGGATGTCCGCGTCCTGCATGTGGCGGCGGTCGCGGCGGAGGTGGCATACGATGATGTCGGCGCCGGATTGGCGGGCGACCTGAGCGGCCTGCACGGTGTCGGGATCGATGTCGAGCCGCGCCTGGCGCAGCGTCGCGATGTGGTCGATGTTCACGCCCAGCTTCAGCTTCTGCTCCGTCTTCATCGGTGTTTCTCCTCTGAGTCCGTCTCCGTCTGGTAGATCTGAGCGATCGAGTCGGCAAGCTTGCGGTTCTCCGCAATCGCGGGCCCTTCCACGAGAATCCGCAGCACGGGCTCGGTGCCCGAGTAGCGCACGAACACGCGGCCGCGGCCCTCGAGGGTCTTGGACGCCGCGGCGATCGCGGCGGAAGTGCGCGCCATCATCGCGACCGGCGGTTTCCCTTTGACGTGCAGAGCCTTGAGCGTCTGCGGCGTGGACTTATACAGGCGGCCGAGCGCGCTCATCGGCTTGCCCGACTCCCGCCACGCGGCGAACGTCTGCAGGCCGGTCAGCATGCCGTCGCCGGTCGGCGCGAAGTCGCGGAACACGACGTGCCCGGAGTTCTCGCCGCCGAGGCTCAGGCCTTCCTTCTCGATGGCCTCGGTCACGTGGCGGTCGCCGACCGGAGTCGTCACCGCCGACACGCCTAGCTCCCGCAGGTAGGCCAGCAGGCCGTAGTTCGACATGACGGTCACCGCGACCTTGCCGCCCTTGAGCGCGCCGCGCCGCAGCAGGCGCGCCGCAGCGGCGGCGATCAGCGCGTCGCCGTCGAGGAGCCGGCCACGCTCGTCGCAGATCAGGGCGCGGTCGGCGTCGCCGTCGAGCGCGAGCCCCGCGTGCGCGCGCCGGCGCCGCACCTCGCGCTGGAGAGCCGCGGGGTCGGTGGCGCCACAGCCCGCGTTGATGTTCCGGCCGTTCGGTTTGACGCCGATCGTGAAGACCTCGGCGCCGAGATCGGCGAGCAGCTTCGGCGCGAACGCCGAGGCGGCCCCGTTCGCGCAGTCCACGACGATGCGCGTCCCGTCGAGGTCCAGCATGGCCGGGAAGGCGCTCTTGAGGAAATCCAGATAGATCGCGCCGCGGTCGGCGGCGGCGAACGCGGGACGAGGCAGCGCCGGAGGCGCGAAGCGGCGGTCGTGGATGCGGCGCTCGACATCGAGCTCGAGCGCGGGCGCCATCTTGAAGCCGGCGCCGTCGAAAAACTTGATCCCGTTGTACTCCGCCGGATTATGGGAAGCCGAGATCACGACGCCCGCGAAGCAGCCGAGCCTGGGCACGAGGTAGGACACGGCTGGCGTCGGGATCACGCCGAGATCGACGACGCGCACGCCCGCGGCCGAGAAGCCGGAGATGAGCGATTTCAGCAGGGCCGGCCCGGAGCCGCGCGTGTCGCGGCCGACGGCGACGAGCGGCGCGTGACCGTTGACTTTGACGCCCTGGCGCTCGAGCAGCACATGTGCCGCGTGATAGGCGAGGGCGCGGACGGCCTCGGGCTTGAGGGCGCCCTGGCCGGGGATGCCGCGCACGCCGTCGGTGCCGAAGAGAAGGCCGGCGATCACGCGGACTCCGCGACACGACATAAAGTTTCGATGACGCGGCGGGTTTCGAGGACGTCGTGGACCCGAACCATGGCTACGCCGGACATCGCGGCGTAAGCCGCGATGGAAAGAGAGCCCGAGAGGCGGTTCTCCACATCGTTTTCGTTCAATATTTTCCCGATAAACGATTTACGGGAGACGCCGAGAAGAACCGGGGCGATGGACGACAATTCGCCCGCGCGCCTGATCAAGGTCAAATTGTTTTCCAAGGTCTTGCCGAAGCCGATACCCGGGTCGATGACGACCCGGTCTTCGCGGCCCCCGGCCGCGACGAACGACTGAAGGCGCTCGCGCAGGAATGAAGACACTTCGAGGAAGCAGTCCTTGTAGACCGGATTGGCCTGCATCGTCTTAGGCGAGTCGCCGAGCATGTGCATTAAAATGACGCTCTTCGCGCGCAGCGACACCTTCAGCATGTCTTTATCGGCGCGCAGCGCGGAGATATCGTTCAAGATCTCGGCGCCGGCGTCCAACGCCTCGGCCGCGATCGCTGCCTTCGTCGTGTCGATCGAGATCCGGACCTTAAGCCGCTTCGCGGCTTCTTTGATCACCGGAATCACCCGCGCGCGTTCTTCTTCAACCGAAATCGATTCGGAACCCGGACGCGTCGATTCCCCGCCGAAGTCCAGGATGTCCGCGCCTTCCTCGACGAGCTTCAGCGCACGCTCGACCGCGGCCTCGCATGTATTCGCGCGGCTTCCCGCGTGGAAGGAGTCCGGGGTGCAATTGATCACGCCCATGATCAACGGCTTTCGAAATCGCTTCGCGATTTCATCGACCGCTAGAGGGCGTGTCATCGTCGGGGTCACGAATTTAAGCCCGCGCTGCGGCCAAAATCACGTCGATGTCGTCGCCGCTCAGCACTTCGCGGTCGAAAAGCGACTGGGCCAACTGGTCGAGGGCCTTCTTGTTCTCGGACAGGATCGCGCGCGCCTTGATCTGCGCCTCCGTCACGAGACGCTTCACTTCCTCGTCGACCGTCTGCATGGTCCGCTCGGAGAAGCCTCCCCCCTTGTTCAGGTCGCGGCCCATGAACATCTCCTGGTCGGGCTTCTTCAGCGACAGCGGGCCGACGATGTCGCTCATGCCGAACTCCGTGACCATGCGCGTCGCGTAGGCCGTGGCCTTGGACAGGTCGTCGGAGGCGCCGGTGGTGACCTCGTTGAAGGCGAGCTCCTCGGCGGCGCGGCCGCCGAGCAGGATCGCGAGGCGGTTCGTGATGTCCGCCTTCGACGTCAGATACTTATCCTCGAGCGGCAGCTGGAGCGTGTAGCCCAGCGCGAAACCGCGGGACAGGATCGAGACCTTGTGCACGGGATCCGTGCCGGGAAGCATCTTCGCGACGATCGTGTGGCCGCACTCGTGGTACGACACGATCTTCTTCTCGCGCTCGGACATGATGTTCGAGCGCTTCTGCGGGCCCGCCATCACGCGTTCGATGGCCTCCTCGAGGTCGGACAGCTCGACGAGCTCCTTGTTCTTGCGGGCGGCGAGCAGGGCGCCTTCATTGATGACGTTCGCCAGATCCGCGCCGGCGAAGCCGGGCGTGCGGCGCGCGACGACCGCGAGATCGGCGTTGGGCGCCATCTTCACGACCAGCGCGTGAACCTTGAGGATCGCCTCGCGGCCCTTGCAGTCGGGAACGGGCACGTTGATCTGCCGGTCGAAACGTCCGGGGCGCAGCAGCGCCGCGTCGATCACGTCGGGACGGTTCGTCGCGGCGATCAGGATGATGCCCTGGTTCTGTTCGAAGCCGTCGAGCTCGATCAGCAACTGGTTCAGCGTCTGCTCGCGCTCGTCGTGACCGCCGCCGATGCCGGCGAAGCGCGCGCGGCCGACCGCGTCGAGCTCGTCGATGAAGATGACGGCCGGAGCGGCCTTCTTGGCCTGGTCGAACAGGTCGCGCACGCGCGAAGCGCCGACGCCGACGAACATCTCGACGAACTCGGACGCGGACGCGGAGAAGAACGGCACGCCGGCCTCGCCGGCGACGGCGCGCGCGAGCAAGGTCTTGCCCGTGCCGGGGGGCCCGAAAAGGAGCACGCCTCTCGGCATCTTGCCGCCGAGCTTCTGAAACTTCTCGGGGGTCTTCAGGAAGTCGACGACCTCGCTGAGCTCCTCCTTCGACTCCTCGCAGCCGGCGACGTCGGCGAAGGTCGTCTTCTTTTTCTTCTCGTCGACGAGCTTGGCCTTCGAGCGGCCGAACGAGAGGGCTTGCTTGCCGCCGACCTGGACCTGGCGGATCACGAAGAACCACCACAGGAAGAAGAAGAGCAGGATGCCGCCGATGTTCAGCGCGAACGCGTACATGCCGCTGTGATCGCGCTCGCCCTGGAAGTTGGCGACCTTATGCTCCTCGAGATCCTCGATGAGCTTCGGGTCGGGCAGCGGCAAGGTGCGGAAATGCTGGGTCACGCCCTTCGCGTCGCGGTAGTCGCCGCTGATGAGATCGGGGCGCATGCGCACCTGGACGATGGCTCCGTCGCGCAGGCGCGAGCGGAATTCGGAATAAGGAATTTCGGTCTCGAGCGGGACGGTCTTCACGCCGTTGAACAGGGTCAGCAGGAGCAGGAAGCCGAGCCCCCAGATCACGAGCTGCTTCAAATTTTTGTTGTCCACTATGTCCTCATGACGCCGACGACGGGCAGCTGCCGATAGCGCTCGTCGTAGTCCAGGCCGAAGCCGACGACGAACTCATTCGGGATCTTGAATCCCACGTATTTCGGCTGAAAGGGGGTCTTGCGGCACTCCGGCTTGTCGAGCAGGGTGCAGACCTCGAGCGAGTTCGGCCGGTGCGCGCGCAGGGTCTCGGTCAGGGCCGTGAGCGTCAGGCCGGTATCGACGATATCCTCGACGAGCAGCAGGTCCTTGCCCTCGGGGCTGTGGCGCAGGTCGAGCAAAGTCCGGATCGCGCCCGTCGAAGCCTTGCCCGCGTACGACGAGACCGCGACGAAGTCCGTCTCGACGTCCACCTCGGGGCCGAGAGCGCGCAGCAGGTCGGCGAGGAAGATGATGCTGCCCTTCAGCACGCCGACCACGAGCAGGCGCTTGCCCGCGTAGTCGCGCGTGATCTGGGCACCCAGTTCCTTGATCCGGGCTTGAAGCGTCGCCTCATCGAGCAAAACCTTGCTCAGGGCGGGATGAAGGGCGGTTTGGGGGGGCATCGGAGGTCGATTTTACCTTTTCGTCTCTGTCCTTATCAAGGAAGCGGGACGATGCCGGCGGGGCTGATGAGGGACGGGGCGGGAGATCGATCTTCGCCGGGGACGGTCGGGATTGACCCTCCCTCGGGGGGTTGTCCGCGACATCTAAAGACCCCTTGTCGCGGCGAACCCCACGCCCCGTCGAAGATCGATCTCCCGCCCCTTTCCTCAGCGGCCGCTACGCGTCCCTTATAACACCACTTAAATACGCCGAGAGGAAGCCTGAGTGGGTCGGCGAAGGCCGGGCGAGGTCGATCCGAGCGTCCCCGGAGGGCATGATCACCTCGCCCGGCCGTCTCCGCCCCACGCCATGACGAAGCCTATAAGGGGAAAGACGCGCCACAAGTCCGTAATAGCCCGGGGTGGACGGGCTGGGATTCGTCTGCTACAATTCGAACCGATGGCCACCACGACCGAGCTCGCCTTCTCCGTTCTCGTCGTCGACGACGAACCGGACGCCCGCGCCATTCTGCGCAGCGAGCTCGAGAAAATTCCCGGAGTGAGCCTCAAGGTCGCCGTGGCGGCCGACGGCGACGAAGCGCTCATGAAGCTCAAGGACGGCGTCTTCGACCTGGTTTTCCTCGACTACCGGCTCCCCCCCACCAACGGCCTCGACATCCTCGAGAAGATCCGCCAGCACCACCCGAAGACGGCCGTCGTCATGACGACCGCGGCCGGCAGCGAGCAGGTGGCCGTCTCTGCGATGAAGAAGGGCGCGATGGACTACATCACGCAGAAGGACCTGCGCCAGACCGACCTGGGCCAGCTCCTGCGCCGCGTTATCGAGATCCGCGACCTGGTCAACCAGAACATGGAACTGCGCCAGGTCAACCAGATGAAGAACGAGTTCATCGCCAACGTCTCGCACGAGCTCCGCACCCCTTTGACGGTCGTCATCGGCTACGCGAACACGATGCGCGACGGCAGCCTCGGCCCCCTCAGCGACGCGCAGCAGAAGGCGCTCGGCTCGATCATCGACCGCGCCGAAGGCCTGATGACCACGCTCAACAACATTCTCCGCATCCGAGACGTGCACGAGGGCCGCAAGCAACTCCTGCTCAAGCCCGTCGACCTCAACCGCCTCGTCGCGGCCCAGGTCGAGCGTGCCGGGCGCGAGGTCCGGCGCCGCAAGCTGAAGCTGACGGCGGAATATCCGAAGGACGAGATCTGGGTGCTGGCCGACGAGGACAAGCTCGGCGACGTGATCGACAATCTCCTCTCCAACGCGACGAAGTTCAGCCCGATCGAAGGCGCTCTGCGCGTGACCGTGTCGGTGGAGAAGGAGCAGGCGCGCCTGTCCGTCTCCGACGCCGGGCCCGGCGTGCCTCCCGAAGTGCTGCCCCACATCTTCGACACGTTCTCCGCCGCCAACCAAGGCCCGACGCGCGAGTATCCCGGGCTGGGCCTCGGCCTTCCCCTCTCGAAGCAGATCATCGAATCGATCGGCGGCCGCATCTGGATCGAGAGCGAGGGCTCGGGCCGCGGCACCACGGCGCGCCTCGAGGTTCCGGTTTCGACGAAGGACGCGGCGCCGACCGTCATCGACGGCTCCGAGTCGGTGCGCAAGAAACGCATCCTCATCGTCGAGGACAACCCCGACCTCGTCGAGGTCCTGATGCTGTTCCTCGCGAGCGTCAGCCGCAACATCTCGATCGCGACCGCGCATTCCGGCTTCGAGGCGCTCGAGCGCATCGAGGAGGAGCTGCCGAGCCTCGTCATTCTCGACGTCATGATGCCCGGCATGGACGGCTTCGAGGTCCTCGCGCGACTTAAGCGCCTGCCTCCCGAGAAGCGCCCGCCGGTGATGGTGCTGACGGGCTACTCGGACGCCCTCGGACGCGCCAAGGAAGCCGGCGCCGACGAGGTCATGCTCAAACCGTTCGAGAAGAACGCCTTCGTCAAGAAGGTCCTCCAGCTCCTCGGCGCGCCCGCGGCCTGACGCGGCGCGAGACCCCTGGCGCGCGCCCTGCTCCACCGCTATAATCCCCCCATGGCGCGCGTTCTGATCGTCGATGACGAGGAGTACATCCGGGACCTCATCAAAGAGGTGCTCCTCGCCCAGGGCCACGAGTTCGAGCTCGCGGGCGACGGACGCGCCGCATTCGAGATCCTGCGAAAGAAGACGATCGACCTCGCCATCGTCGACCGCAACATGCCCGGCATGACCGGCATCGAGGTCGTCCAGCTCATCCGCCAGAACCCGAAGACGAAAGACATAAAGGTCCTCATGTGCACGGGCTCGAGCGTGACGAAGGAGATCGACGAGGCCTTCGCCGCCGGCGCCGACGATTACATTCTCAAGCCCTTGAACTTCCAGGCGCTCCTCGGCAAGGTCGCCAAGGCCCTGTCCTCCCCCGCGAAATGAAGCCCACCGTGCTGGTGCTGTGCGGCGGGAAATCCGCCGAGAGGCTGGTTTCGCTCGTCTCCGCGCAGTGCGTCGTCGCGAACGCGGCCCGCTTCCGCGTGCGCCTGATCCACATCGGCGAGGACAATGAATGGGCGGAGATCAAGCCCGCGCGCCTGCTCGCCGAGACGCCCGCGGACCTGCACCGCGGCGGCGCGGCGCTCGCGCGGCTGCGAAAAGGCGCCCAGCGCGTCGATCCGTGGAAGCTCCTGACCTCTCTCGGACGGAAGGACTGTGTCTTCCCCATGCTGCACGGCCCGATGGGCGAGGACGGCACGATGCAGGGGCTGCTCGAATTGACGGGCGCCGCGTACGTCGGCTGCGGCGTCCTCGGCTCCGCCGCCGGCATGGACAAGGAGGCGACCAAGCGCGTCGCCCAGTCCGCCGGCCTGCCGCAGGTGCCGTGGATGGTGGCCCGGTCCGCCCGCGAAGCCGCCGCCGCCGCGCGCCGCCTCGGATTTCCGGTGTTCATCAAGCCCGCGCGCATGGGCTCTTCGGTCGGCGTCGTGAAGGTCAAAGGCCCGTCCGGCGTCGCCGCCGCGATGCGCGAGGCGCTGCGCTACGACGACAAGGCCCTCGTCGAGAAAGGCATCCCCGTCCGCGAGATCGAGACCGCCGTGCTCGGCGATCCGTGGGCCCCCAAAGGGGACCGCTTCGAGCTCAAGGCCTCGATCTGCGCCGAGATCATCCCGAACGCCGAGTTCTACGACTACAAGGCGAAGTACCTCGACCCGAACGGCGCGAGCTTCCGCGTGCCCGCCCAGATCCCGGCGAAGACCGCAGCGCGCGTGCGGGCCGTGGCGCTCGCCGCGTTCCGCGCGCTCGACCTGTACGGTCTCGCGCGCGCCGACTTCTTCGTACACAAGAAGACGGGCGCGGTCTACTTCAACGAGCCCAACACCTTGCCCGGCTTCACCCCGGCGAGCATGTACCCGAGGCTCTGGCGCGAATCCGGCCTGCCGACCAGGAAGCTCATCGAGACCTTGGTCGCCCTCGCCTTTCGTCGCGCCGCCGCCCGGCGGCGTATCAGCACGAATCACTGAAAAAGAAGCCTAGTTATAGCGCGAACCTTTCGCGCGGCCAGGCGTAATATATATGGAAAGGATGGAACCCCAGGCGTTTGCCGACCTACTGCGTCAAGCGGGAGACAAAGCGTACAACTTCGCTTACCGGCTGGCCGGCAACGAGCAGGACGCGCGGGATTTGGTGCAAGAGGCCTTCGCGAGGGCGCTTGAGCACGCGGGGTCTTACGACCCGTCACGGGCGTTCGATTCGTGGCTCCTGAGAATCCTTCACAACATCTTTCTGGACGGGACGCGGAGGCTGGCCCACCGCAAAACGGTGTCGCTGGACGCTCCGGCCCCGGTCGAGGACTCGAGCTGGGAGGACATTCTCCCGGCGAAGGAAATGTCGGCGGCGGACGAGCTGATCCGCCGCGAGAGCATCGACATGGTTCAGTTGGCGCTCGAGCGCCTGCCGCCGCACTATAAAGCGGCGGTCGTGCTGTGCGACGTGGAAGGGATGTCGTACGACGACATCGCCCGGATCATGGACGTGCCGGTCGGAACGATTCGTTCGCGGATTCACCAGGGAAGGCTCCTGGCGCGCAAAGCGTACGAAGAGCTGGAACGAAGCGGAGGAAGACGACAATGAACGGACACGCGGACGGTCTCGATCTTTCGGCTTACCTGGACGGCGCCCTGGCTCCCGAGCCGCGCGCCCGCGTCGAGTTGCATATGTCCTCCTGCGCGGACTGCCGCGCGGAGCTCGACAGCCTCCGCCACATGAAGCTGGCTCTCTCCTCCGCTCCGCGCAAGAACATGCCCCCCGACCTGGCTCTCGCCCTCGAGCGGCGTTTCGTCGCCGGCGCGCGGCCGTGGTACGCGGCGCTGACGAAGCCGGCGGTCTGGGCTCCGGCCGGCGCGCTCGCCGTCGCGACGATGGCCGTCTCGCTCTGGCTCCGTTCCGCCGCGACGCTCGACGAGATTCCTCTCGAGCCCCTGCTCGCCGCGCACGCGCGCTACAGCGCGGAGGCGCTGGTCCCCGAGGACAACCTCGTGGCCTCGAACTACTCCGACCAGGTGGGCGACTTGTCCGATGCTCCGGAATCAGATCTTCAGTAAGCGGGCGCTCGCGGCGGCCTGGCTGCTGCTAGCACTTCCCGCCGCGGCCGCCCCGACGGCCGAAGAGCTCCTTCGCTCCGCGCTCGCGTCCCCCGCGATCCCCTACCAAGGGAAGGTCATGGTCACGCAGTGGTACGGCAAGCAGACCCGGGCGGAGGAGATGCGCGTGCACTTCTCTCCGCCCGACAACATCCGCCGGGAGTTCCTCGCGCCCGACGGCTCCATCGCCCGCGTGTCGGTCAGCGACGGAGAGTCGGAAACCGTGTCGCGCGGCGGCAAGGTCGTCGTCGGCGACGCGGTGCGCGCCTACGAGAAGGTCATGCCGCCCGAGCGCGAACGCGAGGTGCTCCTCTCCAACTACGAGCTGCTGGTCGGAACGTCGGACAAGGTCGCCGGCCGCCCCGTGTGGTTGCTCACGCTCAAGCCGAAGACCGAGGGCAAGGCGTGGCAGTCGATGGCTATCGACGAGGACACGAAGGTCGTCCTGCGCGTGAAGCGCTACCTGCCCAAACGCTCCTTCGCGAGCCAGGCCACGTTCACGTCCTTCGAGCCGAACAAGGCTCAGGACGAGGCTCTGTTCCATCTGGGCGCGGCGACCTCCACGGCCGTCTCGGCGCCGGCGCTGACCCCCGACTTCATGACGCTCGACCAGCTAGCGAAGGAGACGGGCCGTACCTCGGCCCTGCCGCAGGCCCTGCCCGGCGGATTCGTCTTCGAGAGCGCCGACGTGTTCAAGGCCGGCAAGAGCCGCGTCGCGCACGCGCGCTACACCGACGGGCTGACCGTGCTCTCGGTCTTCGAGACCGAGCGCCCCGTGCGCCTCCCGAAGTCGGGCGTCATGGCGACCAGCGCGGGCTTCCCGGGCGCGCTGAGCGCCTCGCGCGCGGGCAAGGTCCTCAATATCAGCTCCGGCAGCCGGCACTACACGCTGATGGGCGACTTGTCCCGCGAGTTGCTCGCCGACATCGCCCGCGCCCTGAAGTAGCTATAATCGCCGGGATGAGCGGCCTCCTCGACGCCCTGATCGTGGCGGGCTTTCTCGCCGCGTGCCTCTATCTCGGCGCGCGCGCGCGCCGGGAGGAGAACGCGGAGGGCTGGATCCTCGCGGGGCGCGCCCTGACCTTGCCCGTGTTCGTGGCCACGCTCGTGCCCACGTTCTACGGCGGAGTGCTCGGCATCGGCGAGTTCACGTGGACCTCGGGCTTATCGAACTGGACCATCATGGCGCTCCCGTACTACGTGTTCGCGGGGCTCTACGCGGTTTTTCTGGCGGGCCGCGTGCGCGTAACACCCGGCATGACGATCCCCGACCACCTCGAGTCGGCGTACGGCCGGCGCATGGCCGTTCTCGGAGCCGTCCTCGTCTTCATCCTCGCGAGCCCCGCCGACGAGCTGCTGATGGCGGGCTCCCTGCTCGGCCATCTGACCGGGCTTCCCGTCGCGCTCGCGTCGGCGCTCGCGGGGCTTCTCGCGCTCGGGCTGATCTGGCGCGGCGGGCTGCGTTCCGACGCGGCGGCCAACCGGCTGCAGTTCGTCTTCATGTTCGCGGGCTTCGCGCTGATCATTCCGTTCGCCTGGCACGCGGTCGGAAGCCCCGTCGCGATGGCACGCCGTCTCCCCGCCGGCCACCTGAGCTGGACGGGCGGACTGAGCTGGGCGAAGCTGATCGGCTGGTGGCTCATCGCGGTGTGGACGATCGTCGACCCGTCGTTCCACCAGCGTTGCGCGGCGGCGCAGAGCCCCGCGGTCGCGCGCAAGGGCATCCTGATCTCGCTGGCGTTCTGGGCCTTGTTCGACCTGATGACGACGACGGCGGGCCTCTATGCGCGCGCGGCCGTGCCCGTGATGCGCGATCCCACCCTGGCGTTTCCGCTGCTCGCGGACACGGTGATGCCGCCCATCGCGCGCGGGCTGTTTCTCGCAGGCGTCTCGGCGTCCTTGTTCGCGGCGCTCCAAGGCACGGCCGCTCTCGCGGCCGCGTGCCTGGGCAAGGACCGCGTCCGGACCGGCCTCGTCTCGACGATGATCCTGTCCTACGCGCTCTCGCGCCTCGTGCCCTCCATCGTCGGGCTGTGGTACGCGGTCGGCAGCGCCGTGATCCCGGGACTGCTCCTGCCGATGCTCGGCGTCTACGTCCCGGAGATCCGCGTGCCGGGACGGTGGGCGTTCGCCTCCTCGGCCGCGGGCTGGCTCGTCTCGCTCGCATGGGTCGTCGCGGCCCAAAGGACGGGTGCTCCCCCTTTCGCAATCGAGCCGATGTTCCCCGGACTGGCGCTCTCCGGGCTCGTGTGGGCGGCGGGCTACGCCTCGTCGACGCGCGCGGCCACGATGCCCCCGGCCAACACGCCCCACGCGCCGCAGTAAGCCCAGATCAGGATCGCGAGCACCGAGCTCAGAGCCCCGTTGAACATGCTCACGTGCCAGACCTTCGGGAGCAGATAGGAGAACCACAGCGAGACGCCCGACCAGCACGCCGCGGCCGCGACGCCACCCAACGCGGCCGCGCCCCACGACGGGCTCTTCTCCGGGACGAAGACGTAGGTCGAGGTGAAGGCCGCGAACAGCGTCAGAAAGGCGGCCGGGTAGCGGACGAAGGAGCCGAAAGCCCGCGGCAGCAGCAGCCGCCCCCCGCCGAGCCGGGTGAGCTCGGTCTGCGCGAGCGGCAGGAGCACGAAGGCGACCGCGACGGCGCCGATCGCCACGGCCCAGATCGCGAGCACGACGAAAGCCTTGCCGCGCCGGCCCCAGCCGCCGGGGTGCGGACGATCGGGGTCGGAGAAGAGAAAGTGCACCGCGCGCGTCATTTCGTTGAGGCCGCTCGAGGCGGTCCAGATCGCGAGGAAGGTGCTCGCGGCGGCCAGCCCGTGCGAGCCGGCCTGCACCGACGCCATGAGCGCGTCCGGATGCAGCTTGCTCTCGGGAGGAAGGACGTCGCGCAGGAAGCCGAGCAGCTCCGGCAGGAGGTTGGCCTTGAACACCGCGGCCACGCCGCGCGAGACCACGATCAGGAACGGGACGAGCGAGACGAGGAAGTAGAACGCCATGGCGGCCGCGAAGCTCGGGAGCATCGTGAACTTGCCTTGCAGGCGGCGGCCGAGGAGCCAGGTCATCGCGGCGAGATTACCAAATACGCGATTGCTCGGCGCTCGTTTTAGCGCTTGCCCGACGAGTGCTTCCAGGCCGCGAGCTGCTCGCGCACGATTCCGATCAGCAGGTCGCCCTGATTGATGGGCGCGCGGGACTTCGGCCTGTTGACCTCGTTCGCGTTGAAGTGGGCTTCCGTGCCCGGCTTATCCGAAATCCGCAGGAAGGCATAAAAATCGGCCCCGCCCTCCTTGGCGGCCTGCGCGACTCCGGCCGACTCCTGCTCGACGAGCCCGTTGCCGTGCGCCTTCAGCCACTCCGGCCCCTCGAAAAGGATGCTGTCGACGCTGCGCACCTCCAATTTCGCGTCGGCGTGAATGCCGGCCGTCTCGGGATGATGGCGGCTGATGAAATCAATGGCGAGATTTTTCGCCGACGGCACGACTTGCGAGACGAGGCCGTCGGCGCGCGAGAAGACGCCGGGAGCCGCGATATCGTTGATCGCCACGCCTTTGCCCATCGCCCCGGCGGTTCCCGTGAAGACGACCGACCGCTTCTTGACGGAAAGCGCGTTGAGCGCGCGGATGAGCTCGCCCGCCCGGTCGGCGTACAGCTGCGGTTCGATCTTGACGGACAGGATCTGCTTGCCGTTGATCTCGTAGAGCTGCCCGAACAGCTCGGGCGTATTGATGACCCGAGCCGGCTTCACGTCATGCCTCAGGCCGTTGGTTTGGGCGTTCCCCAGCAGGCGCGACAGCTGCTCCACGTTGCCGATCACGACCATATCCGGGTCGATATTCTCCGCCTTGAGAACGCGAGTGAATTCCGCCCTCGGGACGGACTGCGGATTCGGATGACCGTAAATCTCGATCTGTGAAGGCTTGATGCGAGCCCCTTCCCGGCCGAGCCCGTGGAAGAGGAAATGAGCCGCGATCTCGCGGGGGTAGGCGCGCCCGGTTTTACCGACGATCACGAAGGACATTTCATGGGTCAGCGGGTTCACGGCGGTGTATTTCGTGAAATCCGTGAGCTTGTTGCCCTCGATCTTGACCAAGTCGGTGAACCCCGCCTCGTGCAGATGACGCACGGCCATGCCTTCGTCCATCGCGTAGATTCGGATCCGTATCTGCGGGTTGACCGCCAGGTGCTCCAGGGTCTCCCGGCCGATATGCCTTTCGATGTACGCGTCGTTCTGCTTCGCAGCCTCGGCGTCGCGCGGGGCATGCTCAAGCAGCCCGGACAAGTAGCTCATGGACTCCAGGTCGCGGACCGGGACCGCGCCGCCCGCCGGCGCCTCCTTCAAGACGACGGCGCCGGATTTCTTGAGCTGATGAGTGATCTCGGACTCGATGGCTTGGAGCCTGTTGCGCGTGAATCTCGGCTCCGCCGCCTTGACCGTCAGCTTCATGATTTCCAAAGGGGTGAAGCCTTGGCGCAGCAGGCTCGAAAAGATCGACCGGGGCTTCGCCTCGGGCAGGTCCGGCACGCGCGACCGCAGCGCCGCCTCCGCTTTCGCCAGATATTCCTGGGACTTGCCCATGGCGTCGAGGAGGCCGGTCTCGAACTCCCTCTCGATGGCTTTTCGGCGCGCCGCGCGCGCATCCGGGGACAAGCCCGTTTCGTACGCCAGCTTCCCGAGCCTGTTGACGCGGTCGGTGAGGAGCAGATCGATCCTCACGCCCATCGAGTCGGCGACCGCGATGGTGTGCTGAAGCTTCTGATTCGGGTCGACCAGGCCGAGCTCGGCGGCCTCGGCCCGATGGCTTTCCAAGCTCCACCGCAGTGGATCGACTCCCGCCGCCGCTTTGGCCACCTCCAACGGGAGGCCTCGGGAGCCGGTCAACTCCAGCGCCTTTTCGAGGCTGATCCGCTTCATCAAGGCGGCGCTGGCCTGGCGCTCGAAACGGGCGATATCGACCGCGCCGCCGCCGGACTCGCCCGTGGACACGGGCGGAACCTTTTCGACGACCGGCTCGGCCTTCGTGAGGACGACGGCCGGCTCCGGCTTCGTCCACTTCTTCCTGAGGAAGTCCGGGACGTCGTCGTCGCCAGCGCCGACGCCCTCGCGGTTCTTGGCGGCGGTCCTCTCGGCGATCTTGAGATACGGCGCCAGGTTCGTCTCGAAATGAGCGAGGTTGGCCTCGATCGCCTTGAGATAGGCGGCCCGGCGCTCGGCCGTCCAGCCCGCGCGCTCGAGGACGAGAGTCAGCTCCGAGATGAAATGAGGGTCGGCGAAGCGCGTGCGCAGCGCCTCGGCGCGGGCGCGGTAGATCGCCGCGTCGTTGCCCGCGAGCGAGACGATCGGCAGGCCCTTCACGAAGATCTCGTTTTCAGCGTCGCGGGCGACGCGCACGGGATCGAGCGGCTCGGCGACGACCTTCTCGAAGTCGATCAAGGTCGGCTTGCCGTCCCCGCCGAAAAGAACGTTGCCCCGGTTGAGGTCCTCGGCCCGGAAGACGAGGCGCAGCAGCGCGTAGTCGGCGCGCTCGGAGGCGCTCATCTTCTTGAGGCGCGCCGGATCGGGCGCCGCGGAGGCGCCTTTCGTCAGCACGAAGATCTCGCCGCCGTGCTCGATCGAGATCGCCTCGGGCGCGACGTCGAAGCTCTCCGGGAACCAGCGGCGCACGATCTCGCGCATCGCGAGCTCGTTGCCCGCGCGCTCTTCCGGCTTGAGGCGGCGCAGGCCGTCGTCGAGGGCGTCCCCGAGGGTCTTGCTGACGCGCTTGAGATACCAATCCTCGCCGCCGATGTCCACCTTGACGGTGTCGCCGGCGAGCCCCGTCGAGGTCTTCTCGACCAAGTGCAGGCCGTCCGGGGCCTTGAGGTACGCGGCGGCCTGCGCGAGGTCGGTGAAGCGGTGGCTCTGAGCGAGGAACGCCGGAGCGCCGCGCTGGCCGCCGGCCGTCATGACGGCGTTCAGGTCGTCGGCCAGCTTCTGGCTCTGCACGACCTGCCTGCGCGCCATCGCCGCCCCTCGGGGATCGGGCAGGACGGCCGGCCCCTCGAGCATGTTCCCGGCGAGCAGCATCTTCTCGAGGCCGCGCGGGCCCTTGAGGCCCTGATAATCCGCCGTGAGCGCGTCGGCTCCGCCCTTCACGGGTTCGGGGATCAGAAACTCCGTCTTGAAGCCGCCATGGCCGTCGGGGACCTGGCGCACGCGCACGTCGTACAGCTTGCCGACCGCGAGATCGTTGCGCCCGAGCATCTTGATCGCATCGTTAAAGCCCTGCCAGTCGGCCGCGGAAATTTTCCGCGCGAGGCCGCGCCCGTCCAGGATCGTCTTCGAGAGCGGGGCGAAGCCCTCGGCCGGAACCTCGCCGCGCGCGCCGAAGCGGACGTTCGCGGGCGGCTTCAGTTCGGACGAGCCCGCGCCGACGCCCTCGCGCGCGGGCACGGGCGCGTCCTCGTGGACCTTGACGGCCTCGAGCTGGAGGATGAGACGCTCGTAGGTCTTCTTGAAGCCGCCGGCGAAAGGTTCGTTGACCGTGCGCAGCGTGCCGAGGCTGCCGACGCGCTCCTTCGGGATCAGGCCGCGGCCCGGGGCCTCCGCGCGCAGCCGCGCGAGCTGGTCGTGCGGGAGCACGAGGCCCGCCTCGAGCTTCTCGGTGAACTTCTTGCTGACGAGCTTCGAGACCTCGGCCGCGTCCTTGCCGACGAGCAGGAACTCCTTGCCGCCGACGCGCACCGGCTCCTCGACGTCGTAGCCGAGCTTCTTGAGGCGGATCACCTCCATGCGCGCGATGACGCCGAGCCGCTTGAGGTAGAGGTCGCCGGCGGCGTGCCCGAGCACGTCGTTGACCGCCTTAAAGTTGCGCGCCGAGAGCATCGCGGCGCCGCCCTTGCCCTCGTACGCGGCCTCCCAGCGCGGCGACTCCATGTCGATCCACTCGGCCGTCTTCGTCAGCGTCAGCGGGTCCTTGAACGCGGCCTCGACGAACACCGCGTACTCCTTCTCGGTGAGCTTCTCCTTGAGCTCGTGGATCTCCTGGACGCGGCTCTTGCGCGGCGCGTGGGGCCCGTCCCCGTGATCGGCGACGCGCTTGACGAGGCTCGAGATCTCGCGCAGGCGCGTGAAGCTCACGCCGGTGCCCTGGCCCGGGTTCTCCATGACGGCTTCGCCGCGCAGGCCCTCGGCCTTCGCTTTGTTGAGGACGCCGTCGGCGGCCTTGAGCGTCGCGTCGAAGCCGCGGCCCGAGGTCTTCGCGAGGCCGTACGTGAAGTCGCCGACCGGCCCGGTGCGCTTCATGCGCGTCATCGCGTCGCCGATCGCCTTGTGCTCGACTCCGCCCGGCACGATGCCCTCGCCGTTGGGGCCGACCTTCGTGTCGCGCAGGACCTGCTCGGGCGGGAAGGCCTCGCGCATCGCCGAGGCGAAGTCGATGACGTCGTTGACCGAGCCGAACACGACGATCTCCTCGCCGCCCAGGCGAGCCGCGGTCACCCCGTTTCGCTTCGCGATCCGGTCGATCTTCGGCCCCGCGGAAGCGAGCATGCCGTCGCCCATTTCCTTGCCCGCCAGGGGGCCGTGCACGTCGGCGAGGCCCGCGTTGACCGCGCCGAAATTATTCATGTCGAGCATCGCGACCGTCGGATCCTTGACGTCCTTGAGCAGGAGCTCCGCCTTCGCCATGATGAAAGCCCGGTTCGGCAGGCCGGTGAGGCCGTCCGTATAGAGGATCGACTCGGCTTCCTTGAACACCGCGGATTTCCCGCGCGCCTCGAGCGAGACCTGCATTTGTCGCAGCGGCGAAGGCTTGTCCGACGTCGCCTGCCGTTCGATCACGGCGTCCGGAGGACCGTCGAAGAGGTCGTCGGCCGCGCCGACGCCCTCGCGCTTCGGCGCCGGAGGCTGGACCGCGGCGTCCGCGACCGCCTTGCCCCGCTCGAACGCGCCCTTGTCGCCGGCTTTCAGCGCCGCGTCGTACTCGCCGAAGCCCTTGAGGTTCGCCTCGAAGATTCGGCCGTAGCTCTCGGGCAGGAGCTTGAACGCCGCGGCGCGGTTCGGGAGCTCCAGCTTCACGCCGAATTTCTTCGCGAGCGCCATGTCGTGGACGAAGCTCGCGGGCTCTCCGATCACGCTCAGGAAGCCGTTCGTACCGAGCTTGTCGACGCTCATGACGTCCTTGCCGACCGAGCGGTTGATCTCCGACGCGAGCCCCTCGACGACCTTAAACGCGCCGGCGAAGTCCTCGGTCGCGTACCAGCTCGACTTGTCCGCGTACTCCGACAGCAGCGCGCCTTCGCGCAGGACGAAGCGACGGTCGCCGGGCTTCATCCCCGAGAGCATCTCCTCGTAGCGCGCCAGCGGGCCTTTTTCGCCGTAGGCCGGGTTCGGATGCTTCTCCGCGAACGGGAACTCGGTGCGCTGGATCATCGCCTCGGCCATGTGGAGCTGGCGCTCGGTCCAGCGGAAGCGCTCCTTGAGGACCGACTTACCGGGCTCCCCGTTGAGCGATTTCGTGCCCGCGAAGTCGAGGCGCAGCGCCTCGAGCGTCGACAAGGCGCGCGCGGGCATGCCCGCGGCGCGCGACGGGTCGAAGTCGTGGAGCAGGGCGACCTCGGAGACGAACTTCGCGTCCGCCTTGCTCAAGCCGCGCGCCTTCGCGAACTCGCCCGCCATGTCGGCGACCTTCACCGTATGCTGCCAGTCATGGTAGACGCCACCGCTCGCCGGCTCGGGATGCGCCGCGTAGATCTCGGCGGCGGAGAAGTAGCGCTTGTAGGAGGCGACGTCCGGGACCGAGCCGACGGCTTCATGCACGTTGGCGATCGCCTGGGTCTCCGCGTGCACCCCGGCGGCCTTCGCGGCGTCCACGGCCTCGCCGATGCTTTCCTTCGACAAGGCCTTGTACAGGTCGTTGATCGTCAGGCCTTTCTGTCCGGGCTTAGCCCGCAAGGCCAGCTCTCGCGACTTCGCGACCTCGTAGGCGAGCTCGTGAGGCTTCTGCCAGTAGCTCTTATCGGCCGACAGCGCGCCCGCGTCCATGAACACGACGTCGCCGGCCTTGCGCGGCACGCCGTTGATCGTCTGGGCTTCGGTCAGGATCATCGGCTGCGGCGAGTCGGTGCCGCCGAGGCCGCGGCGCGCGAGATGCTGCACCGCCTCCGCCGCCTGTTGGATCGCCTCGGGCGTAATGCGTAGGGCTTCCTCCACGGTGAGCATGTGGGGATCCTTCCCGTGGATCAGTTCGGTCGCGAAAGACGGATTGCCGCCCACCTCCACCTCACCGTGCATCTTGGGCACCTGGCCCTTCGGCAAGGCTCCTTCCATCGCGCGATAGTTCGTGATCTCGGCGCGCATGTAAGGAAGGCGATCCTTCCACTCGCCCGGACCCGAGGGCGATTCGTTGAAGGTCTTGATCGCGACGACCTCTCCGCCGAGGCGTCCCTCATAAACGAGCCCGCTCGAGCCCTCCGCGCTGAGCACCTTCACGAGCTCGGCCTCCGGGCGGCCCGCGCTGCCGGCGGTCCATTCGACGGGCGGAGCGTTCAGGGGCGGGCGATTGAGGCGCGTCTCGTCGGCGAGGAGTATCTCACGGTTTTTCGCCAGATCGACCGGCTTCGCGATCTCGACGGGCTTCGGGGGCGCGCGCGGCCCGCTCGAGCCGGGCTCGAACGCGTAGCCGGCCGCGAGGCCGTTCTCGCCGTGCAGGCTGCCGCGGATCTCGGGAATGATCTCGGGCAAGGTCATCGGCACCGTCTTCGCGGTGTAGACGGGCGCGCCCGCCGCGTCGTAGCCGGTGAGGACGCGCACGTTGGGGTCGGCGACGTCGACGAGCGTCTCGATCTTGCCCGTGAGGGAGTTGCGCGCCGTGCGCCAGTTCGAGAGATTGACCATGTGGGCGCCGCCCTTCATGCCGGTGATCGGATCGGCGACGTGCGTCATCACGACCGCGACCTGCTTGCCCGCGGCAAGGTCGACGAAGATCTTCTCCGCCGGGATCTCGACGAGCTTCAGCCCCGACGCCTCGGCCACCGCACCCATCATCTCGTGTATCTCCGGGCCGGACATGCCGGTCTTCGCCACGTAGCGCAGGTAGGCCTCGCCGCGTTCGCGGCCCAAGACCTCCCAGTTCGCCTCGCCGGCGGCCTTCGCCTTGGCCTGGTGATGGGCTATGATCGCGGACTCGGCCTCGGCGAGCGCGCCTTCGACGGGCCGTCCGAGCGCGGTCGCGACCATGTCGGCGGCGGTCGCCACGACGCAGAGGTTCTTGCCCGCGCCCTGGCCGACGCTCTCGCGCCCGCCCGCGACGCCGCCCTCCTTGGCCAGCAGGCGCATCATCGCGACGCGCCGGCCGTCGCCGCCGGTCGAGCGGTCCAGGCCGTCACGGCGATACTCGCGGATGGCGCCCTCTTTCGCGAGCGCGGTCTCCGCCGCCGCGACGCGCTCGAGCGCGAACGCGCCGCGCAGGTCGGAGGCGCCTTTCTTGCCGGCGCGTGCGTCGCGGGCCGCGCTGCGCAACTCGCTCAGCGTGACGCGTCCGGCCGCTTCGATCGCGGCGATCTTCGCGTTGGCGGCCTGGCGCCGCACGAGCGCGTCGACCGCCGAGCCGGGCAACTCACCGCCGAAGGTCGCGGCGTTCTCGTCGGCGATCCGGAAGCGCTTGGCGGCCTCGCGACCGCGCGCCTCGGCCTCGCTCAGCCGCTCCTGCGCCTCCGGAAGCTTCGCGTCGCCCTTCTCGAGCGCGGCGAGGTCGGACTTGGCCGAGGCGTACTCGGCCTCCGCCGCATCGAGCTCGCGGCCGGCCTTCTCCCGGACCCCCAACGCCTCCTCGGCGCGGGCGAGGGACTTCTTCGAGACCTTCAGGGACGCGAGGTGCTTGTCCGCGGCGGCGGCTTCGCCGACCGCGACCTCGCGCTCGATGCGCAGCTCCGCGACCCGGTTCGCCAGCTTGCGGACCTTCTCGAGGGCCGGCTTGACGGCCCCGGCCTCGGTGCCGTCGAGGCGCGCCTTGGCCTCCTCGACCCGCAGTTCGGCCATCTCGGTGCGCAGGACGTTCTCCCGCTCCACGCGCACGCGATCCTCCTTCATGCGCTCCGCGAGCTTCACGCCCAGCTCCTCGAGAGACGGCGTCTTCGCCGACTTCACGGCGCCTTCGACCGAGACGCCGCCGCGCGCGGAGAACAGCCGCAGGTTGTAGGCGGCCTCGGGGGGCACGCGGCCGCCTTCCGTCAGCGGCTGGGCGTCGGAAAGACGCAGTTCGCCGGAGGGCTCGGTTTTCATGCGCAGGCGAACCTCGCCTTCGCCCGGCTTCGCGAGCCTGAAGCGCCGGGCGCCGGCGTCGTACGTCGCGTCCACGTACGTCTCGCCGCCGGCGTCGGCGTTCTTCGTGAGGCGCGCGCGCACGTCCTTGCTTGCGAAGAAGGCGTCGAGCGCGGCCTGATGCTGCTCGGTGTGGAACGTGCGCTCGAGCTGGCCGTACATCTCGCCGTGGGCCTTGCCCGCGAGCTTCGCGTCGGCGGTGTTCACCGCGTAGTCGACGATCTCGACGCCGCCCTTACCGTCGGGCCGAACCTCGACGGACACCGGCACCTCGCCCTTGGCCTTCGGCCCGAAGGACGCGCGCCCCGTCTCGACGTCGAAGCGGCCCTCGACCGTCCCGCCCTTGGCGAGGACGTCCGGCGAGACCGCCTCGAGGAAGGACGGCCGCTTCGCGAGATCGGGATGCCAGACCTCCTCGAAGCTCAGCGGACGCCCCTCGTGCGGCAGCACGCGGCCCTGGAGCATCATGCCGATGTCGCTGATCGGCTTGCCCAGGAAGCCGAGCCGCTTGCCGAGGACGGCGGTGAGCCGGGCGCCGATCGCCTCGACGCCGAGGCCGACGGTCTGTACGCCGCGGATCGCGCCGCCGGTGATGCTCGACAGCGGAATCTCGGTGAACGGCAGCTTCCACTTCCCGATGCGGCCGGCGAGACTCGCGCCCATATTGACGAGAGCGGTCACCGGCTTCATCGCGACGCCGACCGCCGCGTCGGCGCCGGAAAGGGCGCGCTTGAAAAGGCCCGGCTTTGCCTTGGGCTCGGGCTTGACCGACGCGCCTTCCTCGACGAGAGCGTTCGCCTCGCTTTGGGCGACGCCGTTCTCGGGCGCGGGCTTATTCGAAGACGCGTCCGACGGCGTTCCCTTGTCGGTGGGCTTGACGTCGACCGGCTCGCCGGTCTTCGACGTCTCGGCCTTTGAGTTCTTGGAGCCGGACTTCTTGACGGGCGCGTCCGACGAAGACCCCTTCTCGCCCGACGCGACGTCGGCCGGGTCGATCGACGCGCTTTCGTTCGTCGAAGGAGACTCGCTCTTCTTTCCGGAACCGGAGCGGTTCTTCTTCCCGCCGGTCTCAGTCTTCGCCCCGGTCTCGGAGCCCTTCTCGAGCGCGGCTTTCTCCACGGGTCCCTTCTCGATGAGCGGGCGACCGCGGCCGCCGCTCTCCGCGCCCACGCCGAGGAGCTCCGATGACTCGAAGCTCCCGTTGCGCGTCGGTACGCCGTCGGAGCCGGGGCCGCCGCGCTCCACCGGCCGGACCTGCGCGACCTGATTGGACGCGGGATCGACGGGCTTCTCCGTCACGCCTTCCTGGACCTGGCCCTTGCCTTTAACCGGCGCGATCTCCGGAGCGACGGGCGGCTTCGCGACCGACGCGGGATCCGCGACTTTGGCGGGGTCCGAGACTTTCGCCGGCTCGAGGGCCTTGATCGGCTCGCCGCTCTTCCCGCCGAGCGTCTCGATCTTAGCGCCGCCGCCCGAACCGCCTGAGCCGCCGCCTTCGTTGGAGGCGACCTTCATACCGCCGGGCGTAAGATCACCCCCGCCGCCGCCGCCGCGGCCGCCGCCGCCGATGTCGCCGGCGGAAGGCGCGTCGAGGTTGCCCTTGCCGCCGAAACCGAGGGCTTCGGCGATGCGCGGCAGGAAGCCCGTGCGGGGAGGAGGCGGTTGCTGAGTCTTCACCGGCTCGTTCGTCTTGACCGGCTCGGCGTTGGTCTTGACCGGTTCTGTTTTGACCGGCTCCGTTTTCGTCGGCTCGACGTTCGTTTTCACGGGCTCGGCGTTGGTCTTGACCGGCTCCGTCTTCGTGGGCTCGATGTTCGTTTTCACGGGCTCGGCGTTGGTCTTGACCGGCTCCGTCTTCACGGGCTCCTTGCCGATCTCATTGGGCTCCACGTTCATCTTGCCGGGCTCGGGGCCGACCTTCGTGGGCTCCGGAATCTTCGTTACGTCGCCGCCTTCGCGGCCCGGCGCGTCCTTGCCGCCCTTGGCGGCCAGCGCGTGCATAACTCCCATCTGGGCGCCGATGGCGACCGCCGAGCCCACGGCCATCCCGCCCTCGTTGATCATGTTCAAGTCGTTGTTGACCAGGCCGACGACAACCTTGACGACGCCTTCGCCCGTGTGGACGATGATCTGGGCCATGAAATAGGCGTTGACGCCCGACTCGATGAGCTTGAAGGCCTTGAGGACCATCGGGCCGATCTTCGCGGCGAGGTAGCCCGCGCCCATGGGCACGACCATCATGAGGAGCATGGTCGGGTCGAGCAGGGTCATGATGAACCCGCCCGCGATGCCGCCGACCAAAGCCGCCATCCTCGGATTCTCGCGGCCCCAATCGGAGTAGCGGATCGAATTGCTGACGTACGAGCCGAGCTTGCTGCCGCCGTTCCACACCGACGTGGTCTCGTCCGCGACGGCCTTGCCCGCCGGGTTCAGCGAGCCGTCGATATAGTAGGAGCGGACGATGTCGGCGGCGTTGTACCAGTGCGGCGTGCCGTCGGTCTTGTCCGAGTCGAACTCGTCCATGCGGAACTTATGGTTCCGCTCGATGCCGTTGTATTTCCCGAAGTAGCCGGTCACGTGGTCGGCCTTGCCGTCCGTGCCCGGCTCGATCGTCACGAACGCGAACTGATCCTTCGCGGCCTGCCCCACCGCCCACAGCTCTTGCGAGAGGAAGATCCCGTTCTGCTCCTTGTCGGGCAGGCCCGGCTGGCGCTTCGGCGCGTCCTTGGGCAGCGCGATGAAGCTGTACTGCGGGGAGTCGACGTTCGTGTCGTGCATCTTCGCGCCGTCGAAGTGCGTGCCGGACATGGAGACGCTGCCGCCCCGGGAGATGTTCGCGGTGACCGAGTACGCGTCGTCGGCGTTGACGAACTGGTTGTCGAAGAACTGCGCGAGGCGCTGGAAATGCGACGCGAACTGCCCGTCGATCGGCGTCTTATCGTCGTCGTCCTTGTGGAGCTTCATCTCCAGGGCGATCTTGCCGCCGATCACGCCGTAGGCGTCCGCGAGCTCCTGCTTGGTCTTGCCCTCGCGGTTGAGCATGACGCGGAAGTCGACGCGCGGCGCGCCGCGCTCGTCCTCGCGACCGTCGACGACGAGCCGTTTCCCGACGATGGCCTTGTCGAGATCGTCGGCGCTGAGGCTGCTGATGCCGTTGCGGTGGATCGGCTTGCCCCAGCCGTCGCGCTTCGTGTCGTCGGCGCCGTCGGTGTCGAGGCGGTAGTCGCGGATCTCAATGACCGACGCGTCGTCCTTGCCGAGATCGGCACGCGACTTCTCGACGACGGCCTTGACCACGCGCACGCCGTCGGCGTCCTTGCCGATCGAGAAGTACCGCGTCTCGAGGAGCTTCGCCGTGGGCCCGGACACATCGTAGATCGTACGGCGGCGGCTCTCGTCCAAGCCCGCGTTGTCCTTCGTGAGATCGAACGTCGTGCGGTGGGTTCCGATCGTGAGCGACTTCGAGTGCCCGACGAGGTCCATGCTGACCGCGTCGTACGACGCGCCCTTCGTCTTCGGCTGGTAGAAGCTCGTCCAGTTCAGCGTCTCCCCGCCCTTCCCCGGATCGCCGCGCCGCTCGATCAGGGTGATGGCCTGCCGGCCGTTGACCAGGTACGAGACCTGGACGGTCTCGACGGGCGCGATCTTGGTGACGTTCTCCACCAGGCGGGTCGCCTCGGTCGCGTGGAACTTGCCCTGGGCGTCATAGCTTCCTTTCTTCTCCGCGACGAAGGATTTACCCTCGGCGTTGTAGATCTGGACGCGCTCACCCGCCGCGTTGACTCCCATCGTCACGGTCGCGTTGTACTCGCGTCCGCCGATGGTCACCTTCTCGACCTTCCGGGAGCGCGTCTCGCTGTAGGTTTTGTCCCCGTGGAGCGCCTGGAACACGACCGCGCCGTCCGCTCGAACGTACGTGTAGCCGTCGCGCTTGATCGGCTTCGGCGGGCCTTGCGGCGCGTCCGCCTTGCCGCCCGCCTCGGAGTCGACGACCTTCTGCTGGCCCTTGGACAGTTCCTTGGGCCCGTCCGGCACGCCGACGCTCTCGTAGCTACGCCGCAAAGTCACGTTGCCCGCGTTGATGCCGACCATCCAGCCGGAGACGGTCAGGCCTTCCGGACCGTAGCCGCCGTAGAACGCGGCCATCGTCTTGCTCTTGGCGTCGACGAACGCCCCCGGCAGGCTCATCGCGGCGCGGCCCCAGCTCGTGCGGGAGAGATCGAAAGTCAGCTTCGTCAGGGCGTCGGAGTCGTCCAGGTAGCGGCGAACGCCGCCCGCGAGCGCGGCGAGCTCCTTGAACGAGGCGGTGCCCTGCGCTTTCCGGCCGAGAGCCGCGTTCGCCTCCGCCCCGGGTCCGAGCATCTCCATCGAAACGTCGGCCAGCTTCTTCACGCGATCGCGGTATTCGTCCTGCGAGGACAGCAGGAGCTGATCGCGCCGGTTCTGCTCGTGCGCGTCCGCGACGTCGGTCTTAAGCTTGCCCTTGAGGCCCTCGCGGATGATGGCCGCCCCGGCCGGCGTGCGCAGATCCTGCTCCGACACCTTGAAGAGCGCCGCGAGCATTCGCGCCGCCTGGAGGTCGCGCCGCTCCTCTTCGTTCTTCGCGTCGACGGGAACCTTCGTCGTGTCGAAGCCGACGCGCGCCGCGCGCCCGTCGTAGACGAGGAAGCGGGCGAGGCGCATCGCCTCGAGCAGGCGCTCGGTATCGGACGGGTCGGCGACTGCGGCTTTGATCAGCTCGGCTTCCGGCGCGGTGAGGCCGTTTTCGGAGGCGGCCGCGAAGGCGAGGAGCTGACCCGCGATCGAGCTCTCGGACGGAGGTCCGGCCTCCTCGCCGCCATTCCACGCGCGCAGGATCTGGCGATCGCGCGACGAGGTGAGGGCGCGCGGGGACTTGAGCATGCGCGGGACCGCGTACGCGAAGCCGCTCGTCATGATCGACGGGCTTTCGATGCCGTCGAGGACCTTGCCGACGGCCGCCCAGTCGCCGGCGTCGGCCGCGGTCCGAAGCTCGCGCGACTGGGCGCCCGTCGCGAGGTCGGCGTGGTCGCCGTAGTACACCCC
>JBBQVX010000017.1:0-35571 GCA_038211115.1 Elusimicrobiota bacterium | reverse complement strand
CAAGCTCGAGCGCGCGCTGTTCCAAGCGCGCGCGCTGGACTTCGCGGTGAAGAACTCCGGCGGGCGCATGTCCCAGGTGCGCACGAAGGCGGATCTCACCCAGCTCGCCTCGAAACGCCGCCCCGGGGCGACCGCCGCGCTGTTGTCGATCGAGGGCGGCCAGTGCTTCGAGGGCCGCCTCGAGTCGATCGACGTCCTCTTCGACGCGGGCGTGCGCATGGTCGGGCTCACGCACTTCGTCGACAACGACCTCGGCGGCTCGGCCTCGGGAGAGCTCAAGGGCGGGCTGACGGACTTCGGCCGGGCCTCGCTCGAGAGGATGGAGAGCAAGGGCATCGTCCTCGACCTCGCGCACGCCGCCCCGAAGCTGCTCGACGACGCGCTCGACGCCTGCCGCCGCCCGCCGGTCGTCTCGCACACGGGCGCCTGCTCGGCGTGCCCGAACGAGCGGAACCTGACCGACAAGCAGATCCGGAAAATCGCCGACAAGGACGGCGTCGTGGGCGTCGGCTACTGGAAGACGGCGACGGGCGGAGAGGACGCCGCCGCGATCGCCCGCTCGATCCTGGCCGTGGTCCGGGCCGCGGGCGTGCGCCACGCGGCGCTCGGCTCCGACTTCGACGGGGCGGTCGCGGCACCTTTCGACGCGACGGGCGTGCCGCTCGTGACGCAGGCTTTGCTCGCGGCGAAGATGAGCGAGGAGGACATCGCGCTCGTGATGGGCGGCAACGCGCTGCGCTTATTGTCCGAAGGCCTTCCGGCTTAACGCCGGAAGTCCTTGATGCGGAGCGTCGCGGGATTCGGCGTCACGGGCTTACCCGAGTGCTTGGTCTCGAGCAGGAAGTGGCGGCCCTTCGGGAAGCGCTCGATGAACAAGTTCACGTGCGCGGGCTCGTTCTCGAACGAGCCGACGACGTCCCCTTGCTCCGCGATCCGGCCCACCGCCTCGGTCTTGAACGCGAAGTCGGGCGAGTCGAAGCGCGGCTTGAGCACGAGGGCCGCCTTCGCGCCGTCGGGATCCGGAAAGCCGTGGCGCAGCAGGGATGCTTCCGTCCCCTCCCGCATGCCCTCGTCGCGGCCGGTCATGTAGAAGGAGCGCCCGCCGCGCTTGATGACCTCGGCGGCGTACTCGGGGCCTCCGGGGACGATCGAGTCCTCGAGCAGGTAGGGATTCTTGAAGAAGCGCGCGAACCAGAAGCCGCGGAGGTCCTTCGCGAGCTTCTCGTCGAGCCCGTGTTCCGCGGCGGTGTCGACGACGGAGTAGCGCAGCTGCTCGCGCGTGATCCCGCGCAGAATGCCGGCGGAGCGGGCGTCCTGCGTCTCGATCGCGGCCGCGAACTCGGCCAGGATGCGCAGATGCCGGTCGGCCGTCGAGAACAAGGTGTCGTCGAGGTCGAAGACGACGATCGCGCCGGGACGGCGCGCGACGTCGTCGAGCAGGGCGTCGAGCAGCTCTTTTTGGGAGCTCACGCCTTGACGACGACTTTCGTGTTCTTGGGGGTCGCGTTCCAGAGCGTCGTCATCAGGATCGCGCCGATCGCGGAGAACGGCATGATCATGTAGGTCCACACGCCCCAGCCGTGCTTGTCGAGGATCGAACCCAGGAACACGCCGGTCAGCCCCGAAGCCACGTACTGGATGCCGTCGAGCAGGCCGGTGACGGTCGCCGCCGCCTTCGTGCCGCCGAAGTCCATCGACGCGGTGCCAGAGAGCATGCCGTGCACGCCGAAGATCCACATGCAGCAGAAGCCGATCAGGAAGGAGGCGACGGCGGGGTCCTTCGTCTGGCCGAGCGCGAACAACGACGCGATCTGGCCCAGGTAGAAGATGAACGCGACGGGAGGGCGGCGGCTCTGGAACACCTTGTCGGACAGATAGCCGCAGACGATACCGCCGACGATGCCGCCGACGGTGATGCCGGTCGTCGCGATCGAGAACAGCGACAAGCCCATGAACTTGGCGTCGGAGGCGTGGGAAATCCCGTGGACCTCCTTGAGGAAGGGCACGAACCAGAGCAGGAGCCCCTGGCGGACGAAGCCGGTGCAGAACTCGGCCGCGGTCAAGGTCAGGATGATCTTGTTCTTGAAGACGTTGGTGACGAGGTAGGCGAAGTCGAGGGGCTTGTCGTTGTCGGCGCGGCCGCTCGTCGCGTCGCCGGTGTCGAGCGTCGGGTGGCCGGCGTCGGCGGGCGTATCGGCGACCATGAAGCAGTCGACGACGAACATCGTCGCCATCGCGGCCGACGGGATGAGGAAGATCATGTACCACGGCATGTGAAACAGGATCCAGCCGCCGACCGTCAGCGCGAGATAGTAGCCGGAACTGATCATGATGCCGAAGATGCCGCCGAACACGCCGCGCTCGCGCACATGGAACCAGGTCGAGTTGACCTTGACGACCGACAGCGCGCCGAAGGACTGGAAGTACTGGTTGACGGCGTACAGGAGCGACATGCCGACGACGATCTTCGTCTGCCAGCCCGCCAGGAACAGCAGGCCGACGGCGAGGTTGACGACCGCCGAGCCTGCGGCCCCGATGAGGATCGCGCGGCGCCCGCCGAAGCGGTCGGTGAGCGGGCCGTTGAACATGACGGCGACCGCGTAGGTCCAGAAGCCGGCGGTGGCGATCGTGCCGAACTGGGCCTTCGTGAGGGCGAAGCGCGTCATGATCTCCGTCGACGCCGCGTTGAGATTGTAGCGGCCCATGTAGAAGGTCGCGTACGTGAGGCCGAGCGGGAACCAGTTCATGAACCGGCGGCGGCGGTATTCGGGCGAGTGAACGGGGGCGGGTCCGGCGGTCGTCGCGGGGGCGCTCATAGTCGGTATTGTAACCCGTCAGCGGCGGGGCTTGGAATAGGCCTTTAGGACCTCGATCGGCGCCGTATAGGCCGAGTCCCAGAGATGCGCGTGCAGCTTCGCGGCGCGGGCGGCCAGGACCTCGTCCTTGACGACGATCTCGAGGTTGCGCGACTGGTCGAGGTAGCCCCCCGCCCAGTTGCTGGTGCCGATCCAGGATATCTTGCCGTCGGCGACCATGTATTTGGAGTGCGCGGTTCGCGCGAACGGGATGCGCCCCTGCTTGGCTTCGGGGACGGTGATGATCCGCACCTCGATGCCGGGCACCAAGGACAGGCTCTTCAGGTGGCTGATCGCGGGTTCCTCGGTGTTCCAGTGGGAGACGAGCAGCTTGATCCTCACGCCGCGCACGGCCGCGTCGCGCAGCGCCGTGTCGATCGGCGCATAGTAGCGCTTCGGCCGGCCGTAGGTCGTCGGGTTGTAATCGAGGAGCTGGATGTCGAGCTCCGTCTTCGCCTCGCCGATGAGCCGTACGAGCTCGGACTCGGAGTCCCCCACCCCGGCGGGGTTCTTGCGCCAGGGGCTGGCGACGAGGTAGGCGCGCGCCGCGCGGTCGGCGTCCGGGCTCTTCGCGTCGGCGGGCTTCTCGCCGTCGCCGGTATACAGCCAGTCGTGATCGAAGACCTTCTGGACGTTAGCGGCGACACCGCCGTCGGAGACCCGCAGGCCGAGTTCGTGGATGTGCTTGAGCGAGCGCCAGTCGAAGTTCTGGCTGCCGACGTACGCCTGCGACGAGTCGACGATGAGGAATTTGGCGTGGATGATGCCGTCGCCGTTGACCTTCGACCACTCGAGGACGCGCAGGTCGAGGCCGGGGATGGATTTGAGCCGCGCGATGCCGTCGGTGGAGTTCCTCTCGAACTTCTTCTCGAGGATCACGCGGATCTTCACGCCGCGTTTGCCGGCCCGCTCGAGCGCCTGCAGTGACTGCTCGAGGGGCTCTCCGGTCGAGGGCGTCACGTAGAACTGCTCGATGTCGATCGACTTGCGGGCGGCGTCGAACATTTCGGGCCAGACGTCCTGGGCTTTGCGCAGGTCTGGCTCCTCGAGGGAGGTCTCGGCCGGATAGGAGTAGACGAGCTCGAAGCCGGGCACGGAGAAATCCGCGCGCGCGGACGGGGCCAGCAGCGCCAGAAGAACGGGGAGCAGGCGAATCATGAGTCCTCCAGGATGATGCCGAGGCCGTTTAGCAGCGAGACGGCCTCGGGCAGGGAAAAGCGGGCTTTCTTGATCTTGGCACCGAGCGGGTCGATCGTGTAGGAAAACGACCCGCGCAGGTCCGCGCCTTCGAGGTTCGTCCCGGCGAAGCGGGCGCCCCGGAGGTCGCAGGCCTTGAGGACGGCCCCGCGCAGGTCCGCGCCGGAGAAGTCGGCGTCGCGCAGGCGACAGTCGTCGAGGACTAGGCGCGGGAGCTTGGCTCCGTCGAAGGCGCCCGCGTCGAGCAGGCAGTGGACGAAGCTCAGGCCGTCGAGCGAGGTCGCGGACGCCCAGTTCGCGCCCCCCGCCCTGCAGTTCGCGAACGCGGCCTCGCGCAGTCGCGAGGCGGTGAACCTCGCCGCGGTGAAGTCGCAGCCTTCGAACGCGCAGTCGGCGAGGCGGCTGCGGCGCAGAGTCGCGCCTTGGAAAGAGCAGCCCGTGAACCGGCACGAGTCGATTTCGAGGTCCGCGAGCTCGGCTCCCTTGAAGTCGAGGTCCTTGAAGACCTGGTCCTGGAGGGAGGAGCCGGCCTTCAGCGCTTCAAGAGCGGTCATCGTTCCTCGTCATGCGGCCGAAGTAGGCGATCATCGTCTCGCCGACTTTCTTCGCGACCGCATGCTCGTCGACGGAGCCGCCGAGCTCCTTGGCCATCGACGTCATCACCTCGCTCTCGAGCTTGCACGGATGAATGAGCTTGAACGGGGCCAAGGTGTTGTTCACGTTCAGCGCGAAGCCGTGGTAGGTGATCCCGCCGCGAACCGCGACGCCGATCGAGGCGATTTTCCGGCGATTGCTCCCGGTCCACAGACCCGTGAAGCCCTTGACCGTCCCGCACTCGACGCCGAACGGGCGCACCGCCTCGCCGAGCACCGCCTCGAGCGCCGCGAGGTACGAGCGCGGCTTGAGCCCGAGGCCGCGCAGGTCGAAGATCGGGTAGCCGACGAGCTGGCCGGGTCCGTGCCACGTCAGGTCCCCCCCGCGCTCGATCTTGTGGACGGGATACGGCAAGGCCTCCGGGACGGGCTGCTTCGAGGAGCGGCCGATCGTGTAGACCGGGTTGTGTTGACACAAGAGCACCGTATCCGGAATCTTCCCCTCGCCGCGCTCGAACACGAGCTTGCGCTGGAGATTCCAGACCTCCTCGTACTCCCGAAGGCCCAGATCCCGGACGAGCATCGCTTAGGAGAAGACCGGCGCCTCGCGCTTGATTTGAAGCATGTGCACCGGATGGCCGAGCGCGCCCTCGCACGCCTCCGCGAAGGTCTCGGTCAAGGTCGGGTGCGGATGGATCGTTTGCGCGACCTGCTCGAGCGTGACGCCGACGGACACCGCGAGGCAGGCCTCGCCGATGAGGTCGGACGCGTTCGTGCCGACGAAGCCCGCGCCGAGGATCTTGTGCGTCGCCTTGTCGGCGACGACCTTGCAGAAGCCGTCGGTCTCGCGGACGGCCATCGCGCGGCCGGACGCGGCGAACGGGAACTTGCCGACGATCGTCGTAAATCCGGCGGCCTTGGCCTCCGGATCGGTCATGCCGACCCAGGAGATCTCGGGATCGGTGAATACGGCCCAGGGCACCTGGCCCTTCGGCTCGAGGGGCTCGCCGGCGATCGACTGCGCGGCGAGGATGCCCTCGCGGCTGGCCTTGTGCGCGAGGTAGGGCTGGCCGACGACGTCGCCGATCGCGTAGATGTTGCCGACGGAGGAGAGCATCTCGGTGTCGACGACGACGTGCCCGCGCTTGTCGAGCTCGACGCCGATCTTCTCCAGGCCGAGGCCGGCCGAGCGCGGCTTGCGGCCCACGGACATCAGGACTTTGTCGCAGGCCACCTTAATGTTGCCGTCCGCGGTCTCGACGACGACCTCGAGGCGCTTGCCTTTCTTCGACCAGGCCTTGGCCTTGGCTTGTAGCATGACGTCGACGCCGAGCTTCGTCAGATTGCGCGAGACGGGCGCGACCATGTCCTTCTCGATCACGGGCAGGAGCGAGTCCGTGAACTCGACGACCGTGACCTTCGTGCCGAGCTTCGCGAAGAACGTGCCGATCTCGAGGCCGATCACGCCGCCTCCGACGACCACCAGGCCCTCCGGCGGCTTCTTGAGATCGAGCGCCTCTTTGGAGCCTATGATGTGGTCGCCGTCGATCGCGAAGCCGGGGATCGAGACGATTTCGGAGCCGGACGCGATGATCGCGTGCTTGAACTCGACCGTTTCGGCGTCGCCGTTCGCTTTCGTGACGATCGCGGTAGTGGCGGTCGTGAACTGGGCCGAGCCCTGGATGTGCTCGCCTTTGTTGCCCTTGATGAGCGTGCCGATGTTCTTCACGAAGCCGCCGACCATCTGGTCCTTCCACGCGACGACCTTGGTCCAGTCGAGGTGGTGCTTCGGGTCGTCGAAGCCGGCCTCCTTGGCCTTCTTGGACTTATAGGCGTGGCCCGCGGCCGCGATCAGGGCCTTCGACGGGATGCAGCCGTAGTTCAGGCACTCGCCGCCGAGCTTGTCGCGGTCCACGAGGAGGACCTTCTTTCCGAGCTGGCCGGCCTTGATAGCGGCGACGTAGCCGCCGGGGCCGCCGCCGATGATGAGCACGTCCGTCGAGATCGCCATGTTGGCCTCTTTAGAGAAGGGTTTGCGGGTTTTCGAGATGCTTAATGATCGTGTTCGTGAAGCTCGCCGCGTCCGCGCCGTCGCAGACGCGATGGTCGAAGGACAGCACGAGGTTCATCAGATCGCGCACGACGACCTTGCCGTCGCGCACGACGGGCCGCTTCTGCATCTTCATGAGACCCAGGATCGCGACCTCGGGGTGGTTGACGATCGGCGTCGCGAAGAGGCCGCCGATCGGCCCGATGTTCGTGATCGTGACCGTCCCCCCCTGCAGCGAGGGCACGTCGATCGTCTTCGCGCGGACCTTCTCCGCGAGCGAGGCCACCTCCGCCGCGAGCGCCCAGATGTCCTTGTCCTCGGCGTTCTTGACGTTCGGCACGACGAGCCCCTGCGGCGCCGCGACCGCGATGCCGACGTTGTAGTGGCGCCGGATCACGATCTCCGACGCGGCCTCGTCGAGGGCCGAGTTGAACATCGGGAACTCCATCAGCGACTTGACGAGCGCGCGGATGATGAACGGCAGGAAGGTCAGCTTGATCCCCTTCTTCGCGGCCTCGGGCTTGAGCTTCTCGCGCAGCGCGAGGACGGCGGTCATGTCGCACTCGTCCATGTGCGTGACGTGCGCGACGGTGCGGCGCGACTGCTGCATCTTCTCGGCGATCTTACGGCGGATGCCCGAGAACGGCACGACCTCATCGCTCGGCGTCCGCGGGATCGAGACCGGCGGGTAGCCGGACGAGGACGAAGATGAAGAGGCGGCCTGTGGCGCCGCCGCGGCTTTCGCGGGGGCTTTGGCGCGGACGTCCGACTCGGAGATGCGGCCGCCGGGACCCGTTCCCGCGACGCCGGCGAGGTTCACGCCCAAGGACGTCGCGAGCGCCTTCACGGCGGGAGTCGCGTTGGCGCCGGAATTGTCGTGGGCGGCGGCGCGCGCGGGTGCCGCCGGAGCCTTCAAATCTCCGGCGAGGACCCGCCCGTCGGGTCCCGTTCCCCGGATCGTTCCGATGTCGATGCCTTGGTCCTTGGCCATCTTGCGGACCATCGGCGTGGCGAGGACTTCGTTGGCGGAGCGCGACGGCTGCGCTGCCGCCGGGGCGGATGAGGTCGAGGTTTTCACGCCTTCGACGGAGACGGCAACGGATTGGGTACCCTTTGCCGGGGCCCCGATGACGCCGGAGTAAGTCACCAGCGGGCCGTGCACGGCGACTTTCTGTCCCGGCTTCGCGTGGAGTTTCGCGATCTTGCCCGCCTTCGGCGATGGAATCTCGACCTCGGCCTTGTCGGTCAATACTGCGGCGATCGGCTGGTGCTCGGCGACCGTCTCGCCCTCCTTCACGTGCCACTTCACGAGCTCGCCTTCGACGAGGCCCTCGCCGATGTCGGGGAGGTTGAAGACGAAGCCGCCGACCGCGGGCGCGGGCCGTTCGGCGACGGCGACCGCGGCTTTGGGCGCCGGGGTTGCGTTCTTGACGGCGGCCTTTTCCTGCGTCGCGGCCGCGGGCGAGGAAACGCCGCCGCCCACCTCGATGCTCGCGAGCGGCGAGTGCACCTTGATCTTCTCGCCGGGCTTGCCGTAGAGCTTCGTGATCTTCCCCGCTTTCGGGGACGGGATCTCGACCTCGGCCTTGTCGGTGAGCACCGCGGCCAAGGGCTGGTGTTCGGCGACGGTGTCGCCGACCTTCACGAACCACTTCACGATCTCGCCTTCGACGAGACCTTCCCCGATGTCCGGCAGATTGAAATCGAAGTTCATGTTCTCTCTCGTTAGAAGCTTAAAGTCCTGCGCGCGGCCATGACGATCCGGTCCGCGTCGGGGATGTAATACTGCTCCAGGCGGAAAAGCGGCATGCGGATGTCCCAGCCGCCGACGCGGGCGACGGGGGCCAGCAGGCGTAGCAGGCCGCGCTCGGCGATCAGGGCGGACAGCTCGGCCGCCCAGGAGCCGGAGTTCGGCGCCTCGTGGGCGATGACGCAGCGTCCGGTCTTGCCGACCGAGGCCAGGATCGCGTCGAGGTCGAGCGGCGAGAGCGTGCGCAGGTCGAGGATCTCCACCGAGGCGCCGTCCTCCTTCTCGAGGCGCTCGGCGGCCTTCTGGCAGGTCACGGTCATGGAGCCCCACGTCAGCAAGGTGATGTCCTTGCCCTCTTTGACGAGACGGGCCTTGCCGATCTCCACGGTGTAGTGGCCCGCCGGAACCTCGCCCTTGGCCGAGCGGTACAGGAGCTTCGGCTCGAAGAAGACGACCGGGTCCGGGGACTCGATCGCGGCGAGCAGGAGCCCTTTCGCGTCGTACGGGGTCGAGGGGATCACGACGGTGATGCCGGGCGTGTGGCAGAAATAGGCTTCGGGGCTCTCGCTGTGGTGCTCGGGCGCGTGGATGAGGCCGCCGTGCGGCGCGCGCAGGACGAGCGGCACCGACATCTTGCCGCGCGAGCGGGAGCGGATGCGGCCCAGGTGGCAGACGACCTGGTCGAAGACGGAAGGCATGAAGCCGTCGAACTGGATCTCGGCCACGGGCTTCATCCCGGTGATGGCGAGGCCGATAGCCGAGCCCATGATGCCGATCTCGGCGAGCGGGGTGTCGACGACGCGGTCGTCTCCGTACTTCTTCCAAAGCCCTTCGGTGGCGCGGAACACGCCGCCGTTGCGGCCCACGTCTTCTCCCAGGATCATGACCTTCTTGTCCCGGGCCATGGCGATGTCGAGCGCCTCGTTGACCGCCTGCACGAGGTTGAGCGTGCGGATCGCGGCCGGCTTGGCGGCGGTTTTCGGGCTCATGGCTTATCCTTGAAGAGCTTGATCTCGCCGCAGGCGTCCTCGCGCCCGCGCGCGCAGCTCAGCGCGTAGTACCGCCGCGCGAGGTCGGGCCGTACCTTCACGCCGCGTCCGCCCCGCTCGAAGAGGTCGGCCGCGAGCGCGCAGTTGTCCACCTCGAGCAGGCCTTCGCAGGCGCGAGCGATGAGGCGGGCGCCGCGCTCGGGATCGCGCTTGGTGCCCGCGCCGTCGACGCCGGTCAGATAGAGCAGGCCGAGATTCGAGCAGCCGGGCATGGAGCCGAGCTCGCACGCGCGCTGCAGATAGTCGAAGGCCTGCGCCGGGTCCTTGGAGAGACCCAGGCCGAGGACGTGGCGCTCGCCGGCGCGGTTGCAGGCCGTCGCGTCGCCGTCGAGGCACGCGCGGATCTGTATCGCGGGAGCGGGCTCCGCCGCGCGCGCGAAAGGGACGAGCAGCAGGGCCGCGAGAAGGGCCTTCACGGAAACCGCCCTTCGGTCGGAGGCAGCGACATCAGCACCTTCGCCCCCCCCTTGAACTTGAGAAGCTCCTCGAGCTCCGCGCGCTGCTCGATCAAGGCTCGGGGCGCCTTGGCGTAGTTGTCGGCGAACATGTTGAGCGGATTGGGCGCCGCGAACTCCTCGTACGCCTTCACCTCGCCGTCGATCCAGAGCTTGGTCTTCGCCGTGAGCTCTTTCTCGAGCTTGTCGTTCCAGAGCTTCTTGCCGGTCAGGAACTTCTTCATGCGCGAGATGGGGTCGCGCTTCTTCCACGCCGCCACATCCTTATCGTCGCGATAGCGCGTCGCGTCGTCGGCGGTGGTGTGGTGCGACATGCGGTAGGTCTCGCATTCGATCAAGGTCGGGCCGTCGCCCTTGCGGGCGCGTGCCACGGCCTCGGTCGTCGCCGCGTACACGGCGAGGGCGTCATTGCCGTCCACCTGGATTCCATGCACGCCGTAGCCCCAGGCCTTCTGCGCGAGCGTCTGCGAGGCGGCCTGGCGTGCTCGCGGGACCGAGATCGCCCAGCCGTTGTTCTCGATGATGTAGATCGCGGGCAGCTTGAACTGGCCGGCGAAGGTCAGCGCCTCGTGTAGGTCGCCCTTGGACGAGGTCCCGTCGCCGCAGTAAGTCATGGCCACGCCGCCCTTGCCCGCGAACTTCTGGCCCCAGGCCAGGCCCGCGACTTGCGTCAGGTGCGTGCCGACGGGGATCGAGAAGATCATGTCGTTGTTGCCTTCGGGGAAGTGCGTGCCGCGGTCGTCGCCGGCCCAATAGAGCAGGCCGTAGCGCATCTGCATGCCGCGCGCGAAATAGACGCCGCCGCCGCGATACGTCGGCACGACCCAGTCGCTGGGCTTGAGCGCCAGCGGCGGCACGCACTGCGTGGCCTCCTGCCCGGTGATCATCGGGTAGGTGCCCAGGCGGCCGGAGCGTTGGAGAAGGATGGCGCGCTCGTCGAAGGCGCGGATCTGGAACATGAGGCGGTACATCTCGAGAAGAAGTTTGTCGGAGACCTTCGGCAGCAAGGCCTTGTCGATATTGCCGTTGATGTCCAGGATCTCGAGGCGTTTGATGTCGAGAGAGGCGATTGTCTTAAGAGGCATGTGTCTCCAAGTGCCCTTTCATGAACAGCTCGGCTGCGCGATAAGACGAGCGCACGAAGGGCCCCGACGCGACGTGGAGAAATCCGCGCTCCTTTGCCCGCTCTCCATAGGCCATGAATTGATCGGGATGAATAAATTCATGAACCATCAAGTGATGGCGCGAGCCCGTCGGCCTCAGGTATTGGCCGAGCGTCAATATATCGACCCCGACCGCGCGGAGGTCTTCAAAAGCCATCATCAGCTCCGATTCCGTTTCACCGAGGCCCAGCATGATCGACGACTTGGTCGGGGTATTCGGCCGGTATTTTTTCGCGTGCGCCAGGACGTTGAGAGATTGCCGGTAACCCGCCTTGGCGTCGCGCACGCTAGCGGTTAATCTCTCCACGCATTCGACGTTGTGCGCGACGACATCCGGCCCTGCGTCGAGAACCGTCTCGAGAAGTTTTTCGTCCCCGCGAAAATCTTGAAGCAGCATCTCGAGCTTCATCGCGGGGCAGACTTTTTTGATCTCTTTAATGCAGGCGGCCAAATGAGCCGCGCCTTGATCGGGCAAGTCGTCGCGGCACACCGTGGTGAGCACGGCGTACTCCACGGCCATTTCCTTCAACGTCAACGCGAGCTTCGAAGGCTCCTCGGCATCGGGCGGCGGAGGCTTGACCGCGGTCCCCACGGAACAGAACCGGCAGCCTCGTGTACAGGTATCGCCCATCACCATGAAGGTGGCCGTCCCCCCTCCCCAGCACTCGGCCAGGTTGGGGCAACGCGCTTCCTCGCAAACCGTGGACAGCCCGCGCGAACGGGACGCTTCTTTGAGGCGCGCGACGACGGGCCCGGTCGGAAGCTTGACCTTGAGCCAGGGCGGAAGTTTTTGGCCTTCCGCGACGGGGGCCATGGTCAGTGCGTGCCTTTGTCGGCGAGCCAGCGCTCGGCCTCGAGCGCCGCCTTGCAGCCGTTGCCCGCGGCGGTGATCGCCTGGCGGTAGCGGTGGTCCATGACGTCGCCCGCGGCGAAGACGCCCTCGATCGAGGTCCGCGTGCGGTCGTCGGCGATCAGATAGCCGTTCTCATCCATCTTGAGCTGGCCGCCGAGGAAGCCGGTGGTCGGCTGGTGGCCGATGGCCATGAACACGCCGCCGGTCTTCATCTCCGTGACGGCGCCGGTCTTGAGGTTTTTGAGCTTCACGCCGTCGACGTGGCCGTTGCCCAGAATCTCGTCGACCGCGGAGTCGAGCACCCAGACGATTTTAGGGTTCTTCTTGGCGCGCTCGAGCATGATCTTCGAGGCGCGGAAGGTGTCGCGGCGGTGGACCAAGGTCACCTTGGAGGCGAACTTGGTGAGGAAATTGGCCTCCTCCATCGCGGTGTCGCCGCCGCCGACGACGACGACCTCCTTGTTCTTGAAGAAAAAACCGTCGCAGGTCGCGCAGGCGGACACGCCGTGGCCCATCAGGCGCTTCTCGCTCTCGATGCCGAGCCACTTCGCGTTGGCTCCGGTCGCGATGATCAGGGCCTGCGCGGAGGCGGAGGTGCCCTCCGTGGTCTCCACGAAGAACGGGCTTCCGTTTTTGAGGTCCACCTTGGTCACGTATTCGTTGACGATCTTCACGCCCAGGCGCCGGACCTGCTTCTCCATGCGCTCCATGAGCTCGGGGCCGGAGATGGGCTCGGCGAAGCCCGGGAAGTTCTCCACGTCGGAGGTGATCATGAGCTGGCCGCCCATGGAGACGCCGCCGAAAACGAGGGGATCCATGTTCGCGCGGGCGGCGTAGATGGCGGCCGTGTAGGCCGCGGAACCCGATCCGATGATGACGATTTTGCGTGATTCAGCCATGACGCGATTATAACATTTCACCCCCAGGCGACACTTGGTGTCAGGCCTCCCATTTACCCATTATTCGTAATCGAAAATTCCGATCCGAATAATGGGAAAACGGGAGGCCTGACACCTTCCCCGGGGGGCCCGGCCTTGCTAGACTATCCGCCATGGCGGACATGATCTGGCTCAATGGCGTCGAATGCCGCTCCAGGATCGGAGTCCCGGCCGCCGAGCGCGCGCGCCGGCAGAAGCTCCTGATCGACGTGGGGCTCGAGGCCGACTGCCGCCCGGCCGCCGCGCGGGACGACTTCCGCCTCGCGATCGACTACTGGGCGGTCGAAAAGCTCGTGCGCGCCACGGCCGAGGCCGGGGAGCGGGCGCTCGTCGAGACCTTGGCCGAGCGCCTGGCGGCCTCGGTGCTGGCGGCCCAGCCGCTCGCGGACGCGGTCGTCGTGCGCGTGCGCAAGAAGCCGGCCGTCATGCCGAAGACCCGGGAAGTGGCCGTGGAGATCCGTCGGGCGCGACGGGGAGGACGCTGAGATGCCCAAGAAGAAGTGGATTCTGGCGGTGGACGACGATCCCTCGATCCTTTTCCTGCTCACGGACGCCCTCTCCCATCCCGACCTGACGATCACGACCGCCAGCGACGCGATGCAGGGCTTCATCCAGGCCCGCACGCTCTCGCCGATCCTCGTCATCTGCGACATACAGATGCCTGGCTTTGGCCTCGGCACCGAGACGCTGAAGATGCTGCGCGCGGACCCGCGCATCCCGCGCGTGCCGATCATCTTCATGACGGGCATGCCGCTCGACAAGGCGCGCGAGCTCCTGCCCGCCAACGACCCGACCATCGGCCTGATCTCCAAACCGTTCGACATGCCGAAGCTGCGCGAATATGTCTTCAAGCTGGCGGGCGTCGACGACGACGCCAAGGACAAACCCAAATGATCATCCGAAAGCAGTACCGCTTCGAGGCCTCGCACATCGTACGCAACTGCTCCTCCGACCGGTGCAAGTATTCCGTGCACGGGCACAGCTTCCGCTGCGAGCTCCTGCTCACCGCCGACAGGCTCGACCGCGGCCAGATGGTCTACGACTTCGGCCTGCTCAAGGGCGGCGTGAAGGATTTCCTCGACGGCTTCGACCACGCCTCGTTGTTTTGGAACAAGGAGGCGCCGTCGTACGTCAAGGCGATGAAGGACAACTCGAAGCGCTGGGTCTCGCTTCCCGTGTCCCCGACCGCGGAGCAACTATCGCGCGTGATCTTCGTCGCGGCCCAGGCGATGCTCGACAACACGGTGATGATGAACGGCGACGATACCGCGCGCGTGCACTCGGTCATCCTGCACGAGACGGAGACCGGCTACGCGCAGTGCTTCCGCCAGGACGCCTACGACGCGGGCATGGGCGAGATCGACCTGAAGGACGTCGTGTTCTCCGCGCAAGCGAAGGCCGAGTGGGCCGACCCGAAGATGTGGGACAAGCTCCTCAAGGGCGTGAAGTTCGCGAATCCGAAGATCGCGCTGCAGATCGACGTCTAGGCGATGAGCCGGCCGCCGTCGATCGTCAACTCCGCTCCCGTCGAGTAGTCCGCGGACTCCGCGAGGTACAGGCAGGCGCGCGCGACGGCCTCGGGCGTGCCGAGACGTTTGAGCAGAGTCGCCTCCGCCACTTTGCGCTTCTCCGCCTCGCCCATGTTCTCGGGCGCCAGAACGGGTCCGGGCAGGATCGCGTTGACGCGTATCTCCGGGGCGAGGGACTTGGCGAGCAGCTTGTTCGCGCACAGGAGGGCCGCCTTCGACGCGCAGTACGGCCCGAAGTCGGCGTACGGGCGGTGCCCGGCCCAGTCGGCGATGTTGATCACCGCGCCCTCGCCCGAGCGCTTGAGCCACGGCGCGCAGGCCTGGGCGAGGTAATAGGGCGCGCGCGCGTTGACGGCCATATGGCGGTCCCAGTCGTCGGCCGTCGCGGACGGAAACGGAGTGCGCTCGTACAGCGAGGCCGAGTTGATGAGGACGTCGATCGCGCCGAAGCGCCGCGCGACGGCGTCGGCGAGCTTTTGGGGCGCGGCCGCGTCGAGCAGGTTCGCGCGGAAAACGTCGGCGTCCGCCCCCGACAGGGACTTGACTCCCGCGACGAGCTTGCGCGCGTCGGCGGCGGAGGTATTGTAGTGCGCGGCGATGCGCGCGCCCTTCGCGGCGAACGCGAGGGCGATCACGCGCCCGACGCGCTTCGCGGAGCCGGTGACGAGGACGACCTTGCCTTTGAGGTTCATCAGGGCTGGTTCGCCTTCGGCGGCTCGATCCGGGGCAGGTTCGGCTTCGGCACCCCGGCGGGCATGCCGGCGCTCATCATGCGCATCACGAGTCCTTGAATCTTCAGCATGCGCGCCTGGTTCTCGGCCGGCGTCATTCCGGCGCCGCCGCCGCTCTTCATGGTCGCGATCTCGCGATTGAGTTCGGCGAAGTCCGCCTTCTGCGCGGCGGTCATGTTCGCCTGGATCGCGGGATTGTTGAGCAGGGGGCCGAGCGAGTCGAGCATGCCGATCGCGGTCTTGTTCATCGCCTCGCCTTTGGCCGCGATCTTTTCGATGCGCTTCTGCTGCGGCGCGGCGGGCGCGTCGGCTGCCACCTCCTCGCCGGCGGGGCCGCGGAGCAGGTCGAGGCTCGACTGGCCGGTCGCGCCCGGAAGCGCCGCGTTCTCATCGGAGAGGGCCTGGATCTCCCCCATCTGCTTCTGCATCTGCTGCTGCAGCTCGGCGAGCTGCGGGGCCGCCTGCGCCGCGCCGGCCGCGAGCTGGGCGGCGGCCGCGTAGCGCGCGACGGCGAGGCCCGCGCCGTACTGCAGGGCGAGCGCGGCGCTCGCGAGCAGGGCGCAGACGCCCCGCGCGGCCCACGCGTTCGTCTTGAACAGCTCGCTCAAGCCGGTCGCCGCGATCCACGCGCCTATGATCGCGGGCAGGAACCAGGCCGCGGGATAGAAGCTGCAGAGCGCCTGAGCCGGCGCCGCCGCGAGTGCTACGGCCGCGACGAGCAGCGCCCGGTCGAAGTCCCCTCCGGAGCCCAAGGTCCGGCCGAGTCCGTAGATCACGCTCGAGCCGAGCAGGTACAGCGCGCTCCAGAGAACCAGGCCGCAGGCCCCGACGGCGCCGATCTGCCACGGCTGATACGCGCGCAGGGCGTCGGCGTTCGTGATGACCAGATGGCTCAGGTTCAATGCGAAGAACAGGACGCCCCATCCGAGCGCCACGACGAACGAGGCGCCGGGGCCGGGCAGCGGGCGCGCGCCGAGGCGCGCGAAAACGCCGGACGCGTTGATGAGCGAGGTCAGCGAGAGCTCGAACAGCTCGCCGAGCGCGGGCTGAACAGGCTTCGGCGGCTCTTTCGGGGCGGCTGCGGGCGGAGCGGCTGGGGCCGGCTGAGCCGCGACGGCCGGCTGTGCGGCGGCGGGCGCCGGGGCGTCCTTCGGCTGGGGCCGTTCGATCTTCCGCGGGATGGCCGGGTAGGACTCGGCGCCCGGAAGCGGAGGAACGGCCGGGACGGGCGGCACGGCGGGAGTCGCGGGCGGCTTCGGGAGATCGTCGGGAGATCCGGTCATGTCAGTGCTCCGCGCGGCGTCCGGCCCAGGTGGAATCCTCGAGCCGGATGTTCGGAAGCTCTCGCTCGAGCGGCACGACCAGCAGGACGGCGGTGTAGCCGCCCTTGCTCTTGACGCGCAGCCCGCCGCCGATGCGCTCGAGGAAGCGGCGCGACATGGACAGCCCGAGCCCCAAGCCGTGCGAGGAGCGGCGCGCGGAGATGAAAGGCTCGAACATCGAGACCTTGTCGGTTTCCGAGACGCCGCCGCCGTCGTCGGAGACCTCGATCTCCGCGTTGGCGCCCTCGCGGCGCAGCAGGACGGTCACGGCCCCCCCCCCGCGCGACGCGCAGGCCTCGAGGGAGTTCTGCAGCACCGCGAGCATCGCGAGCTCGATCGAGCGGCGCTCGGAATGGATCGGGGGCGTCACGCTTTCGATGAGCACCGACACCTGCACGCCGTCGGGCGCGAAGGCGTCGCGGCTGTCGTCGACGCATGCGTTGACGAGAGCGACGAGGTCCAGGGCCGCCGGCGCCGGCGGCCGCGCGGTCGTCAGCGCGCTCTGGTCTCCGAGCACGCGCGACAATTTCAGGCCCAACTCGGCGGAGGCCTTGCGCAGCCGTTCGATGCGCTCGTGGTGTTTGGGATCGTCCTTCGGCTCCATCGCGATCGCCTCGGCCAGCGCGGAGATCGAGATCGCGTAGTCGCGCAGCTGGAAGAGGGCGTAGGACAGGTACTCACCGACCTGCGCCGCGCGCAGGCGGGAGACGGTCCCGCGGGCGGACGCGGCGGCTTGCGAGCGGGCGGGGCCGAGGGCCGCGCCCGCGGCGGCGGGCGCGAGCGCGAAGAGCAGGCCGCGCAGGGCGAGCGTGTACATCAGGTCGGGACCGGCGCCCGGCCCGGGGCCGAGCGTCGCGATGAGGATCGCCGTGAAAAGAGCGGGCACGACGGCCGCCGCCGCTCCCGCGAGCGCGCCGAACTCCACGGAGATCAGGACGGCCGGGGCCAGGACGCCGAGGTCGATCACGCCGGCCCACTGCTCGGTCCATTGCGCGATCCACATGACGAGCAGAATCTCCGCGAGGGAGCACACGGCCGACGCGAGGCGGCGGGAGCGGGCTTCCCGTATCCTGCCCGAGAAGACGGCGACGCCGGAGCCGCAGAGCACGGCCAGCGCCCCGAGCGCGGGCAAGGTGACGCTGACGGCCTTGCCGCGCGCGCCGAGGAAGGCGGCCGCCAAAACCAGGACGAGATTGACGGCGCGCAGCGTCCAGAGCGCGGGGGTCATATGCGCGCCAAGTATAGCCGAAAATCATAGAATGGACCAGGTCAAATCATGCGCCTCAGCTATCGGCTCGCCCTCGTCTTCGCGGTCTCCGGCGGCCTCGTCGCCGGCGGCCTGGTCGTGCTCGGCGTGCGCTCGTCGCGGCACGAGGCCTACGTCCAGGCCGAGCACCTCGGCGGCGTGACGCTGACCGCGGTGCAGTCCGTCGTCCAGTCCGAGGCGCGCCAAGGCCGCCTCGCGCAGGTGGGCAAGAGCTTCACCGAGCTGCTGCGCCAGGCGCGCATCGCGACGATCGTCGTCCGCGACAAGAAGGGCAAGCGCCTCGTCGGCAGCTCTTCGGATCCTAAGCTGATCGGCCGCGAGCCGAAGTCCTGGCGGCGCTTGGCGCAGGTCGACGACGGCATCTACGACGTCGAGGGGCCGGTGGATCTCGGCCCGCGCGGCAAGGGCGTCGTGCAGGTGGGCTTCAGCACCGACGACCTCGAGCGTCGCCTCGATGAGATCGGCACGAACGGCGTCCAGGCCGGCGTCACCGCGTTCGGAGCGATCACTTTGATCGCCTGGCTGATCGGCCTGTTCGCGGGCGAACGGCTCGATCGCCTCGTCGGTCGCCTCGAGGCGCTGGCGAGCGACCCGCAAGGCTTCCGCCGCCTGGGCGAAGACGACGGCGGCGACGAGGTCTCGCGCTTGACCCGCGCGTTCAATCGCATGGGCGTGAGCCTCAAGGCCGAGACGCGCCGCCGCCGCGCGCTCGAGAACGAGAAGCGCGAACTCGCCGCGATGCTCGTCCACGACCTGAAGACTCCGATGACGGTGATCCGCTCCGGCATCACTTTGCTCTCCGACTTCGCGTCGAAGGCCGGCAAGCGCGAGCACAACCGCACGTTCGAGCTGCTCGAGATGTCGACGGCGCGCCTGCAGCGCATGGTCGAGGACGTGCTGCAGCTCGCGAAGCTCGAGGAGATGGCGGGCCTCCAGTACACGGAGTTCGTCGAAATGAGCGCCCTCGCCCGGGCGTGCGCCAAGGATTTCGGCCTGATCGTCGCCGACCGGAAGCAGAACCTGGACCTGGCCTTGCCCGACGACGCCCCCCCGCCCGTCCTCGGCGACCCGGCCCTGCTGCGCCGCGTGCTCGACAACCTCGTCCACAACGCCGTCGAGCACACGCCGTCCGGCGGCCGCATCGAGATCGCCGTCCGCCGCGAGAACGGCCACGTCCTCGTCGAGGTCAGCGACTCGGGTCCCGGCATCCCGCCCGAGGCGCGCGAACATATCTTCCTCAAGTTCTTCCAGAAGGACATGAAGCGCCACGTGGGCAACGTCGGTTTGGGGCTCGCGCTCTGCGAGAAGGTCGTCTCGCGCCACGGCGGCGCGATCGGCATCGGCGACGCCGCTCCGAAAGGCGCCCGCTTCTACTTCACTTTGCCCGTCGCGCGCGAGCTAGAAGGCGTCTGACCGACCGCATCGGCAGGCCGGTCACGTTGTCGCGGTCGCCGTCGATGCGCGACACCAGCGGGTCGTCCCGGTCCTGGATCGCGTAGGCGCCCGCCTTGTCCATGTGCTTGCCCGCGAGGCGGCTCAGGCGGTCCGCGTCGAGGAGGCGCGCATGGACCAAAGTGACGGCGCAGTCCGTATAGACGCGTCCCCCCGAGACGAGGGCCGTTCCGGTGTAAACGCGCTGGACTTGCCCCGACTGCAGGGTGATCATCCGGATCGCGTCCTTCAAATCTTTCGGCTTGCCTAGAATCTCGCCGAGACAGACCACTAGGGTGTCGGCTCCCAGGACGAGCCGTCCGGGATGGCGCCGCGAGACGTCGAGCGCCTTGAGTCGCGCCAGCTTGACGACGAGCCGCCGCGGATTCTTCTCGCGGATGTTCTCATCGACGCCGGACGGATCGACGGTGAAGCGGATTCCCGCCGCGCGCAGGATCGCCTTGCGCCGGGGCGAGGCCGAAGCGAGGATCAGCTTTTCGCTCAAAACAGATCCGTGTAGTCGCCCCATTTCTCGGTCCGGACGTTCTCGACGGGCACGCCGAGCCCCTGCAGCCCCTCGCGCAGCTCCTGCACCATCTTGTTCGGCCCGCACAGGTAGTAAACCGCCGCCGGGTCGTTCGCGGCGGCGAAGACGTCGGCCGCCGTCCAGCGCGAGCCGGGCTGCGTCGTCCGCTCGTGGACGCCGATGCCGTTCTTTCGCCAGTCCGCGTACTCGTCGCGGTAGAGAAGCCCCTCGTTCGTCTTCGCCGAGATGCATAAGGTAATCTTTCCCGCCGCGCCCATCTCCGTCTTTAGCAGGCACATGGCGCGAAACGGCGTCACTCCCGTCCCGCCGGACACGAGGACGGCGTGCGGCATCGCCCCGTCGTAAATCCATTTGCCGAAAGGCCCGCGCACGACCAGCCCGCCCTCGGCGTGCGGAACGAGAGCCCCGAGGCGGTCCGAGAAGGCCCCCACCATCCCGACGGTCACCTCGAAGTATTCCCCCGCCTTCACCGGCGACGAGCAGATCGAGTACGCGCGCCAGGTCTTGGGGTCGTCGGCGAAGTGGAACATCAGGAACTGCCCCGGGACGAACCGGAAACCCTCCGGAGACGCGAACCGGAACATCTTGACGCCAGGCGCCGCGTCGCCGGCCTCGAGCAGCTTGGGCCAGAACGTGGGATGGACCGGCTTGGTCACCGCAGCTCGCCCGCGAGCCAGTTCAGATAGGGGATCGAGCCGGCCGCGACCTCGAGCGCCAGCACCTCCGGGACATCGTACGGATGATGAGTCGAAATCCAGAGCTCGAGTGCCGGCAGTTTGGCCGCGGTCGTCTTCACGACGAGCAGGCATTCCGCGTCGCGCTTCATCTCTCCCTTCCAGCGGTAATGAGAGACGACGCCCGGGACGATGTTCACGCACGCGGCCAGCTTCGCCTTCACGAGGCCTTCGGCCAGCACGTCGGCCTTCTTTCCGCGCGGAGCGGTGATCAAAACGACGCGAATAGGTGTCGCCATGGCGGTGCCTTCAGCGGTAGGTCAGAGACCCGACGACGTGGATCTTCAGCATGTTCGACGCCTTGTGCTTCGCCGTGCCGCCGGCGGTCACGAGCGTCGTCTCTCCCTGCCTGACGACGCCGCTCTTCAGCAGGATGCGCTCGCCGTAGCCGAGCATCTCGTCCGTCGTCTTGCCGAGCGGGCAGATCATCGGTGAAATGCCCCAGTACAGCGCGAGCTGGTTGTACGTCGCCTTCAGCGGCGACATCGCGATGATCGGCGCGTACGGGCGGTACTTCGACATGATGCGCGCGGACCAGCCGGTCATCGTGTACACGATCACGGCCTTCGCGCCGGTCACGTCGCACGCGTCGTGCGTCGCGCGCGCGAGCGCGTGCGCGAAGCCGGTCTCCGGGCTGTCGAGCAGGCCATGAGGAATCATCCGGTAGCGGAAGTTCGAGGCTTCGGCGCGACGGATGATGTCCGCCATGACCGTCACGGTCTCGACGGGGTAGAGCCCGACGGCGGACTCGCCGGACAGCATGACGACGTCCGCGCCGTCGTAGATCGCGTTCGCGACGTCGCTGGCCTCGGCGCGCGTCGGCTGCGCGTGGCTGATCATGCTCTCGAGCATCTGCGTCGCGACGATCGACAGCTTGCCGGCGTCGTTGGCCTTGCGCACGAGCATCTTCTGCAGGGCGGGCACCTCGGCGGCGGACAGCTCGACCGCGAGGTCGCCGCGTGCGATCATGATGCCGTCGGCGGCGTCGAGGATCTCGTCGATGCGGTCGAGCGCCAGCGGATGCTCGATCTTCGCGATGATGCGCGTCGGAGCGCCGGCCTTCTGGATGATGCGGCGCGCCTTCAGGATGTCGTCGGGCGAGCGCACGAACGAGAGCGCGACGTGATCGATGCCGCACTTGAGGCCCATGTCGAGGTCGCGCAGGTCCTTCGGCGTGAGCGCGGGCAGGTCGATGTCGGCGCCGGGCAGGTTGATGCCCTTATGCTCCTTGAGCTTGCCGCCGATGACGACCTCGCAGTCGACCCAGCCCGCTCCGGTCTTCAGGACGGAAAGAACGATGGAGCCGTCGTCCAGCCGGATCTCCATCCCCTTCTTCACGGTCTGCGGCAGCTTCTTGAAGCTGGTCGAGAACTCCTCGGCCGTTCCGGGAATGTCGGCGACGCTGATGCGCGTCCGAGCACCCTTGCGCAGGTCGATGGCCTCGCCGTTGCGCAGGCGTCCGACGCGCAGCCGCGGGCCCTGCAGGTCCATGACGACCGAGCAGGCGCGGCGGCTCTGCCGGGACAGGGAGCGGATCAGATCGACGTTCTTCTGGAGCTCGCCGAGCGAGGCATGGGAGCAGTTGAGCCGGAACGCGTCGACGCCGGCGGCGAGGAGATCGAGCATCATCGCGGGCTTGGCGGACACGGGGCCGAGGGTGGCCAGGATCTTCGTGAGCTTCGGACGGGTCGTCGGCGGCTTATGAGTGTGAGTGGACATTAGTTTTTGAGCACCTTCCTTAGATTGGCGCCGTTGGCGGGCGAGACGACTCCCTTCTCCGTGACGATCGCGGTGACGAGCGCGTGCGGCGTGACGTCGAAGCCGAAGTGATGGGCCTTCGCGTCCTTCGGGGCGATCTTGACGCCGAAAATTTCGACGACCTCTTGGACCCCGCGCTCCTCGATCGGGATGTCGTCGCCGTGCTTCGTCGAGAGGTCGACGGTCGTGCTCGGCGCGACGACGTAAAACGGGATGCCGTGGTGCTTGGCGAGGATCGCGAGGCCGTACGTGCCGATCTTGTTGCAGACGTCGGCGTTCGCGGCGATCCGGTCGGAGCCCACGATGACGGCGTCGATCTTCTTCGTCTTCATCAGGTGGGCGGCCATGTTGTCGGTGATGAGCGTGGCGGGGATGCCCGCCTCCATGAGCTCCCACAGCGTCAGGCGCGCGCCCTGGAGGTACGGGCGCGTCTCGCACGGATACACATGCTTGACCTTGCCGGCGAGCCAGCCCGCGCGGATCATGCCGACCGCCGTGCCGATGCCGGCGGTCGCGAGCGCGCCCGCGTTGCAGTGCGTGATGACGCTGGAATTCTTCTTCAGCAGGGCCGCGCCCAAAACCGCCATGCGGGCGTTGTAGCCGAGGTCGTTTTCGTAGTACTTCACGGCCGCCGCGGACATGCGCTTGGACAGGGAGTTCTCGGGGCCGGCCTTGGCCACCGCGAGCATGTGATCGAGGGCGTGCATGAGATTCACGGCGGTCGGGCGGGCGCGGCGGAGTACCGGCTCAGCGGCCAGGACTTCCTTCAGATCGTTGCGCCGGGCGGCGAGCGCCATCCCGTACGCGGCCGCGCAACCGATCAGCGGGGCGCCGCGGAGAACCATATCCGCGGTGGCTTTCGCCACGGCGGCGGCGGTGCTGCACGTCACGAACTTGACCGTTCTGGGCAGATAGCGCTGGTCGAGGACCCGTAGGCGGTCCCCCTTCCAAACGATGTGCTTGATCGGGTCTTCGTGGAGCGGTTTGGGTTTCATTCGATGCGGGTGGATTATAGCTTTTACGCGAGGAACGCTAGAAATAGGACGAGGGCGAGCAAGGCATGGAGCCTTGTTCGCCCTCGTTCAACGCCGTATTGCAGCGCTCTTAGGGGATGGAGTCCATCACCCGCTTGAGCTGCTCCTCGGTCTTACCCACGATCTCGACGGTCTTCTCGCGTCCGTTGGCCCCGCGCAGAATGCTGACGCGCTTGCCGGGAACCTCGAAGAACTCAGCGAGGTAATCCTTCAGCGCGGCGTTGGCTTTCTCGTCGACCGCCGGAGCGGCGACTTTTACTCTCAGCACGCTACCGATGCGGCTGACCACTTCGTTGTCCGCGGCGTTAGGAATGACTCGCACTTTCACGATCATGCAGGCGCCTCCTTGATGTCGGACTAAGGTGCAAAAATTTGTGTTCCGATCCGGACCATGTCCGAACCTTCTTCGATCGCGATCTCGAAATCGCGGCTCATGCCCATGCTCAGCTTGCCGCCGGGCAGATGGCGGTCGCGCAGTTCCCTGAGGAACTTGAAGCTCGGTCTGACGTCCTCGAGGGGTTCGACGTTGGGCGCGATGCCCATGAGCCCTTGAAGCTCGAGGTTCGGGAGCTTGCGCACCGCCTCGATGAGTCCCGGAACTCCTTCCGGGGTGATGCCCGCCTGCGTCTCGCGGTCGGTCAGTTTCACCTGGATCATCACGGGGAGCTTGCGTTGCGAACCCGTCATGGCCGAGTTGAGGGCCTTCGCCAGCTTCTCGCTGTCCACCGAATCGACCGCATCGAAAGTCGAAACGGCTTTCTTCGCCTTGTTCGTCTGCAGATGTCCGATCAGGCGCCACCGGACCTCGCCCGCGAGCCCGCCGAGTTCCAGCTTCTTTTTCTCGGCGTCCTGTACGCGGTTTTCCCCCGCTTCGAGCACGCGCCCGGACGACAGGGCTTCCTTCACGGCCTCGAGGGAGGCGTATTTCGTTACCACCACCAGGCTTATCGCGCCGCCGTCACGGTTCGTCCGTGCGGCCGCCGCGTGCATGCGGTAGCGGATTTTTTCTAGGTTGTCAATGAACACCGAACCCATCCATTATAGCACACTCCGAGAGCTAAATTACACGGAATGGGCCGAAAGGCCTATTTAGACGCGATATTTGGGACTAGGGAAATCGCCGACGGGGCTTTACCGATTTTTATCCTTCGCGAAACTGATTTTTATTCCCCCTGAAATGAGGATTCCATCGAGCGGGGCTATACTCATGTCATGGAAGATTTGGCTCTCGCCTACACGCCTCACCCGAACGCGCGCCGCAGCGCGGCTCCGGTGGTCGTCGGCGCGGGCCGGAGCGCCGGGCACTCCGGCGGCCTCGCGGTGATGGCCGCGGCGTCCCTGGCCGTCCTCAGCACGGCGGCTTTGCTGGGCGCCCCCGGCGCCGCCGAGGGCGCGATCTCTCCCCTGCTGGCCGTCTCGGCCGTGCCCGCCCCCATCGCGCCGGTCGAGGGCCAGCCCCGTGCGTTCGAGACGCGCGAGGCCCGCGACGCGGCGCCGCTGCGCTCCGTCACGGCCGAGTCCGCCCCGGTCGAGACCCGCGCCTCGAGCCCGCTTCCGGTCGCGGGCGACGCGCTCGGCCCCGTGCCGGAGCCGCAGGCCGTCCTCGCCCCGGTCGTCGCGGCGCGCGAGCAGCACGTCCTCGTCGGCTTCGACGGCCACACCACGATGACCGACGGCCCCGCCGTCCAGGGTGCCGCCCCCGCTGCCGCCCAGGCTCCCCGCCAGGAGTACGTGCCCGAGCATCACGGCTACGTCGCCCCGCCGCCGCCGGTGTGGAACAACCCGGTCCAGTGGATCAAGGTTCACAAGGACGGGCTGTAAGCTAAGCCGCCTGCCCGCCGTCCTCCTTCTCCTCTTTCTCTCCCCTCTCCTCCGGCTTCTCCTCTTTCGCCGGCTGCGCGGAGTCGACGTGGTAGCCTTTCTTGGTCCACTCGGCGATGCCTCCGACAAGGTGCTGGACCGTGAACCCCTTCTGCGCGAGCTCGAGAGCCGCCTTCGATGACAGCGGACACGTGAGATCTCCGCAGTAAGTTACGATGGTCCGGTCCTTCGGCAGGGTCTTGAGGTGCCCCGCGAGGTCGGCGAGCGGGATGGCGACCGCCCCGGGGAGGTGCCCCGCCGCGTATGCGTCGGCGCCGCGGACGTCCACGATGTAGACCTTCGCCGGCGTCAGATCCAGGATTTGCTTCAGCATGTACGGTCCGATCTCGAACTCGAGCTTGCGGCTGAAGAACTCGACGGCGGCGCCGGACGCCTTCGTCTTGCTCATCGCGTGGGTTCTCATAAATCCTCCCGGGGCCTTCGGTCCCGCCTTCAGTGTAGCCCCGCGAGGTCAAGTCCGGCGCAAATTCCGATAAAAAGAAGAGCGCCCCTTTCGGGGCGCTCTCGTTCGGATTCGGTGAAACTTAGGCCTTCTGGTTGACCGGGAAGCCCTTCTCGGTCCACGTGGCGAGGCCGCCGCAAAGCTCCATGACCTTGAAGCCTTTCTTCGCGAGCTCGAGGCAGGCCTTCGGAGCGAGGCCGCAGGACATGTCGCCGCAGTAGGCGACGATCATCTTATCCTTCGGCAAAGAATTCATCTTGTCGGACATCGAGGCGAGCGGCATGCACATCGCGCCCGGGATGTTGCACTTCGCGAAGTCCTCGTTCGAGCGGACGTCGATGAGGCAGATCTCGGCCATCTTATTCTGGTCCATCATGCCTTTGAGCGTCCACGGCGTCATCTCGCAGTCGAGCTTCGCCTGGAAGTACTCAACGGCGGACATACACTGCTTCTGCATCTTGGGCGTCGTCTCCGGCTTCATCATCGTGTTCGGGGTCATATCAAACTCCTTGAGTTATAGTGACGGCTCTGTGATGAGGTTATCATAAGCCCGGTTTTTTCTGGGTTGCGGAGATGTATCGTCTTGGTTCCGATTTGGTGAACGGAGTGTCAGGCTTGCCGGATTCCAGTATTTTTCCCCAAAAAAGAAGAGCGCCCCCTCGCGGGGGCGCTCTTTTTCGGATCGTGGCTTGAGTCTTAGGCCTTCTTCTCGACCGGGAAACCGTACGAGGTCCAGGTGGAGTAGCCGCCGTACATCTCCATGACCTTGAAGCCGGCCTCGGCGAGCTGCAGGGCGGCCTTGGGGGCCAACGCGCAGGTGATGGACGAGCAGTAGGTCACGAGGGTCTTGTCCTTCGGGAGCGTGTTGAACTTGCCCTTGAGGTCCGCGAGCGGGATGTTGAGGGCGCCCGGGAGGTGGCCTTCGTTGAACGCCTCGGTGGAGCGGACGTCGAGCACGAGAACGTCCTTGGCGGACATGCCGCAGCAGGTCGTGGTCTTGTCGAGGAGCAGGCCCTTGAGCGTGTAAGGGGTCATCTCATAGGCGAGCTTGGCCTTGAAGTACTCAACGGCGGAAATGGCGAGGGGCTTTTCGAGGGTCTGGGTCATTTTAGTCTCCTTGAGATGGGGTGGGCTGACGACAGGCTTATTGTAGCACGGGCCAATGGACAGGGATATGACCTGGGTCAACCGGGGTAAAGATCGCTTTCTGAACTGTTTCCGGAAACAGTTGAAAAAAGCCCCCCGGGTTCTTTCGAACCCGAGGGGCTGGTTATGCTTTCGAAGACATACTCACCCGCGGCGCGCGGGTACTTATGTCGTTTAGTACATGTCTCCGCCGTGCTGATGCCCGGCTCCGCCCGCCATCGCCGGCTCCTTCTTCTCGGGAATGTCCGAGATCAGGACTTCGGTGGTGAGGATGGTGCCGACGATCGAGACGGCGTTCTCGAGAGCCGTGCGCGTGACCTTGAGCGGGTCGACGATGCCGGCCTTGAACAGATCGACGTACTCGCCGGTGGAGGCATCGAGACCGATGCCCGCCGCCGAGCTCAGGATCTTCTGCACGACGACCGAGGCTTCCTGGCCCGAGTTGTCCGCGAGCTGGCGGATCGGAGCCTGGAGAGCGCGCCGCACGATCTGGCCGCCCGTCGTCTCGTCCTCGTCCAAGCCCTTGAACTTCTCGAGGGATTCGCCGGCCCGCAGCAACGCGACGCCGCCGCCCGCGATCATGCCCTCTTCGACGCCGGCGCGAGTCGCGTTGGACGCGTCCTCGACCTTCGCCTTCTTGGCCTTCATCTCAGTTTCGGTGGCCGCGCCGACGTTGATGACCGCGACGCCGCCGGAGAGCTTAGCCAAGCGCTCCTGGAGCTTCTCGCGATCGTAGTCGGACGTGGTGTCCTCGATCTGGCGGCGGATGGCGTCCGCGCGCTTCTTGATCTCGGCCTTCTCGCCGGCGCCCGAGACGATCGTCGTGTTGTCCTTGTCGATGACGATGCGCTTGGCGCGTCCCAGCATGTCGAGGCCGACCTTCTCGAGCTTGTGGCCGAGCTCTTCGGAGATGACCTGGCCATGCGTGAGAATCGCGATATCCTGCAGCATCTCCTTGCGGCGGTCGCCGAAGCCCGGGGCCTTGACGGCCGCGCACTTCAGGGTTCCGCGAAGCTTGTTGACGACGAGCGTCGCCAGAGCCTCACCCTCGACGTCCTCAGCGAGGATCAGGAAGGGCTTGCCGGTCTGCACGATCTTCTCGAGCACGGGAAGGATGTCGTTCATCGCGGAGATCTTCTTCTCCGTGATGATGATGTAAGCGTCCTCGAGGACGGTCTCGAGGCGCTCGGTGTCGGTGACGAAGTAGGGCGAGATGTAGCCGCGGTCGAACTGCATGCCCTCGACGACTTCGAGCGTCGTCTCGGAGGACTTGCCTTCTTCAACGGTGATCACGCCTTCGTGACCGACCTTCTCCATCGCCTGGGCGATCATGTTGCCGATCTCGATGTCGTTGGCGGAGATGGTCGCGACCTGCGCCTTCTCTTCCTTCGTCTTGACCGGGCGGGAGTTCTTCTTGAGCTCCTTGACGACGAGCTCGAGGGCCTTCTGCATGCCGCGCTGGATGGACTTCGAGTTGGCACCCGCGGTGATGTTGCGGATGCCTTCGTTGAGCAGCGACTGCGTCAGCACGATGGCGGTGGTGGTGCCGTCGCCCGCGTTGTCGTTGGTCTTCGTGGCGACTTCCTTGACGAGCTGGGCGCCCATGTTCTCGTAGGGGTCCTGGAGCTCGATCTCCTTCGCGATGGTCACACCGTCATCGATGATGACGGGCGAGCCGAACTTCTTCTCAAGGACCACCGAGCGGCCCTTGGGTCCGAGCGTGACTTTGACCGCGTTCGCGAGCTTGTCCACGCCGTCCTTCATCTTCTTGCGAGCGTCGTCCGAGAAAATAATCTGCTTAGCCATGATTTTTATCTATCTCCTATATATGGGGCGCTATTACTTCAGGATGCCGAGGATGTCGTCCTGGTGCATGATGAGATACTCCTCATCGTCCAGCTTGACCTCGGACCCCGAGTACTTGCCGTACAGGATCTTGTCGCCGACCTTGACGTCGAGCGCGATCACCTTGCCGTCTTCCGTCGTCTTGCCCTTGCCGCACGCCGCGACGGTGCCTTCCTGCGGCTTTTCCTTCGCGGAATCGGGGATGATGATCCCACCGCGCTTCTGTTCCTTCGCTTCCATGGGCTTGACGAGCACACGGTCGCCGAGGGGCTGGATCTTCACTTTCGAGAGAGTCGCTTCGGCCATGTTGTATATCCTCCGGGTCTTTGACGTCCTAAATTCAGGCGGGGAGTGATTGGCACTCTCATCCGCCTAGTGCTAATTATAGCACGCGGAAATGAAAGCTGTCAATCGAAAGGTGGGAGTGCTGATATGGGCCGCCCCGCCCGGAGGGCCTTAGTGGGTCTGGCCGGGAAAGACTTTGCGGAGGAAGCCCATGAGGGCCTGCTGGGCCTTGGGTGTCTCAGTCGAGTGCTGCGGCTCGAGATAGGCGGGAGCGGGCGGCGGCTCGTCGCTGGTGAAGACGGCGTTCGCGGGCGCTGGGACGGGCGTGCTGAGTTCGGGGACGGAGAGCACCTTGGCGGCGACGGGCTCGGTCGGGGCCGCGACGGACGTCGGCGCGGGCGTCGGCGCGGACGGCGGCTCGGCCGCGGCCGGCTGGAACGGCGCCTTCATGAGCTCGGGCGAAGGGCACAGGCGATTGAGGTCCTCCTCCAGGCGGCGGATGACGCCCAGGGCCTTGGCCAGGGACAGCTCTTTCTCGGAGAGATCGTGGGACAGCTTGTCGACCAGGCGGTTGCGGATGCCGAGGTCGTTCTCGGCCTCCTGGACGCGGCGCTTGGCGGCGTCCAAGTCCCCACGCATGCGCTCGTAGGGCATGCGCATGTCGTTGAGCTGGCTCTCGCGCGCGGTCAGGGCGGTTTGGAGCTGGGCCATGGCGGTCTCGTGCTTCTTCTGGGCCTCCTCGAGCTCGGCGATGCGCGGGACGCGGAGCTCGAGCATGGTCGCGGACTCGCGCATCCGGGCGAGCTCGGTCTTGAGCGCGGAGATCTGACGCTGCAGGGAGACGATGAGGGACTTCTCGTCGCGCCGCGTCTCCAGTTCCTTCATAAGGTCGGCGACGTGGGAGAACAGGCGGGTGCTCGCGGTGTCGAGGAGCGAGTCGACCTCGTTGGCCGAGGGCGGCGCTCCGAGGGGTGCTTGCGGCGGGACCTTGGCCTGATGGGCCTCGACGGCGCGGACGATGTCGTCGAACTCGCCCGCGCGGCGCCAGTTCTTCTCCTCGATCTCCCCCTCTCCGGGGCAGACGAGCGTCGTCATCGTGAATCCGGGAAGGGCCGCGAGCGCCGCGGGTTCGTAGCTGCCCGGCACCTCGCCCTTCATGTAGGTCCAATATTTCATGCTTTATCCCCGAACGACTCCTGAATGCGGTGGAACTTGGCCAGGAACTCGCGCATCTCCTGGCGCAGCAGCTGCACGTCCTGATCGGTCAGCGCCTTGGCCTGGAGCAGGCGCTCGTTGGAGGCGTCCGCCTGGCGGCGCAACTCGCCGATGCTGCCGGCAAGCTCGGCGGATTTCCCGCGCGACCGGGCGAGGTCGGTCTCGAGATCGGTCAGGCGGCGGCGCGCCTCGAGCAGGGCTTTCTCGGCGTCGGAGCGGCGCTCGCGCTCGAGGGACAGCTCCGCGTCGCGCGACGCGTCGCGCGCGTCGCGGCGCGCGAGCTCCGCGCGCAGGGAGGTCAGCTCGCCCGAGAGGCGCGCGAGCTCGAGCTCGCCCGCGCGGCGGGCCGAGTCGGACTCGAGGGCCGCGCCCTCGTAAGCCGAGCCGGCCTCGGACAGGCGGCGCTCGAAGTCGGCCGCGAGCTCGGTCAGGGACTCGATCTTGGCGCGCAGGGCCTCGTTCTCTCGGGCCAGCGCCTCCATGCGCACCTCGGGGCCGCCGCGGCGGGCCTTCGGGGGTCCCGGCTCGACTTGGGAGGCGGCGTCGCGGATGGGTTCGAGACGGGGATAGCCCTGCCAGCGCAGGTCCCCCAGCCAGTCGTTGGATTCTTCGTTCCGCGGCATGCCCGTTAAGCATAGGTCACGACTGTTACATTTTCAAGGCGATATGCTGTAATGGGCCCATGAGCGACCGGCCCCTTATTCTCATCGTCGACGACGAGCACGACTTCCGCGCGATCTGCGCTCACGTCCTCGACCGGGGCGGCTTTGACACCGCGACCGCGCCGGACGGCATGACCGGGCTGGCTGAATTCGAGAACCTCAAGCCGGATCTCGTCATCCTGGACGGGAACATGCCGGATCTGGACGGGATCGAGGTGTGCCGCCGCCTGCGCAAGCTTCCCGGCGGCGACAAGGTGCCGGTCATCATGTGCACCGTGCGCTCGGCCGTGATCACCATCCAGGAGGGGCTCGACGCCGGGGTGACGGACTACGTCTTGAAGCCCTTCGAGATGGAAGACCTGATCGAGCGGGTCACGGACGCTCTCAAGAAGGCGGCGCGGTGAAGGCGAAGCTGGCCGTCGTCGACGACGACACCGAGATGCTACAGCTGCTGTCCCTGCTCCTGGGCAAGAGCGGCTACGACGTCAAGACGTTTCCCTCTCCCGGAAAGTTCCTCGATTCGTTGGAGCGCGCGAAGCCCGACCTCTGCGTTCTCGACATGCACATGCCGGGCATCCACGGACGCGAGGTGATCCGCATCCTGCGCCAGAACGAGGCCACGAAGCGCCTGCCGATCGTCGCGATGTCGGCGGTGGCGCGCACGACGCCGGAGGTCATCCAGGGCCTGGATCTGGGCGCCGACGAGTACATGCCCAAGCCGCTGGACCTCGAGCTGCTGCTCGTCCGCATCGAGGGCCTGCTCAAGCGCGCCGGGAACGGCAAGCCGGCTGCGCCGGTGAGCGAGAAGCTCGCCTACGGCGACGTGACGGTGTTCCTCGATGAGCACCGCGTGACGGTCGACAACATCGACGTGACGCTGACGAACCTCGAGTACAAGCTGCTCGTCTTCCTGCTCCGCCATCCCAACCGGGTGGCCACGCGCGGAATGCTGCTCGAGAAGGTGTGGGGCTCGAACCCCGACGTCTCGACCCGCACCGTGGATAAGCACCTGGAAGGCGTGCGCCGAAAAATTCCGACCGTCGGCGCCCGCGTCGAGACGATCATCCGCGTCGGCTATCTCTTCCGCCCATGAACCATTCAGCGCTCGTCCTCTTCGCAGCACTCCTCATCCCCCTCACGGCTCGCGCTGAGGCGGGCCCCGCCGACGTCCTCGTGACGATCGACGATCTCCCGATCAGCCGCAAGGAAGTGGCGGACCGCATCTGGGCCAAGCACGCCGACGAGGAGCTCAACTCGATCGTCGACGAACTCGTCCTTAATAAGGCCGTGACCGCGTGGCGCCAGAAGCTGAGCAAGAAGCAGAAGGAGGCGGTCTCAGCGGAGGCCGAGGTCCGTCTCAAGGCGATCAAGAGCCGCTTCAAGGACGAAGCCGCCTTCGCCGAGGACCTCAAGAAAAACGGCCTCCAGCAGGCCGGGCTCGAGCTTCAAATCCGGGAGCTGGTCGAGCGCGAGCAGATGGTCGCCGCCGCCAACAAGCTCTCCGTCGATCCGTCCGAGGTCAGGCGGTTCTACGACGCCAACAAGGCGACGCTGGGCGGGCCGCCCGCCGTACGCCTTCGCCATATCGTCGTCGCCGAGGAGCGGCAGGCCGAGCAACATCTAGCGGCTTTGCGCGCGGGCGCCGACTTCTCCAAGCTCGCCGCGCAAGTCTCGATCGACGGGTCCACCAAGGACAAGGGCGGCGACCTCGGCTTCATCACGGCGTCCGTGCTTCCCCAGAACATCCAGAACGAGGTCATGAACCTCAAGCCCGGCGAGATCTCGGAGGCCCTCCGTCTTCCCGACGGCTTCCACGTCTTCAAGGCCGAGGAGCGCCGCGAGCCGAAAACCCCGGCTTTCCCGGATATCCAAAAGGATTTGTCCCGGGCGCTGCTCTCGCGCAAGATCGAGGCCGCCCTGCCCGCCTACATGGCCGAGCTACGCGCCGCCGCCAACATCAAGCCCGGCTCGGGCGCCCCCAAGCGGACCTCGACGCCGAACTGATCAGGGCCCGGCAGGATCTGGCATGCGCCCGCGCGCGTCCGGCACCACCTTCGGGCGAGGAAGCTTCTGCGACTGCGTCTGCTGCGGGTTTCTCTTGAACCCGCTGTTCGGGTTCGCGATCACCGAAGTCGTGATCTTCGTGAGCTGCCGGGTGGGCGCGTCCCAAACCTTCAGTTCCTGGGTGTCGTCCGGCGCCTGCGGCGACTCCGTGCCCGTGAGCGTCATCGTGTAATAGAGCTTCTTGCCGTCCGGGCTCCACGACAGGTCCGAGCACTCCCCGGCCGCCTCGAAAATATTGCTGTCTCCTTTCCCCTCCTCGGAGACGATGAGCCCCCCCTTCTCCATGCAGGCCGCCAGCAGTTTGCCGTCGGGCGAGAACGCGGACTCGACAAGGGGCGAGGACAGCGTCTTCTCCGACAAGACGTTGCCCTTCGCGTCCAGAAGCCTGAGCCCCGTCTTTCCGGTGGCCGCCGCGATCTTGCCGTCCGGGCTGAAGGAGTGGCCCCTTTTCTTGCCGGTGCGGCCGCCCGAGGCCGAAGCGAGGCCGGCGCACAAGGAGACTAGAGCTGCGATCGCGAGATAGCGTTGCGGCTTCATATCGAATCTCCCCAAAGCTTCAGTTCGTGCATATGCGTAGGGTGCAGGCCGGCGACGGATTCAGAAAATAGACGTAGAAGGAGCCGCAGTTCGTCACCTGCATCGGGCTCGACCAGTTGCATTGGTTGCCGGCCCAGTTGTAGCACATCGTCATCGCGCGGGTATTCCCCGCGGTCGGCAGCGCCCCGCCGCTCTCCCAGCCCGTCGCCGAGGTTCCGCACTTGTTGATGGCCGGGGCCACGGTCGGCACCATGTCGTTGTCCTGTGATCCCAAGAACCGGTACCAGCCCGCGGTGAGGGTGTTGTCGCAAAGGCCGGCGCTGGCCGCGTTGATGTTGCGGTTCGTGTCCCAGTTGTAGGTGTAGCTGTAGCACTGCGAGGGCAGCGCGGGGGTCGGCGTGCCGAGGTACGACTGCGTCAGCTTCCAGCTGTCGGGGCCGCAGTTGTTGCTATCCTTACGTCGCACGAAGGACTGGAGACCCGTGACGTCGGTCGTCTGGCCGCCGTAGTCCTGTCCGACCTGATTGAAGTTGCTCGAGTAGACCCACTCATACTCGCCGATCGCCTTGGCGCAGTTACACGATGTGCCGGCGGTGTGATAATAATACTGGATCGCCCCGCACGAGCCCGCCGAGCATTGTCCTGAGCCGTAATAGTTGGCGCAGGCCGCCAACGCGTGGCCGGCGGCGTCGCTTCCGCCGTATCGATAGGTGCCCCCTGCCCCGTCCGGGTAAGAATCGTCGCCCGCGCCGATCAAGACCCAGGCCAAGAGTCCGCCGTTGCGCATCTGGCACTGCTGGAGGGTATCGGCGGAGGCGACGCCGCTCGGATTCTGCACGAGTCTGATCTCGCCGCGATGATTGGCGTCGCAGATGGCCGCGGCGTCGTCGCCGATGATCACGCCACCGGCGACGTGAAGCTTGGCGAACGGAGCCGTGGTGCCGATGCCGACGTTGCCGGTCGTGTCGAAGTAGGCGCTGTACGTCGCGCAGCCGACCGTGGCGCAGATCTTCGTCGGGCCCTGCACCCGATAGTTGATCTCGAGCGTGTCGCCCGCGGTGATCGTGTTGATCGTATCGAAGTAGCCGTCGGTGGCCCGCAGACCGCCGTTGACGCCCAGCGCCTGGCCCAAGTCCGCCGACGTGTTGATGTTGGTGTGCTGCGTGGCCGCAATGAAATACGACTGCCATAACCCCGTGCTCTCGTAATAGATTCCGCCGTTTCCGTTGACGTCGTACATCAAGTTGGGGTTGGTCGTCGCTTGACCGAGGAGCAGTCCGTAGTATCCGTTCTTCGCCAGAGGCAAGCCGAGGCTGCCGTAGCTCGTCGGAGTCGAGTTGATGCCGCCGAACGCTCCGATCTGGACGGTGCCGTTGGGCAGGATCGTCATCTTGGTCGACACCGCGTTGTATCCACTCCCCGCCACGCCGGGAGTCGGCGTCTGGAAGAGGATCGAGGAATTGGCGTTGGCCCCGGTGAGGGTTCCGTTCCCGGTTGAACGTCCCGCCTTCAAGATGAGATCGCCGCCGAGCTGGTTGGGGAATGAGACGTGAGAGAGGGCCGGTCCCGCGTTGACGGTCAGCGGCCAGCCCTGCGCGGTGCCGCCGAGCTTGTTGGCGTCGTTGAGGCCGTTCGTGTGCCCGATGTCGTAGTCGAAGACGATGTTAGAACCGGCGTTGTTGAAGTTCAGAGCAACGCTGTTCATGCTCTGCGCCGCCGTCCACGTATGCGCCACGTTCAGGTTAAAGGTCGGGTTCGGATAGTTGCCGGTCAGATCGCCGCCGGCCGGCCCCGTCGCGGGTCCGGTGGCTCCAGTGGCGCCGGTGGTTCCAGTCGTGCCGGTGACGCCGGTGTTGCCGGTCACGCCGGTGTTCCCCGTGACTCCAGTATTGCCAGTCACGCCGGTGTTGCCGGTGTTTCCCGTATTGCCGGTGACGCCGGTGTTCCCAGTGACACCAGTGTTGCCGGTATTGCCGGTGTTCCCCGTTTTGCCCGTGTTCCCGCTCGCGCCGCTGGCGCCCGTCACGCCCGTCACGCCAGTGACTCCGGTGTTGCCGCTGGCGCCGGTCACGCCCGTCACTCCGGTGGTCCCGGTATTGCCGGTGACGCCGGTGTTTCCAGTGACGCCGGTATTGCCGGTGACGCCGGTGTTGCCTGTGTTGCCGGTATTGCCGGTGACGCCGGTGTTGCCGGTGACGCCGGTGTTGCCGGTGACGCCGGTGTTGCCGGTGACGCCGG
>JBBQVX010000016.1:0-37163 GCA_038211115.1 Elusimicrobiota bacterium | reverse complement strand
TGTCCCAGGAATCGTCCACGTCCGTCTGGGACTTGCAGTCCACGCTGACCGAGATCGCGGGCGTGAACTTGAACTCGGGCCCGCCGTTGAGCGCCAGGTACTCCTGCCCGTTCACCTTGAAGCCGATGGTCAGGACCTTGCCGGCTTTCTCGCGGCCCGCCTCGGTCCAGCGCCCGACTTTCAAGATCTTCGAGTTCTTGAAGACGGACAGATAGAACTTCACCGCTTCTTCGGCGTTCCCGTCGTACCACAGGCAGGGGGTTATCTTGGGCATCGGGCTTTATAGCACGGCGGTCGCGTAGGGATCAATCGCGGCTTTGCGACTTCCTTCGTTTCAGCCGATTAGATACGATACGCGCACGCTTTCCTGGAGGCCTCATGTTCATTCGAGCGTTCGCCGCCGCCGCCGTCCTCGCCGCTTTCGCCGTCCCCGCGCGCTCGCAGATGGGGGGCGGCTGCATGATGACCGAACTGGCCAAGCTGTGCCCGGGCACGGCGCCGGGTTCTCCCGAGTTCGCCGCCTGCGCGAAGACCCAGAGCGGCGCCGCGATGGCGAACTGCCAGGCCCAGAAGCCGGCCGCGAGCCTCGGAAAAACGGAAAAGACCGGCATGAGCCCCTGCGCCGACGACATGAAGAAGTATTGCCCCGGCATGTGGCCCGGCACGCCGGAGTTCCGCGTCTGCATGGGGTCTCACATGGGCGACGTGACGCCTGCCTGCGCCGAGTTCGGCCGCAAGCAGATGGGGACGCACGAGAAGATGAAGGACGACGACAAAGCCTGCATCGCCGACGCGAAGAAGCTTTGCCCCGGCCTGACCGGCACCGACGGGCCCAAGTTCATGAGCTGCATGACGACTCACTACGACAAGCTGTCGCCGCCGTGCCAGAAGCAGTTCGAGGGCGCGAAAGGCGGCAAGGACGGCGAGCCCGGAACCGTGGAGTGCATGCAGGCTCTTAAGTCCGTCTGCCCCGACGCCGATCCCGGCACGCCGGAAATGATGAAGTGCATGGTCGAGCACCGCGAAGAGCTGCCGCCCGCCTGCCAGAAGAAGGGGAAAAAGAAGAAATAGCCTAGGGCTATTTCGGCTTCCAGCCGGGAAGGCCTTTCGCGGCGGACGCGTGGACGATCTTCATCGCTTCCGCGACCGCCTTGTCGAAGTCGGCGCGCGTCGGGTAGGTCTTGAGGCTCTCGCGGAAGTACTGCGCCCAGCGGAACTCCGCGAAGGGTGTGGGCGACTTGTCGAAGCCGCCCTGCTTTCGAACCTGCCAGGCCACGCTGCGAAACGGATCGTCGGCCATGCTGCGGACGTCCTCGGGCAGATGGTTCGGGTCGTGCGGCCCGGAGCCGAACTGGTCGCGGTCGTAGAACAGGCCCATCGCGCGGGTCACCGCGTAGAACTGGTCGCGGGGCAGGGCCTTGAGCCGGCCGTGCATCTCGTCGTCGAAGTAGCGGTGCGTGTAGGCCTCGTCGAGGTCGGCCTCCCACGCGGCGCGTGCCTCGTGGTGATGGTCGACGGGGCGCTTGCGGCCCTTGTAGTCCTCGATGATCGGCACCGAGCGTTCCTTGAGCCACGCATCGGTCTCCTTCTCCTTCATGTCGCGCAGCTCGCGCGCCTTGGCCTGGACCTCGAGCATGCCGGCGGGAATTTGCATCGGCTTGAGGTCGAGAATGCGCGTCTTCTTCGAGTCGGGGGCGGCGTTGAGATGCTCGTCCTTGAGCTTCATCAGCTCGAGCGCGGCGGCCTCGGACTTGGCTCCGCCGCCCATGAGCTCGGCGACGAGGCGCTGGAACTCCTCGGCGGCTTTCTTGAGTTCGCCGGCGGCCTTGGGCGTTCCGGGCTTGGGCTTCTCGTCGGAGGACGCGGCCGCGAGGGCCGGAACCGGGACGAGCGCGGGGACGACGGAAGCCGTGAGGGAGAGCGCGGCGGCCGGGACGAGCGCCGGCGAGAGGGATAAGGCGAACGGCGACGCGGTGAACGCAATCGCGCCCGGCGTCTGGACGGAGTGAACGGGCGCGGGTTCGTTGAGGCGGAGCGTCTGCGCATGGGCGGCGGACGACAGCAGCGCCAGAGCCAGGACGATTCTCATCCGGACGATCATAGCGCGGCCGGGACGGGGGGCGCGACGGAGGAAGGTCCTAGGCGTGCGGCGTTAAAGGCCCTACTTCCGCTTGGGCCCGCGGCGCCGGGTGTGCGATAATGATGGATGCTCTCGAGCAAGGCGATCGCATGGTGCGGACTGGCGGGGACGGGCTGCGACGCCCTCGGCGGCGTCTACCTGACCTATGAGCTGCTGGGCGGCCGCTCCGGCCCGCTCGGGCTCGGCATGCGCGCGGCGACGTACGGGCTGATCTTCGGCTTCGGCTACGGTGCCGTCTTCGGGCCGTTCTTCGGGGTCGTGGCGGGGCTCGGGTTGGGCGGCATTCTCGCCCTCGAATTCTGGCGCGTCGCCTACCACCAGCGCACGTACGGCAGTTCCCCGCTGTTTCATCTGCCGTATTTCGGCGTCGCGCGCGGGCTGCTGCTCGGGCTCGCGTGCCTGCACCGCTTCGGCCGGGAGTTCGCCCTGGTCTTCGGGCTGCTCAACGCGCTATTGCTGTCGGTCGTGTACCGGATGCGCTTCGCGCCGACGTACGACTATGACTCGGGCGCCTCGGACCGCGTCTACCGGCCGCGCGCCTGGAAGTCGGGGCTCGTGCGCGCGTCCGCCGTCGGGCTCGCGGGCGCGCTGACCGGCTGGATCGAGACGCGGCGGCTCGACTCGCTCGGCTTCGGCCTGACGATCGGCCTCACGGTCGGGCTCGTCAGCACGGCGGTCGGCATGGTCAGCCCGCGCATCGAGTACCGGATCGAGAACCTACCGGAGCGCCAGCTCGCGGCGGTCGGCCTCGGATTGATCGGCGTGGGACTGATGCTGCAGTCGGTTCAGTATATGGCCGTCATCCTGGGCCTGCGCTGAGCATCCGTCCGCGTCCGTTTGGTAGCATTGCGGGGTCACTATGAAAGCCCCTCTCGACCCCAAGACGCTGACCGTGCTCGTCACCGGTGCGACCTCCGGCTTCGGAGCGGCGGTCTGCCGCCGCTTCGCCGGGGCGGGGGCGAAGGTGGTCGCCACTGGCCGGCGCGCCGACCGCCTCAAGGCGCTCAAGAAGGAGCTCGGCAAGCGCTGCCATACGGCCGTGTTCGACGTCCGCGACCGCCGGCAGACCGAGGCCGCGCTGGCGTCCCTGCCGAAGGAGTTCGCGAAGATCAATATCGCGGTGGCCAACGCGGGGCTGGCGCTCGGCCTCGGGTCCGCCGTCGACGGGAACGTCGAGGATTGGGAGACGATGATCGCGACGAACATCAACGGCATGCTGTACACCGTCCGTGCGGTGCTGCCCGGCATGGTCGCGCGCGACGAGGGGCACGTGATCCTGCTCGGCTCCGTCGCCTCCGACTTCCCTTATCCCGGCGGCAACGTCTACGGAGGCACTAAGGCGTTCGTGAAGAACTTCGCGCTGAACCTCCGCGCGGACCTGCTCGGCTCCAACATCCGCGTGACCGACATCGAGCCCGGCCTCTGCGACACCGAGTTCTCGCTCGTCCGGTTCCACGGCGACGCCGACAAGGCCGCGCAGCCGTACAAGGGCATCGAGGCCCTCTCCGCGGACGACGTCGCCGAGACGATCTACTGGTCCGCGACCCTGCCGCGCCACGTCAACATCAACCGCATGCAGATGATGCCGGTGATGCAGGCGTTCGGGCCGTTCGCGTTCAAGCGCAAGCCCTGACCTACTTGTCGTGAAAGACGGCGCGGACCGGCTTATCAGCCGCGTCGACGCCCTTGAGCTCGAGTTCCTCGATCTCCCGGCGCGGCACGCCGAGGCGGTACTTGCCCTTGGCGTCGATCTCCTTGATGCGGAGCACGGCGCCGCCCTCGGCCTTGCCGAGGGGGATAAGGACCTCCGCCTCGCAGCCGTCGGCGCCGTCGCTCAGCGCGACCTCGGCCTCGCGCGACGGGAGGTCGTGCTTGAGTTGGTCGAGCTGCTTGATGTCGATCTTGATCTTGGTCTTGTCGGCCGACAGGGAGGTCACGTCGAGCGTCTTGAGGGTCTCGGACTTGATCATCGAGTGGGTCGGCTTGTAGCACTCCTTCGGGGTTCCGGCGTTCATGCGCCAGTACATGTCGACGAGACGCCCCTTGTCGCTCATCGAGCCGATCAGCTTGCAGCCGGCGCCGGCGTACGTGTGGACAACGAGGACGTTTTCCGGGTTGCGGTCCTTGTGGAGCTCGAAGAGGCGCACGACCTCGCCGGGAGACGCGGGGGCCGGCGCGTCCTTGGAGCAGGGGGGCAGCGCCTTCCGTTCGTCGGAGACGGCGCGGCCCGGCGTCGCGAGCCAGACGCACAGGGCGATCAAGAGAGGTGTCTTCATCCTCCGAGTGTAGCCCCGGGGGATCAACTCCGGTTCAAATCCGCCGCAATTGTTAAAATGAGGACATGACGCCGCCCCTGCCGAAAGAGCTCCGCGAGTCCGCCCGCCGGATCCCGCCCGGCCCGGAGAGGATGGCGCGCCTGGCGGCGGCTTTGCCCAAGGTCGAGACGCACCTGCACCTCGACGGCGCGCTTTCGCCCGAGACCGTGCTCCGTCTCGCGGAGGCGACGCCCGGCTCGCCGCTGCGCGGCTTGAGCGTCGGGGAAATTCGGCGCAAGGTCGTGGTGGACCAGCCGCGCGCGTCGCTGGGCGCGGTGCTGGCCGCCTTCGGCGCGTATTACCCGCTTCTGCGCACGGCGGACGCGGTCGAGCTCAGCGCGTACGAGCTCGCGAGGGACTGCGCGCGCCAGAACATCCTGTACGCCGAGGTCCGCTTCGCGCCGTCGCTGCAGCAGGCGGAGGACTTTCCGATGGAAGCCGTGCTCGACGCCGCGCTGCTCGGTCTCGAGCGCGGGCGCCGCGACTTCGGCGTGGGCAGCGGCGTCATCCTCTGCCTGCTGCGCCCGTTTTCCGTCGTGGACCGGGACTCGAACGAGGCGATGGCGGCCCTCGCCGTGGCGCGCGCGGGCCGCGGCGTCGTCGGCCTCGACGTCGCCGACGCGGGGCCAGGGGACCAACGGTTGTCGGAGTACGGCGATTGGCTGCGGCGCGGCCGCGCGGCCGGGCTCGGCCTGACCGCGCACGCGGGCGAGTCGCCGCGCGGCGGGGAGATCGAGGACGCGCTCGAGATCGGCGTCGACCGGATCGGCCACGGGATCATCCTGCGCGAGCGCCCGGACCTGCGCGCGGAGATACTGCGGCGCGGCATCGTCGTGGAGGTCAATCCCACCTCGAACCTGCGCACCGGCGCCGTCGCGTCCTACCGCGAGCATCCGGCGCGCGCGTGGAAGGACGAGGGGCTCAAGGTGACGCTCAGCACCGACGATCCCGGCGTGTTCGGGATCGATCTCGCGCACGAGTATGAGGCGCTGGCCCGCGACGCGGGCTTCACGGCGGAGGACCTGCTGGACGCGGCCTGGACCGGAATCTGGTCCCTGTTCCTGCCCGAGGCGGAGCGCGCGGCGCTGGCCGGGCGCTTCGAGCGCGGAGCCGCCGCCGCCCTTGATTAATTCCGCCGCCCGGCTATAATTAAGCAGCGATGAGCGATGACGACGACGACGACGCGCCGATAAGCCCCATCCGGGTCATTCTGTTCCTGCTCGTCCTGGGCGGCCTCGCCTTCGGCGCCTACAAGTACGTCAAAGGCGCCCCGGCCCGCGAGGCGGCCGCCGCGAACGCGAAGGACTACCGCAAGCTCTTCCCCACGCGCGCCGACGAGGCGGCGGCGCCCGTGATCGTCGTCGATAAGATCGCGCCCCCGTCCGCTTCGAGCATCATGCTCACGGTCGACGAGAACATGCGCACGCCCAGGAAAGTCGCGCCGTCGACCGCCCCCGTGGTCGCGCCGCCGCCCGCGTCCGCCGCTCCCCCGGTGCAGGTCACGGCCGCGGCGACGACGCCCGCGAAGCCGGCGAAGCCCGTGTACAAGGCGTTCAAGCAGCCGCGCCTCGGCGGCGGCTCGAGCCTCAATGGCGGTTCGGGCGTGGGCTTGTCCGGCGGAGGCCTCAGCGGCGGAAACGGCGGCGGCGCGGCCGCGGCTCCCGGTGCCAAGGGCGCCGCCCCGATGTCGGACAAGGATGCGGCCGCGGCGGCCGCGCTGGCCGGAGTTCCCGGCATGCCCAATATCCCCGGAATGCCCGCCGCCCCCGATCCGAACAAGAAGTAAGGGGGAGCTCTTCTTTAGAGGGCGACGGCTTTGAAGCCGACGAGCTTCTGGCGCTCTTCATCCCACAAGGTCAGCGTCACGCACTTGAAGCTCTGCCAGAACGTCAGGCGGGGGGGATTCTGCAGGACGGGATTCTCATTCATGCAGCTCTCGAGCTTGTAGTTGGGGATGCGGCTGTTGAGATGGTGGATGTGGTGGAAGCCGATGTTACCCGTCAGCCACTGCAGGACGCGGGGCAGCTCGAAGTATGAGCTGCCGCGGAGGCTGGCCGTGACGACGTCCCACTTCTCGTCCTTGCTCCAATAAGTCCCCTCGAATTGGTGCTGGATGTAAAAGAGCCAGACGCCGCCGATGGCGGTGCCGATCCCGACGGCGAGCTGGACGAGGAAGAACGGCCCGAGGCCGACGGTCTTGTGCGCGATCCAGAGAAGGCCGACCAAAGCGAGATCGTTGAGGAGGATGCTGCGACGCTCCGACTTCCAGTCGGCGGGGATGATGCCCGGCCAGCGGTGGTAGACGACGAAGTGGAACGCGGGGCCGATGAAGAAGAGGACCGGGATCGAGCGGTACGCGCGGTACTTCCAGCGTCCCCACGGCGTCAGGGCCGCGTACTCCCGCACGGTCAAGGTCTCGATGTCGCCGTAGCCGCGCCGATCGAGATTGCCGGACGTGGAATGGTGGATCGCGTGGGTCTGCTTCCAGTACGTGTAAGGGGTCAAGGTCAGCACGCCGAGGACGGCCCCGACCATGTCGTTCGCCCTCGACGACTTGAAGAAGGAGCCATGGCCGCAGTCGTGCTGGATGATGAACATCCGCATGAGCAGGCCCGACGCCGGGACAGCCAGCAGCAAGGTGGCGGGCCAGTAGCCGCGGTACGCGGTCAGGTACATCAGGGCCATGACCGCGAAGAACGGAGTCGCGGTGTTGACGATCTGCCACAGCGAGCTCGGAAGGTGGGATTCCTTGTACTTCGCGAGGATGGCGTTGAGCGCCGCGAGGTCGAAAGAGGTTTCCGGGCTCGACGCGGCCGTGCCTGAGCTCATCGAGGCTCATTCTACCAAAATCCCGGCGCCGTTCTAGGGCCGCTTCTTCAGATGACCCCGGGCTTCCGGGAGCTCCTCCTGGATCTTCTCGATGCGCTTGTCGTCGGCCGGATGGGTGCGCAGGAACTCGGGGGTCGAGTCCCCGCCGGAGGACTTCGCCATACGTCGCCAGAACTCGACGGCGCCGCCGGGGTCGTAGCCGGCCTCGGCCATCAGGATCAGCCCGATGTGGTCCGCCTCGCTCTCCTGCGCGCGGCTGAAGGGCAGCAGGACTCCGACCTGCGCCCCCGCCCCATAGGCCTCGAGCGCCAGTTGCTGCGTTTGCGCGGACTTGCCGGCCGTGGCCGCGCCGAGCGCCGCGCCGCCGAGCTGGGCCAGCAGCCCTTGGCTCATCCGTTCCGAGCCGTGGCGCGCGAGCGCGTGTGATATCTCGTGCCCGAGCACGACGGCCATGCCGTTCTCGTCCTGGGTCACCGGCAGAATGCCGCTGTACACCGCGACCTTGCCTCCGGGCAGGCACCAGGCGTTGACGGTCTTCGGGTCGTCGATGAGGTTGAACTCCCACTTGTAGTCGGGCTTGTCGGCGGCCGCCGCGATGCGCTCGCCGACGCGGCGGACCAGGGCCGCGGCCGCGGCGTCGGTGGACAGCTTCGCCTTCGACAGGGCGTCCTTGTAGGCGCCCTCGCCGAGCGCCGTCTCCTCGGAGGCGGAGACGAGCACGAGCTGGGAGCGCTTGGTGTAGGGCACGCTCCGGCACGCCGCCCCGGCGGCGAGCAAGGCGAGGAGAAACGAAGGCCTCTTGGCGGTCACGGGCGCAGTGTAGCGTGTAACAGTATGATGAACCCATGGAGAGCGTGTAACTCATTGGTGTAGACTATGGGCATGAGACACGCGCTTTTGCTTCTGCTCCTGGCGGTCGCGGCGGCCCCGGCGTCGGCCGCGGGAGAAAAGTTCGGCGTCGGCGGCGTCCTCGGCGTGCCGTTCGGCGTCACGGCGAAGTACCTGATCAACCCGGGCTACGCGGTCCAGAGCCACCTCGGCGTCTCCGACGGACTCTTCACGATGAACGTCGACCTGCTCAAGAACTTCGACAAAATTCTCCCGCGCAAGAATCCCGCGACCCGTATTCCGCTCTATGCCGGGCTCGGCCTGAAGGTCAAGACCGAGACGGATACCTTCGTCGGAATCCGTTTCGTCGGCGGCGTCTCGCTGTTCCACACGACCAAGCCCTACGAGTTCTTCGCGGAAGTCGCCCCGGTCCTGCGGTTCGCGCCCAGCGAGGGCGGCGCGTTCGACGGCGCGGTCGGCTTCCGCCGCTACTTCTAGCGTAGACCTGTTTCTCGAATACACGGCTCCGGGCGGCGGCTGGGCGGAGATCTTCGTCTCGAAGCGCGGCGAGCCCGAGCTCTATCGCCGCTTGTGGCGCGCCTACGTCGACGCGTCCTAGTACCCGCCCGACGCGCCGCCGCCGCCGAAGCTTCCGCCTCCGCCTTTCGGGCGGTCCGCGCCCGGTCCCGAGGGCGCCGACGACGGCGAGGCGGCGACGATAGACGCGAGGAGGCCCACGGCCGCGCTCGGGCCGGCGTCGCCCAGGGCTTCGGAGGAAAACGCGCCGCGCCGCCCCTCGGGGCCCGCGTCGAGCCACCTCTTGAGGAGCAGCGCCGCTCCCGCGAGCTCGAGGCCGAGCACCGCGGGATCCCAGGCGTTGCGCGCGACGGCGAGGTACGGCTTGATCGAGCACTGCGCGACGAGCAGGCCGATGCCTCCCGCCCACAGCATGGTCCTCGAGCGCCCGCGCACGCCGGCGTGGAGCCAGGCGAGCGGGATGACGAAGATCGCGATCAAAGTCGCGAGGCCGAACGCGTCGGTCGCCGGCGTTCCGTGCCAGCCTCCCGTGAGGCGCTCGAGCTTCAGATTCAGGCACAGCGGCACGGACAGGGCGAGAAGGAAGCGGACGATCTCGAGCCGCTCGCGCTCGCGGCGAGGCAGGTCCGGCCACAGGGTCGCGGCCGCGAGCAGGGCGCCGTACAGCGCGGCGAGCCCGACGCGCGTGGCGCGCTCGTCGTACTCGAACGAGCCGACGAAGACGCCGAGCGCTATGGCCGCGCCGAAGGTGGCCAGGCGGTAGCCGTAGCGCAGGTAGGCGGCGGACGCGCCGCCGGCCAGGAACAGGGAGAAGATCATCATCGAGAAGTGCCAGCGCGAGCCGTTCGAGAGCAGCCTCTCGGCGCCGTATGCGGCGAGCACCGCGGCGCCGCAGACGAGCGCCTCCTCCGCGCCGAAGCGGCGGAGCTTGAGGTTCCGGATCATCGCCTCCGCCGCGGCGATCGCGCCGCCCGCGAGCATCCAGGCGACGACGGCCGAGTCGACGCGGCCCCGGAGGTCCTTGAGCGCCAGCACCGACACCGCCGCGAGCAGCAGGGTCGCGAAGCCGAAGAGGAGGACGCGCAGCGGCCAGGCCGCGTGCGTGGGCGCTTCCCCGGCGACTGCGGCGGCGGAGACGGCCTTGTCCGGCGCGAGCAGGCCGGACGAGAGCCAAGCCCGCAGGCGCTCGTGGCGGAACGCGCGCTCCTCCGCCTCGGGCGGGAAGATCCTCAAGAGACCGCCTCGCGAAAGCGCGCGCGCGCCCACAGCAGGGCGGCCAGCACGGAGCCGGAGCTGATGATGATCGTCCATAGCCCCGTATTGAAGTCGTTCCAGCCGACCGCGTGCAGAAGGCTCGAGAGCACGGAGATATACGCGTAGCCGACCGCGGCCGCGAACGTGTCGAAGCGGCGCTCGCGCATGGACCAGACGCCGAGCGCCGCGCACGCGACCATCAAGGTCCAGAACTGGGGCGCCGAAAAGCGCAGCGCGTCGGAGAGCAGGGCCATCAGCGCGAGATGGACGCCGAGGGTGATGTACGTGTCGGCGAAGTGGGGCTTGAGCTCGCCTTTGCGCGCGGCGGCCCCGAGCCCGAAAAGGACGACGCCGTACGCGGTCAGCGCGAGCCGCGTCGTAAGCCCGTCCATGCTTCCGCCTCGGCCCATAGCGTCGAAGGGATCCCACCGGCTCGTGCGCAGGCCGAGCCACGCGGCGAGGTTCATGAGGCCCGTCGCGAGCACGAGGCGATTGTCGAAGCGATAGGCGAGCGCCGCGAACAACAGGCCCGAGCCGAACAGGTAGAGGTCCCACCAGGAGCCGAGCAGCTTCCACTTCCACTCGAGATACGAGAAGAAGATGCCGACCAGCCCGCAGCCGAGGTAAAGGACGTAGTCGAAGGCGGCCGTCGGCGCCGCGACGCGTCCGGGCGCGAACGGCGGGCTCCGCCGGAAGCAGTCGCCGAGGCAGGCCGCGGCACCCAGGCCCAGGACCGCGAGGATGGTCGCCGGGCCGATCTGGTCGAGCCGGTCCTTCACCGTCGCGCCGACGCCGGCGAGGATCAGGGCTGCGCCGAGGTAGAGGAGCGCGTGCAGCTCGCGCGCGAGCGGCAGGCGCTCGCGCGCGTCGAGCTCGGCGACGCGGCGCGCGGCTTCCGGGGTGAGCAGGCCTTTGGCCGCCAGCTCGGCGACGAATTCGTCCATGGCCGGGAGTGTAGCCCGCGCGCGCGGTTACGTCAACGCCAGGCGGCTTCGCCGCGCGTGATCGCGGCGGTCAAGGCGTCCCCGCGCGTCCTGAGGGACTTCCAGTCCGGCGAGCCCTCAAGCGCGGCCCCAAGCGCGGAGGCCGCCGGCTCGAGGGCGTCGAGCAGGACCTCCCAGGCGGCCAGGCGGCGCTTGAGCGCCAAGGCGGTCGAGTATTCACCCGCGACCTCGTGCGGCTTGACCCCGAGCGCGAGGCGCCCGCGGGCGAGCTCGACGTTCAGGAAGGAGGTGGCGTCTCCGATCGGCGAGGAGGACAGGACGGCCGTGCCGGCCTCGGACTCGGCCTTGGCCTCGGCGATCAGGCCGCGCGCGATGCGCGCAACCTCGCGCAGCACCGCGAGCTGCTCGCGGAGTTCCTTGAGTCCATCAGGCGTGGGGTTCGCCGCGACGATCCGCAGCATGGCGCGCACTTGATGCGAATAGGTCGCGACCTCCTCCAAGGCCAAGTACTCGCCGTACGCGCGCGCGTCGTCGGCGGTCAAGCGGCCGGGCTTCGGCGTGAAGTACGCGTGGAGCAGGCTCACGCGGCCGCGCAGCAGGCCCTTGAAGAAGCCGAAGTGGCGCAGCTCGTGGCGCAGGGCCTCGCCGGGAAAGCCGAGGTCGAGATTGGGCATGAAGAGGAACACTTCCGTGTTCGTGAGCTCGAAGCGCGCGGGGTTCGACGCGGCGACGCGCGGCGAGAAGATCATCTTGACGCCCGCGGCGGCCAGGCGCGCGGCGACGCGGTTGAGGCGGTGGCCCCTCGCGTCCGGCACGATCAGGATGCCGATGGCCGTAATCCCGTCGCGCCCGGCGTACTGCGTCGGCAGAACTTTGACCCCGGCGGTCTGGAGGATCGCGGAGTACGAGGCGGAGACCTTCAGGCCGGCGGGGTCCGCGTCCGGCGAGGCGGTCCGTACGGCGGCGCGGTGCTCGGCGGCTGCGGACGCGAACGACTCGTAGGCGAACGGCGACGCCTTCAAGACCCAGTCCTGGCGCCCGTACGGCACGGAGATCATTCCGTCGGGGCCGGGTTCGCGGATGAAGGACAGCGAGTCCTTCAGCTTGGCGGGCATCATGGCGCCGTCGAACATGGCCGCGCCGTCGTGCCGGGTGTTTTCCTGATCCGGCTTGCTCTCGCTTGCGGCGGAGAGCGCCGGCGTGAGCGCGGCCGGTATCACGGGCACGGCGGTCGCCTGCGCGCCCGCCGTGGGGGCGGGTTTGACCGCGACGAGCGCCGAGGGGGTCAGGGCCGCCGGAACGGGAACCAGGTTCGGGGCGGTGAAGTTCGCAGCGGCGAGCATGGGGACGAGGCCCGGCGTCGAAGCCGGCGTGAACGCGCCGGCCGTCAGCGGCGATGAAAAGGGGCCGAGGCTGGGCACCAAGGACGCCTCCCCGGCTTCGGCGGCGGCGACCGTCCCGGCCCGGGCGGGCGAGGCGAGCGCTGTGAAGGCGGCCAAAAGCCATGAGAACTTCATCCTTATAAAGGATAGGCGGCCGAGCGGCTCGCCACAGGGGTCTTTGGGCCTATTCCCGACGGGACCGACGTCCATTAGGTCTTGACGCTCGACGGGGGCGGGGCTACACTGAGTCGAAGCCCTCCCACACCGAGATGATCAAGACGAGCCGCTCCCGCCTCGAAATTCGACAGGAACCCGACGCGACCGCGTCCTTGGCCGGGTTGGCCTTGGTCTGCTTCGGCGTCGTGGAGATGTTCTTCACGTTCGCGACGGTCATCGCCGCCTACGTCGGGGAGAGCCCCGCCCCGCTCATCGTTCCCTGCGTGCGCTTCGTGCTGGGAGGCGCGTTCGTCGCGTCGGGCTGGCTGTTTCTGCGCGGGCGCTCCCGGGTCGTGCTCGACCGGGATCATCGCATGGTCGCGCGCTACCTCGGCGTCGGCGGGCATTCCGTCGGCGGCAACGCGACGTGGGACCTCGACGAGTTCCGCGCGGTCATTCTGGTCAGCCGTGAGCGGCGCCGCATGCTCGTCGGCGCGATCAAGCGGACGTACGTGGTGTGCCTGCGCCGCTTCGACGGGGGCGATCTCGAGCTGTACTGGGCCCGCGACGCCGAGGACGGCGCACGCGCGGCCTCATCCGCGGCGGACTTCGCGGGCCTCCCTTATTACGGCCGCGAGCCGGTCTAAACGCGCGCTAGCGCGGGCGAAGGGGTGACGGCTTGCCGTCCTTCATCGCGAAATGGCCGCGCAAGGCGCGGGCCGTCGGCGCGGCGGCGGGCTTGACGACCGGAACCTTGAGCTCGGCGCCGATGCGGCAGATGCCGTCGAAGCGGGTGTCATGCATGATGCGGTACAGCTCGCAACCCGCGGCGAGGGCCTTGTCGGCCAGCTCGCAGACCAGATCCAGGACCGAGTCGGTCGCGCAGAAGCACCACGGGCAGGAGCGGTTGGCCACCGACAGGTGCCCGCACTTCGGGCAGGCTCGGCCCATCTTCGCGTAGCCGTCGCGCACGAGCACCCGTGACACGCAGCCCTGCTGGACCGCGGACGCGACGGCCTCGAGGCCGGTCACGGCGCCGCCTTGGCGCGCCTCGTCGAGCAGCCGGTGGACCAGCACGCTTTCGCGGACCATCCGGGCCTGGCGCTCGTTGTGCAGGACGCGCTCGAGCACCGCTTCGGCCGGGCGCTCCGGGCCGAGCACGGGCTCGACAATGAGATCCTTCTGCAGCGCGGGGTCGAGCAGGGGGACCAAGGCGGCCTCGAGATCGGCGGGCGCGCCCAGGATGAGGCGGTCGCACCGCCGCTCGCGGGCGAGCGTCGCGGCGCGCGAGGCGACCGCTCCGAGGCCGTCCACTCCGCTGAAGTCGCCCTCCATGTCGGCGAGCTCGAGGACATGGCCCATGTGCAGCTCGATGAAGCGGGCCTTCCTCGGCCCGACCAGGAGAACGACGAAACGGAGGTACTGGCTCCCGAGCGCCGTCAGCGGGCGCAGGTCGAGCGAGGTTCCGGCGGACAGGGAGCTCTTGAAAGGCTGGGGCAGAGCGAAGGTCTCGAACAGGCCGCGCTTGGCGCAGGAGTACACCGCGGCCATGCGGTGCGGGCCGGGCACGAACTCGGAGGTGACGTACTTCTCGATGCGGTCGAGGTCGCGGACGAGCGGCTTCATCGCCGGATCGCGGCGCGCGTCGGCCGCGAGCTTGTTGAACGCCGACGGATACAGGCCTCCGCCGTCGACCGCGAGGTGCAAGGTGACCGCGTCGGGCTCCAGGGAGCGAAAAGCCGCGAGGGCTTCGATCCTCGCGGCGCTCAAGAACAAGGGTGTAGGCGGCATACGTTTTCCTTAGAATCGAGGGTAGCCCGCAATTCCGCTTCCGTCAAGGAAACTCCAGGTGAAGACATAACCTGTTCATAATCCCTTTGCCGCCCGTCCATGGAAGTCCGCGCGGAGCGGTGTTATTCTTGCGCCAGCGGCCCGTACGCGGCGCGGGAGGAAGCAAATGAAGAACAACTCGACGACTCTGACGGCCGCCGTTTGCATGCTGTGCCTGGCGGTCGGCGCCGGCGCGAAGGATTCGCGCAAGCCTGACGGCTGGATCACCACGAAGGTCAAGAGCACTTTGGCGACCCATAAGAACGTGAGCGCCGTCGGCACCCACGTGGAGACGAAGAATGGGATCGTGACGCTCCACGGCGAGGTCGACACCTTGGCCGAGAAGGACCTCACCGGGCGCTACGTCAGCGAAGTGGAAGGCGTCCGCAGCGTGAACAACCGCCTCGTCGTCAAGGGCGACGAGGCCGACCGGCATCCTGAAGAGGGCGCCGGCACCACCGTGGTCAATAACATCGGCGACGCGATGCTGACGGGCAAGGTCAAGGCGGCCTTGGCCGGGCACCGCGCGACGAGCGCCTTCAACACCGACGTCGACACGGAGCGCGGCGCCGTGACCCTGCACGGGACCGCGGACAGCGCGGCCGAGCGGGACCTCGCCGAGAAGGTGGTCCGCGACGTGAAGGGCGTCCGGTCCGTGGACAACCAGATCGAGGTCAAGTAACCGATTCGCGGCGGCGCGCGGCCTCTGAGGGGGGGCCGCGCGCCGTGGGGCGGGGGCGGGCTTCACCCCTTGACGCCGCAAGGTTTAGGGGTTATCCTCACGTCGACGCGATCATTCCCGGAGAACCCCGATGACCATCACCCTTTTGGCCGCCGTGCCCGCCGCGATCCTGACCGCGATGTACCTCTACGAGCGCCGCGAGCCGGTTCCCCTGAGAGCGCGCGCGGCGCGCTCGACTCTCGACAACGCGCTTCGCGGCCGCCGCTAGACGCCGGCGCCTAACTCTGGCAGGACGGGCAGTAGGCGCTCGCGCGCCCGCCGATGCTCTTGCGCGTGCCGATGACGGGCTTCCCGCAGGTCCCGCAGGCCTTCCGGCCGTAGACCATCACGCCCATCTGCATGCGCCCCGGGCGGCCGAGCGGGTCGAGAAACGCCTCGTCGTCGAGCGTGGCGCCCCCGGACTCCACGCCGATCTTCAGGATGTCGCTGCAGGCGGCGGCGAGCCGGTCCGATTCGGCGCGGCTGAGCGATTTTCCGGCGCGGCCCGGGCGCACCTTGGCGGCGTGCAGGGCCTCGGTCGCGTAGATGTTGCCGAGCCCCGAGATCAGCTTCTGGTCCATGATGAGGGCCTTCACCGGCGCGGTGCGCTTGCGCAGGATCTTCCACAGGTAGTCCGCCGTGAACTCGGGACCCATCGGCTCGGGGCCGAGCTTCGGCAGCGGACAGCCGACACGGCCGAAGCGCCGCGAGTCGTGGAAGCGCACGGCTTCGGTGCCGATCCACATCTGGAAGCGGACATGCGGGCTCTCGCCTCCGACCGTGATGCGGCCGGACATGCCGAGATGGAACACCACCTCGCCGCGCCCCTCCATGACGACGATCAGATACTTCCCGCGACGCTTGAAGGCCTCGATGACTCCGCCCGTGAGGATTTTGATCGCCGACAGCGGCGGCGCGCGGTAGAACGTCGGCTTGCCGAGCGCCACGGCGGTCACCCGGCGGCCCGCGTAGCGCTCCTGCAGGACCCGGCGGACGGTCTCGACTTCGGGAAGCTCCGGCATCCGCTCCTACCCGGCCTTATTCCACGGCATCCGGGCTAGCAGCGCGCGCATCGCGCAAAGGTCGGTCAGCCCCGAGAACGTCAGGCCCAGGCCGGCGAAGGCCGACAGGCCGAGCCAGCGGAAATCGACCATGAGGCCCAGCGTCGTGCCGGCGAGCACGATCAGGCCGGCGACGAAGCGGACCTGCCGCTCGAGGCTCCAGCCGCGCATGCTAGTACTGGGGGACCGACGGATCGATCGACTCCGACCAGGCGTTGATGCCGCCGGTGACGTTGGTCGCGTCGTAGCCCTTCTCGCGCAGGAACTGGCAGGCCTTCGCGGAGCGTCCGCCCATCTTGCAGTGCACGATGAGTTTCGCGCCCTTGTCGAGCTCGCCGAAGCGCTCGGGGAGTTTTCCAAGAGGGATCAACGTGGAGCCGGGGATCTTCGCGATCTCGTACTCGTGAGGCTCGCGCACATCCAAGAGAACGAACTTGTCCTTCTTGTCGATCTTCGCCTTGAGATCTTGAACGGAAATTTCGGGAATGGTGGACACGGGTTTCTCCTTCAGACCGCAGAATTCATCATAGTCGATCGGCTTGGTAATGGTCGGATTTTCCGAGCACACCGGGCAAGCGGGATTCTTCTTCACCTTCAGCGTGCGCCAGCTCTGCTCGAGCGCGTCGTACAGCATCAGGCGGCCCGACAGCGGGCGGCCGATGCCGAGGATCAGCTTGAGCGCCTCGATGGCCTGCATCGTGCCGATGACGCCGGGCAGGACGCCCAAGACGCCCGCCTCCGAGCACGACGGCACGAGGCCGGGGGGCGGGGGCTCGGGGTACAGGCAGCGGTAGCAGGGACCGTCTTTCAGGCCGAACACGGCCAATTGTCCTTCAAACCGGAAGATCGAGCCGTACGCGTTCGGCTTGCCGGTCAGGACGCAGGCGTCGTTGACGAGGTAGCGCGTGGCGAAGTTGTCGGTGCCGTCGGCGATCACGTCGTATTGTTTGAACAGCTCGACGGCGTTCGCGCTCGTCAGGCGCATGTCGTGCGTCTCGACGGTGATGAACGGGTTGAGCGCCGTCAGGCGCTTCTTGGCCGAGGCCAGCTTCGAGGTCCCGACGGAGGGCGTATCATGGATGATTTGTCTTTGCAGGTTCGATTCGTCCACGACGTCGAAATCGACGATCCCGATGCGCCCCACGCCCGCGGCGGCGAGATACAGCGCCAGCGGCGAGCCGAGGCCGCCCGCGCCGACGCACAGCACCGCCGCGTTCTTGAGCTTCTTCTGGCCCTCGGGACCGACCTCGGGCATGATCAGGTGGCGATCGTAGCGGGCCAGCTCCGCTTTCGTGAGCTCGAGCTCGGGCATGGCGCTCAGCGGCCGCCCGCGATCGCGGGGACGATCAGGATCGTGTCGCCTTCCTTCACCGGGGTGGCGAGGCCCTGCTTGTCTCGGGCGTCGTCGTCGTTGATATACACATTGACGAAAGAGCGAAGCTTGCCGTCGTTGCCCATGATCTGCTGCTTCAGGCGGTCGTGCTTCTTGAACATCTCGTCCAAGGCGCCGCCCACGGTCGTGGCCGCGACCGTGATCTTCTCCTGCTTATCCGCGAACGCCCGCAGCGCCGTCGGCAGTCTGATTTCAATGCTCATTTAGCCCTCTAGAAAAATCTCTTCTTCCACGAACGACCGGCCGTCCTCGGTCCGCTGCCACGACCTCGAATCGACGACCTTGCTGTCGCGCACCTGCAGGATCCAGTAGCTGCAGCACGGCATCGCCATCGTCAGATCGAACGGCGACGGCCACGCGGGCACGGTCGGGTGCGAATGGAAGAAGCCCACGACCCCGCGCCCGGTGCCGGACAGCTCGGCCTCGACCTTCGCCAAGGTCTTGGGGTCGATCAGGTACTTGTTCGTCTTCGGCGAAGCATCCCAGCCGTTCGGGAGCGGCCGCGCCTCGTCCACCTCGACCTCGCGGCCCATGCGGTCGAAGTCGCCGGGAATCGGCCCGATCAGGAGGCCGCAGCCTTCCTCGGGAAACGCCTTCAGGCAGGTGGCCGCCGCGATCTCTTCGACCGCGCGGTTGAGGCGCAGGCTCATAACGTCCAGAACCTCTCGCCCAGGTACCGCTCGCCGGAGTCGGCGAACACGGTGGCGATGACGGCTTCGCGGCCTTGAGATTTCAGGTCGAGTCCGAGGCGCAGCGCGGCCGCGAGGTTGGCGCCGCCCGAGGGCCCGAGTAGGAGGCCGCTGCGGCCGAGCACGCGCGCCGTCTCCTGGGCCTCCTCCGTCGCGATCTGGATGCGGCTGTCGGCCACGCCGTCGTCGTAGATCGCGGGGATGATCGAGGTCTCCATGTGCTTGAGGCCTTCGAGGCCGTGCATGGGGCCGTCGGGTTCCATCGACACCAAGCGTACGGAGGGCTTGAGCTCGCGCAGGCGCTTGCCCGCGCCGACGAAGGTGCCGCTCGTGCCGAGGCCCGCGACGAAGTGCGTGACCTTGCCCTCGGTCTGAGCGAAGATCTCCGGGCCCGTCGTCTCGTAATGCGCGCGCCAGGTCATGGGGTTCGAGTACTGGTCCGCGTACCAGTAGCGGTTCGGCTCCGCCTTCAGCATGAGCCGGACCTCGCGGATCGCGCCGTCGGAGCCTTCTTGGGGGTCGGTGAAGAACAGCTCGACGCCGTAGGCCTCGAGGATGGCTCGCCGGTGCTTGGCGATCGATCCCGGCACGGCGAGCGCCACTTTGATGCCTAGGCGCGCTCCCAGCCACGCGTAGGCGATGCCGGTGTTGCCGGAGGAGGAGTCGAGCAGGACCTTGCCGTCGAGCTTGCCGGTCTCGAGCGCGTCCTTGATGATGAAATAGCCGGCGCGGTCCTTGACCGAGCCGCCGGGGTTGGCCCACTCGGCCTTGGCGACGATCTTGACCTTGTCGCCGAGCTCGGGGAAGGCGTAGGAGACGTCGAGCAGGGGCGTGTTCCCGACCTTGATGGCGTCAAAGGCGCGGGACCGTGTGGCGGGCATGGCCGATTGTAACATACCCGACTATTTTAGTCCAGTATCAGGTATGTCAAGGTGTCAGGCCTAACGCTTTAACGGTTTGAAAAGGTTAAACCGTTAGGCCTGACACCTTTGTGGATCAGAATTCTTCGGAGAACGCGACCGCGCCCGTCACGCCCGTCTGATATGCGGACACGCGGCGCTCGAAGAAGTTGGCGAGTTCCTGCACGTCCTGGAGTTCCATGAAGTTGAACGGGTTCTTGGAGCCGTAGACGGGCTTGATGCCGAGGTTCGCAAGGCGCTGGTCGGCGACGCACTGGAGATACTGACGCATGCCGTTGGACGTGAGGCCGGCGATGCCGCCGCCCAGGAGGTCTTCGGCGAAGCCCATTTCGCACTCGATCGCCTCTTTCATCATCTCGACGACGTCCTGCTCCATCTTGGGGGAGAACAGCGTCGGGTCCTCGGCGCGGGCCGTCTTGATGATCTCCATCGCGGCGGCGATGTGCATCGACTCGTCGCGGAACACCCAGTTCGTGCCGCCCGCCAATCCGTTCAGCAGGCCCTTCGAGCGCAGGAAGTAGACGTAGGCGAACGCGGCGAAGAAGAACAGGCCTTCGACGCACGAGGCGAAGCAGATCAGGTTCATCATGAACTGCCGCTTCTGCTCCTGCGTCTCCGTGCGGTCGAGCGTGTTGATCGACGAGATCCACTTGTGCATGAAGTCGCCCTTGCGCTTGATCGAGGGGATGTTCTCGATGGCCGCGAAGGCCTTCTCGCGCTCGGCGTGGTCGGGGATGTAGGTGTCGAGCAAGGTCAGATAGAACTCGACGTGCACGGCTTCTTCAAACAGCTGCCGGGACAGGTACATCCGCGCTTCGGGAGAATTGACGTGCTTGTAGAGATTGAGAACCAGGTTGTTGCTGACGATCGAATCGCCGGTCGCGAAGAACGCGACGAGGCGGTGGATGAGGTGGCGCTCGGGAGCGGAGAGGCGGGCCTTGAGATCCGACACGTCGTGCGAGAAGTCTACTTCCTCGACGGTCCAAGTGTTCTTGATCGCGGCCTTATACATCTCGAAGAACACGGGGTACTTCATCGGGCGGAGCGTCAGGTTGAAGCCGGGGTTCAGGATCATGGGCGGGGTCTCCTGGAAAAAAGGCGCGTCTACAGTATACGCCAAAATCGACGGGCGGGAACCCGAAGGTTCCCGCCCGTTGCGTGTTATTTTCTTACTGGCAGGCTTCGCAGCTCTCGGGATTCTCGAGAGAGCACGCGACGGCCGCCGCGTCCGAGACGGCCGGGGCGGCGACGGGCTCGGGCTTGGAGACCTGAGCCGCGACCGTCGTCTTCGCGATCTTCGTCGCGGGACGCGAGCGCAGGTAGTACGAGGTCTTGAGCCCCTTCTTCCACGCGTACATGTACATGGACGAGAGCTTGCCGATGTTCGGGCTTTCCATAAACAGATTCAACGATTGCGACTGATCGATGAACGCGCCGCGGTCGGCGGCCATGTCGATCAAGGAGCGCATCGGGATCTCCCAGACGGTGCGGTAGGTCGCCCGGATGTTCTCCGGGATCTCCGCGATGTCCTGGATCGAGCCCTCGGCCATCATGATGCGCGCGCGCATTTCTTCATTCCACAGGTTGAGCTTTTTCAGCTCCAAGCAAAGATACTTGTTCACCTGCAGGAACTCGCCCGAGAGCGTCTCGCGCTTGAACAGGTTGGAGATCTGCGGCTCGGTCGCCTCGTAGGAACCGACGATCGACGCGATCGTGGCGGTCGGAGCGATCGCGAGCAGCAGCGAGTTGCGCAGGCCGGTCTTCATCATCTCGGTGCGCAGCTTCTCCCAGCGCGTCATGTCCGTCGGGGTCACGCCCCACAGCTCGAACTGGAACACGCCTTTCGCGGCCTTCGTCTCGGGGAAGGCCAGGTGGGGACCCTTCACCGCGGCGAGCTCGACGGACGCCGAGAGCGCGTGGAAATAGATCTCTTCCGAGATCTTCTTGGACAGCTCGCGGGCCTCGTTCGAGTCGAACGGGAAGCCGAGTTGGAAGAACGCGTCCTGCACGCCCATGACGCCCAGGCCGACCGGGCGCCACTTGGAGTTGCTGGCCTTCGCGGCGGACGTCGGGTAGAAGTTGATGTCGATGACGCGGTCGAGGTACTTGACCGCGGTGCGGACGTTCGCCGCGAGCTTCGCGAAGTCGAAGCGGCCGTCCTCGACGTACTTGCTCAGGTTGATCGAGCCGAGGTTGCAGACCGCGGTCTCGCCCTGGCTCGTGACCTCGATGATCTCGGTGCAGAGGTTCGAGGAGTGCACGACGTTCGCCGGGGAGCCGGTCTGGTTCGCCTTCAGGTTCGAGGCGTCCTTCCAGTTCATCCAGCCGTTGCCGGTCTCGGCCAAGGACTTCATCATGCGCGCGTACAGCTCGCGCGCCTTGACCTGGCGGACGAACAGCTTCTTCTCCTCGCCTTCGAGATAGGCCTCTTCAAACGCCTTGCCGTAGAGGTCGGTGAGCTGGGGCATCGTCTTCGGATCGAACAGCGACCAGACGCCGTCCTCCTCCGCGCGCTTCATGAACAGGTCGGGAATCCAGTGCGCGAGGTGCAGGTTGTGCGCGCGGCGGGCGGCGTCGCCCGTGTTGTCGCGCAGCTCGAGGAACTCCTCGATGTCGGCGTGCCACGTCTCGAGGTAGACGGCGCAGGCGCCCTTGCGCTTGCCGCCCTGGTTGACGGCGACGACGGAGGAGTCGAGCGTCTTGAGCCACGGGATGATCCCGTTGCTCTGGCCGTTCGTCGAGCGGATCAAAGAGCCGCGCGCGCGGACGCGCGAGTAGCTGACGCCGATGCCGCCGGAGAACTTCGAGAGCAACGCGATGTCGGTGTAGCGGTTGTAGATCGCCTCGAGGTCGTCGACGGGGGAGTCGAGGAGGTAGCACGAGCTCATCTGCGGGTGCTTCGTGCCCGAGTTGAAGAGCGTGGGAGAGGACGGCATGTGCTCGAAGCGCGAGATCAGGTTGTAGAACTCGACGGCCTCCTGCACGGTGTCGGCGAGGCCGCAGGCGACGCGCATGAAGAAGTACTGGGGCGCCTCGATGACCTCCCGGGTCTCGGGATTCTTGAGAAGGTACCGGTCGTAGACCGTGCGCAGGCCGAAGTACTCGAAGAGCTCGGTGCGATTGAAGTCCATCGCGTCGTTGAGCTTGCGCGCGTTGGCCTGCACGAACTGGCCGACCTTCTCGGAGATCAGGCCGTGGCGCACGCCCGCGGCGATGGACTGGGAGAAGGAGTGGATGTCCTGGTTCTCGATTTCCTTCAGAATGTAGGTGGCGAGCAGGCGCGCGGCGAGGCGCGAGTACTCGGGCTCCTCGGCGATGAGCAACGCGGAGGTCTGGATGGAAAGGTTGTCGAGCTCCTTCGTGGTGGCGCCGTCGTACAGGCCGCCGATGGTCTTCGTCGCGATCTTGAGGACGTCGATGTTCTCGAGGCCCTGGCCGGAGCGGGCGACGGCGCGGACGATTTTGTTGACGTCAACGGACTCGAGGGAGCCGTCGCGCTTGCGGACCTGCATCGTGGTCGCGTTCGCGTCCTCGTTGTTCGTTCCGGCGGGAGTGACAGGCGTCGTGGCAGCCGTGTTCATCCTTTTCTCCATGACATTTAGTAGCGTTCTCGTGCTCGGATCCGCTGCGCGGCTCGCGCGCGTTTTCGAGCAGGGCTAGAGAATAACCGATGGATATATTTTTGTAAAGACCCAGAAGGACACAGAGGACTGATGAGGACCTACCAGTGTTGTTAAGCGTTGTCTTCTACATGACGCTTTTGTTTATTCCCGGTTGCTCGCCCGCGCCGAAGCCGCAACGCGCGCTTCCCGATTTTTCCCTGACGGCGGTCACGGTAGACGGCACCTCGCCTTTCGACGCGCGGGCCTTGCGCGGCCGCGTGTGGATCGCGGACTTCGTCTACACGCGCTGCGCGGGGCCGTGCCCGCTGCTGACTGCGAACATGCAAGGGCTGCAGAAACGCCTGCCCAAATCGATCGGCCTGCTTTCTTTTACGGTTGATCCGGATCACGACTCGCCCGAGGTGCTCAACGTCTACGCGCGGCAGTTTAAGGCCGACCCGCAGCGCTGGTTTTTCCTCACCGGCGAGAAGGCGGACCTGATCCGGCTCGTGCGCGACGGGTTCCTTCTGCCCGTGGTCGAGAACGCCGCGGCCCAGGAGGGGGAGAAGATCGCGCACTCGACCAAGTTCGTGCTGATCGACGCGGACGCGCGCGTGCGCGGCTGGTACGACGGTGACGACGCGGCCGCGCTCGAGAAGCTCGAGGCCGACGCGAAGAAGCTGTAAGCCGGGTCTAGGCGCGACGCCGGGGGTGCCCCGCCTTATAGAGGAACATCGCGAGCACCGCGATGAGCAGGGCGAGGACGGCCTGAAAAGTCAGAAAACAGGCGATCTTGAGGATCGCGAACCCGGGCGAAACGAAGCGCACCAGCCAGCCCGAGCCTTCGCCGACGAACGACGAGCCGAAGCCGAGGCTGATCACCCATTTCTTGGTGCGGTCCTCCCACGGCGCGAAGATCGCCAGGTGCGTGAGCAGCAGGACCATCACGCCCATGGTCGCCAGATGCGCGTGGCTGACCTCGAGCAGAGACGCGGCGCTGCGCGGCTGGGAGTACTCCTCGGCCGAGCCGAGGTAGTAGGCCTGCACCGAGGCGGGCGACAGCGACATGCGCTGGAAGTACATGGCGGCGTTCGTGACCCAGAGCCCCCCCGCGAAGAGCAAGGTCCAGGACAGGGTCATCCGCATCAGCGGATTGAACTGGAAGCCGCCGGTCTGCATGTATTTCATCGCGCAGAGTCTATCACTTCGCGGGTTTGGCGTTGAGGACGCCGTGCACCGCGAGGACGCGGCGCACCGCGCTCGCCGCGGCCTCGGATGTGAGCGTGGCGCCGGAGATGCCGCGCAGGCCGCGGCGCACGGCGAGCTCGTCGTCGAGCGGCCGCCCCTCGAACTGCTTGAGCCACTTTTTCGAGGCCATGAAGTCCTCGGGCTCGGCGAAGGAAAGCACCTCGACGAAGGCGACCTTGGCGTCCGAGCCGACGACGACCATGATCGTCTCGTTCATCGTGCGCACAAGGTGGGAATCGAAGTAGGCCGTGGTCGAGCCGGCGACGTAGTAGGTCCAGAGCTTCGTTTCGAGCTTGGCGCCGGCGGCTTTTTCAGCGGCGGAGGCCTGCGCGTCGGTGAGAAAGGCGCTCTTGCGCTCGTAATTCCCGTGGGGGAAGGCGATGGCGAGAGCGGTCTTTTGCGGCATCAGAACGCGCGCCCGCGCGGGGAGCGCCGTGAAGGCGCTCCCCGCGAGGACGACGACGGTCAGAAGATGTAGGCGAGTCCGAGGTTCCATTGATTGACGCCTGTGCGGGCCTGATTCCGCTTCCACTGCTGGTCGAGCTTCACGGCCACCTGCGGAATCGGCTTGTAGGTCGCGCCGAGCGTGTACTCGACGCGGCTGTTGGCCGGGTCCTTGGCGAAGGCGGTCGGGGTCGTGGCCTGGGTGTCATAACGCTCGTAGCGGAAGAAAGGCGACAGGGCCTGGCCTTTGTCGTTCTTCACGAGCGTCAGCACGTCGAACGCCGCTTCGGCGTAGCCGCCGAACATCTTTCGGCCGATCGAATTTTTCGCGGCATCCGTGTTGCCCTGCGCGATGTTCAGCGAGTCGACGTTGCCGATGCGCGTCTCGGCGTACAACGCCTTGACGGACGCGCCGCGCCACTGCGCGACGCCGTGCGTCTCCCACACCGTGATCGGCACCGAGGCGGTCAGATCTCCCTGGTCGGCCTGGCCGATGTAGAGGCCGACGCCCGCCTTGACCCCGGGAAGCGGATTCACGTCGACGCGCGAGGCCCAGGCGAGGTCCTCGATCGAAGTATTCGTGCCGCCGGTGCTGCCGCCGTGGAGGCCGCCGGAGGTGAAGCCGTCGGTCTTGGGGTCGGCGGTGCCCTTGGCGTGGAAACCGCTCATGACGTAGCTGCGGTACGTGACGGGCCCGACGTCGCCGAACACGCCGGCGCCGTTCTCGTGCCAGGTGGACGGGATGACGGTCGTCTCGACCGCGGGCCGGTTGACGCCGTGGAAGGCGGTGGGTTCGTGCATCTCGTTGACGATGCCCAGCGGAACGATCAGGTGACCGGCGCGCACGCCGATGTTCTCGTGCAGTTTGAAGTCGAGGTAGGCTTGCTCGATCGCGACTTCTCCGCGCTTCTCGTCGCCTTCTCCGGAGCCGCCGTGCTCGAACTCGATCTCGGTGTTGACGAGAATCCAATCGTTGAACTTGTAGCCGACGTACAGCACGCCGCGGCGAAGGTCGGCCTGCTTCTTGAGTCCCGACGGGTCGCCTTTCTGGTTGTGCTTGGAGGGCGCGGTGACGGTGAACTCGCCGTAGCCGCCGATCGAGACCTTGCTGGGCTTGGCGAAGTACACCTTGGAGGAAGCGGGGGAGAAGCCGGGCTGGACCTTTTCGGCGGGAGCCTCCGCGGATTCCCCCAGCTTGAGCTTCTCGAGTTCCTGGGTCAGGATGTCGACCTTGCGCTCGAGTTCCCCGAGCTTGGGGTTTTCCTGCGCCAGGACGGGCGCGGCGAGCGACGAGACGAGCATGAGAATTGCGAGCTTCATGAACGGCCTCCTTTGGGGGGTGCGGCGGGGATGCCAGGATTGAAGAAAGAACGGCCGTGGAACGTGGACGGGTTCTTTCCGAGGACGAACAACGCGGTGGACCAGGCGTCGGCGGCCGTCGCGTCGCTCATGATGACGGCGGTGGAGCCGGCCCGAAGCACGGGGAGGCCGTCGAACGGAGATTTGATGTGGCCGGGTTTCTCGGAGTTCCCCGAGGCGGACACCGAGGCGTCGGCGACCGTCAGCGGTTCGGTCCGGCCGGGGATGAGCACGGGCCAGGCGCCCACGGTCAGAATTTGACCGCCGAAGTTGAATTGCGCGCGCGTCACGCCGGCCGCTTTGAGGACCGCGGCGGCTTTGTCGAGCGCCCAGCCCTTGCCGATGCCGCCGAAGTCCAGCCCCATTCCCGCGAGGGGGAGTTCGACGGTGAGCGCCTCGGGGTTGAGGCGCACCTTTCGCCAGCCGACCAAGGGAAGCTTTTGCGGGCCTCCCCGCAGAACGGGGAAAATCGTGGGATCGAAGGCGCCGTCGGTGGCGCGCGCGAAGTCCAGGGCGGCGGCGACGGCCTGATAAAAATCGGCGGACGCCTTGAACGGCCCTGAGCCGGCCGAGCGGTTGAGGGCGGAGGCCTCGCTCTCTTCTTTATAGAGGCTGAGAATCCGGTCCCAACGCTCGATCTCCGCGAAGGCCGAGCTGACCGCCTCGGAGGGCGCGCCGGGCGCGTCGATCTCGCACAGGGTCCCCATGATCCAGCGAACGCGTTCGGCTCGCCGCTCCTGGGGTGGCGAGCCGAGCGCGGGAACCGAGATGAGGATGAGGCCCAGGGCGAGAGATTTCTTATTGAGATTGAGTTTCAACAAGAAAAAGATACCACAATCCCTTATTGAAATGCAACATCAATAAGAAATCGGGCGAAAAAGAAGGAGGCCCGCCTTTCGGCGGGCCTCCGGACGGAGCGGACGGCTCCTACTTCGTCGCTTGAAGCTTGGAGATGATCTGCTCGAACGCCTCGACGGGGTATGCGCCGCGCAGGGGCACGCCGTTGATCAGGTAGGCGGGGGTGCCCTCGATGCCGAAGGCCTTGGCTTCCTTGACGTCGGCCTCGATCTTGTCCTTGACCTTGTCGCTCTTGGCGTCCTTAGCCGCCTTCGCGACGTCGAGCCCGAGATCCTTGGTGAGAGTCTTGAAGTACTCCTCGCCGAGCTTGTCCTGGTGCTCGAACAGCGTGTCGTGGAACGTCCACGCCTTCGCGGGAGACTGCAGGGCCAGCGCCTCGAACCACTGCGCCGCGGGCATGGCCATCGGGTGGAAGTTCAGGGGGAAGTTCTTGAAAACCACGCGCATCTGGTCGCCGTGCATCTTGCGCAGCTGCTCGAGGTTCTTGTAGCCCTGGCCGCAGTAAGGGCACTGGAAGTCGGAGTACTCGACGACGGTGATCGGGGCCTTCTCGTTGCCGCGCGTCCGGGCGTCGGCGCCGATCTCGGGCTTCAGCGGGTTCTTGAGGGCCTTGTCGCGCTCCTCGTCCTCGCGCTTGGCCTCATCCGCGGCCTTGTTCTTCTGATACTCGCGCTGGGACTCGACGACGAATTCGAAGAACTTCATCTTGTCGGCCTTCTTCAGGGCGGCGAGCACGAGATCCGGATTGGCCTCGAGCGCCTTCTTCAGGTCGTCCCGGGAGATCGCGGCGGCGGCCGGCATGGCCATGGTCACGGCGAGGAGCAAGGTCGTTGCGCGAGCGAAGTTCATTTGAGGCCTCCTATTGAGTAGGGAGCAGAATAACATTTTCCGGCCGAAGCGGAGCCGGCGAAAATAAGCCGCCCATGACCCCCGTCGGGGGCCATGGGCGGTTGTTCAGTTGACGGCTTAGCAGCCGCAGGGAGTCTTCGGACCCATGGTAGTAGTCCTCCTTTAGACGACTTTATGCTGCACCAAAATCTGTTTCGCGACCTTCCCGACCCGGCCGAACACCGTCGCGTCACGGCGCGAGCGGGCGAGCATCATGGCGCCTTCGTACAGCGCCACGACGGCCTCGGCCGTCGCGCGCGCGTCCAGCTTCGAGTCGAAATACCCCTTCGACTTGCAGCGCTCGAGGCAGGCGGACAGCCCCGCGGCCCACTCATCGAAGAAACCGGCGACCTTCAGCCGGAACGTCTCGTCCAAATCGCTCATCTCGAGGGCGATGTTGCCCACGAAGCAGCCCGCCTTGCAGCCGTTGCCGTCGAAGACCCGAGCGGCCGCGGAGAACATCTCCTCCACCGCGTCCTCCGGCGAGGCCTGCGCGCACACCGGCTCCACCTTGCGGGACTGGAACTCTTTGATCTTGTAATCGAGAACCGCCAGGGCGAGCTCGGACTTCGAGCCGTAGTGGTGGATCAAGTTGCCCTTGGTCATCCCGCACGCCTCGGCGATCTCGTCCAGGCAGGCGTGGTTGTAGCCCTTCAGGTGGATGACGTGCTCCGCCTGCTGGAGGATGCGCTCTCGGACGGCTGGGTTGGATTTTCGAGCCATAATTGATTGACTGACCGTATGGTTAATTAATTATACAGCGCCCTCCGGGATCTGTCAAGGGGGATGTTGTAACGGCTCGGCGACCGGGGCCGTTACCTCGAATTGGCCCGGGCTTGCGCGCCCCTTGCGGGGAAGTTGCGGGGCCAGCGTTACACTTTCCTTATTAAACCCATCTTCAGGAGGAGCGCAAATGAAGCATCGACAGAAGACGAGGCAGGAGCTCCAGGACGACGTGAGGGTGGACGAAGCGATCGCCGAGTCGTTTCCGGCGAGCGACGCGCCGTCCTACAACCGGGGCGTCGAGACATCCGCGCACAAGCCGCTCCAGGACTTCATGCGTCCCGACGAGTTGAAGTGGACCACGATGGGAGGAGATAAACCGATGAAACAGCAAGAAGAGAAGGCGTCGTCGTTCGCGTATCTGCTCGGAGGCTTCGCGTTGGGAGCCGTGTGCGGCCTGCTGTTCGCCCCGAAGAAAGGGAGCGAGCTCATCGAGGACATCAACGATTGGGGCCGGGACACGAAGGAGCGCGGCCAGGAGCTGTACTCGAAGGCCAAGGAGTACATCCCTCATCGCGTGAAGCGCTCGGTCGCCGACGGCGTCGGCGCGGCGCGCGAGGCGGGCGAGCGCGCGTACGACCGCGTGAAGGACAAGATCGACGAGTACGAGTCTTAAGACCCGTCCCGCCGGCCGCGTTCGAAAGCCCTCCAGCGATGGAGGGCTTTCTTTTTCCTTCGGCGCGTCAGAGGGGGACGACGCCGACGCCGGCGTTAACGCCCGAAAGATCGTAGACGCCGCCGCGGCCGAACACGACGCCCCGGGTCGGGTTCCTCGCGAGCCAGAGGGGCGTGTCGAGGTCCACGAACTTCACGCCGCCGAGGCCCGCGGCCAGATGCGCGGCCGCGCCCATCGCGAGCGGCGTCTCCACCATGCCCCCGACCATGACCCCGAGCCCGGAGGCGCGCGCGATCAGGCCGCAGTCCCACGCCTCGAGCACGCCCATCTTCATGAGCTTGAGGTTCAGCACCTGTGCCGCGCCCGTGCGCGCCAGCTTCAACGCGTCGGCTCGGCCCCGGAGCGACTCGTCGGCCGCGACGGGGATGCCGCTCTTCTTGTGGAACGCGATGAGCCCCTTGATATCGTCGGCCTCGGCCGGCTGCTCGAACAGCACGGGCCGGATGCCCCGCGCTTTAAGGAGCCGGACTAATTCGAGGGAGTGCGAAGGACCGTAGCCCTGGTTGGCGTCGAGCGTGAGCGCGGCGCGCGGGTGCGCCTGGGCGACGGCGGCGACGCGGGCGGCATCCTCCCGCGCGGCGTAACCGACCTTGATCTTGATCACGCGCACGCCGAGCGCGCGGATGCGGCGCGCGGCGGCGTAGGCGGCGTCCGCGGTCCCGAGCGTGACGGTCACATCTGAGACGACGCGATCCGTCGCGCCGCCGAACAGGGTCCGTAGAGGCAGGCCCGCACGCCGCGTCCAGGCGTCGAGGAGTGCTACTCCGAGCGCGGCGCGGGCGGCGCCCGCGTGCTCCGGCAGCCGCTCCTCGAGTTCCTCCAGGCGCGTCCGCCACGCGGCGGCGTCCGAGCCGAGCCAGCGCGCTCCCGCGCGCCGGATCTGGCGCTCCGACTTCGCCGCGGTCTCGCCGTTGAAGGCGGGGAACGGCGAGGCCTCTCCGTGCCCTTCGGAGCCGTCGGCCAATCGCAGCCGGACGAACACGGTCTCGAGCTCCGCCGAGGAGCCCCCGGCGATCGCGAAGGGTTCGTTCATCGCAATGAGCGCGCGCCGCGCGTCGATCGCGACGATCTCGGCCCCCGCTCTCCTCACGGCAGAGTGGTCACGACGCAGGCGTCGGAGAAGGACAGTCCGTGGATCGTCGTGCCCTGCCGCTCGGGGATCAGGAACAGCTCGTGCGACGCGTGGATCGAATCGCGGGTCAGGTCGTAGAGCCGCGGCGTGTCGAGCGTGACGAAGCTGCGGCCGTCGTCGTCGAACTCGATGTCGCGGCCCTTGTTGCCTTCGTGCAGCCACAGATCGTCCTGCTTGACGAATACGCGCGTGATGCCCGTGCGGGCCGGCGTGAGGACCGCCAGCGCCTGCGCGGCGTGATAGACGACGCGCAAAAAGGAAGACTGCGTCTTGTTCGACTGCGCGAGCTGGATGCCGTCGGGCTGCGCCTCCCATTCGCCGTGCAACGCGGTCTCGCCGTCGCGCGCCTCCACGATCAGAGAGCGCCGCATCGAGGTGTCCTTGTCGAGGATGATCGACCTGCGCGCGCCCGAACGAGCTCCGAGGCTGATCTCTTGCGTGATCGCGCCGCATTCGGTCCGCGGGGGATCCGCGACGCCGGTCGCGGCGGGAAGCTCGTCTGCGCCGGGCAGGTCAGCCAGCGCCGCGCGCAGTTCCTTCTCGAATTCCTGGTAGCCGCCTTCGCCGAGGCGGTCGAAGACGATGCGGCCGCGGGAATCCACGAGGTACAGCGCGGGCCAGCCGTCGTTGCCGTAGGCTTTCCAGAGCTTGCGGTCGCTGTCGAGGATGATCGGATAATCGACGCCGTAGCGCTTCATGAGGTTCTTGGCCCAGATCGGCTCCCGGTGGAAGCTGAGGTCGGGCGTCAGGACGCCGACCACCATGAGCTGGGACAGGGCGTAGCGGTCGAACCAGGCCTTGAGCGCGGGGAGCACGCGGATCGAGTTGATCGAGGTTGGATTTAGGAAGGCGACCACGACGACCTTGCGGCCGCGCATGCGCGCGAGGGACAGGCCGGTCGCGTTGAGCCACGCGCTGGAGGCCGTGAACTCGGGGGCGGGGGGATTGATCGGACGCTCGGCCCGTGCGGTCGCGGCGAGCCCCATGAGAAGAGACAGGATGAGGGCTTTCATCGCGCGTCCGCGTCCCTGCCGGTCAGGACGATCTCGACCAAGGTCGAGAGCCGCTCGGCGCGGTCGACGGCTCCCGTCTTCTGGTAAATCGAGATGAGGTTGCGGAGCATGCGCGCGAGGATGTCGCGCGAGCCGACGGGCTTGCCGAGCTCCGGGCGCCACTCGTAGCCGTTGCGCACGAGCATGCGCTTGACCTCGGGCAAAGTCATGAGCTGGCCGCCGCGGAAGCAGTCCACGAACAGCGACGAGCCGCCTTCCTTGAAGCCCGCGAGGAAGTGGCCCGGCGTGCCGACGCCGTACAGCGGCAGGCGCAAGCGCCGGGCGAGGAGGAGCATCAGGACCGTCAGCGTGACGGGGATGCCCCGGCGCGTGTCGATGACGCGCGAAAGATAGCTGTTGTCGGCGTCGTAGTAGCGCGTCTCGTTTCCGGCGAAGCCGAGCGACTGGAAAACGTGGTTCGACAGGCGGCGCACCGACTCGCCGATCCCGGCGTCGGGCGGCATCTCGGCCGCGACGGCGGCGGCCACGCGGTCGAGCCAGTCGCGGTACACGGCCCCATCGACGCCGGCGAAGCCGAAGCGCGAGATCAGCATCGCCCCGTCCTCGAGGTCCGGGACCTTGGCGAGGGAGAGGCGCACGAAATCGCGACGCAGATCTTGGAAGCGGAGTTCGCCGGCCACCGATTCGAGGCGGATCGCCATCTCGGGGCTGGCGGCGGGGCGCACCTCGTCGAGATAGGGCATGATCGCGGCGCCGACGCCCAGGATCTTACGCCGCACCAAGGCGAGGCTTGCGGGATCGTCTTCCTCTAATAAGGTGACGAGGCTGCGCAGCGCGTTCTCATCGAGACCCATACGCACGCATTGTAGCGGGGGAACCCCGCCTTTTCAAGGCTTTCCCGGTTAAAAACGGATTTCGACCTGGGGCACGCGCCCGGCTTCGCCGTTGAAAGGCGTGTCCCAGCCGACCGGAGGGGCTTGGTTGCGCGGCTGCAGGCCGAAGTCGCGCTCCAGGAAAAGGTCGACGTGGTCTTTGACGGCCTTCATCTTGCGCATCTGATCGATGAGCGCCTGGTAGCGCGGGTCGGCGTGCTTCGTCTTCGACACGGCGTAGTCCTCGATGATCTCGGCCTGCTGCTCGGCGGAGTACTCGAGCAGGCTCTTGCCGTCGGTGATCGCGTACTCGTAGGCCTTGTCGCGATCGTGGCCGGTCAGCACCGCGCAGGTCTGCTTGAGCATGGAATCCGAGATGTAGGAGGTCCCCCGCGTCTGGTACTGCCACACGTGGGCGAGTTCGTGGATCAATGTGCCGGTCGACAGGCTGCGGTTCGGCGGCATGCGGATCGTGTCGCCCCAGGTCATCGGGTAGCCCGTCGGCGAGGGCGCGTACACCACGCGCACCGACTCCAGCTCGATCGCGTCCCCGTAGACGCCGCGGGCGATCGTTTTCTCGGAGTCGGTCAGCTTCGAGGACGCGCCGCCTCCGGCGTCACTGGCGATGAGCGCGCCGAGTTCCCATGTCGGGGATCGTAAAGACGGGCCGATTTTCGCGGGATTGAGGACGATCTGCGCCTGCGGCGTGCGGTTGAACGCGGCCAAGGCTTTCTGGGCCTCGGCCTGCGCGCCGGCGAGGTCCTGGGCGCCGGCGCCGGCGGCCATCAGGAGGATAAAACAAGCGGCGATCATGAGCATAAGGTAGAAAATTTCGACCTTTTATTGATGTAAAATCGAGCGAATGAGCGCGCCCCGCCCCCACGAAGTCCTGGCCGCCCTGCGCGCTCTCGAGGACCTGGCGAGCGGGGACCCGATGAACGTGCGCGGCGTCCTGGCGACTTTGGTCTCCCTCGACGGCGCGCTCGGAGAGCGTCCGGGCGCCTCCTGCGTGATCGCCGACGACGCGGCGGCCGGCGGCGAGGGCTCGCTCGCCGCGTCAGCACTTCCCGAGACTCTGCGCGAGGCCGCGCTGGCCGCGATGGAAGACCGCGTCCCGCGCCTCGTCGAGGCCGATCTGACCGAGGACGACGTGGTCTTCGGCCCCGGCGGCCTGTCCGGCCGCGCCGAGATTTGGCTCGAGCCGATCACCGGCGAGCTCCGTGAGCGCCTGCGCGAGGTGCGCGAGACCCTGCTGCGCGGCGAGGGCCTCGTCATCGAGTTCGCCCTATCCGGCGAGGACGCCGGCCGCCGCCGCCACTTCCCGCCCGATCATCCCGGCGTGAAGGCCTGCTACCACGAGGGCGAGCCCGAGCTCGAGGAGGAGGCGCAGCGCGGAGGCGTGCGCCGCCTGCTGCGCTATCCCTTGATACCGATGGGCAAGGCCCTGATCCTCGGGTCGAGCGAAGACTGCAAACGCTTGGCCGAATTGTTGGACCGGCTCGGGTTCGTCGTCACCGTGGCCGATCACCGCCCCGGACGCCTGCACGGCGAGGGCTGGGACCGCGCGCGCTGGCAGCTCGTGGAGGGCGGCTGGGACGCCGCGCGGGCCGCGTGTCGTCCCGACGTCGACACGTACGTCATCATCGCGACGCGCAGCCATTCCGCCGACCTGCGCGCGCTGAAGGGCGCGGTGCCGAGCCCGGCGCGCTACGTCGGCCTGATGGGAAACGTGGGACGAGCCGCGAAGCTGCTCGGCGAGCTGCGTGAAAGCGGCGTCGAGCCGCGCCCCGGCGCTTTCTCGGCGCCGGCGGGCCTCGACGTCGGCGCCGAAACCTCCGAGGAAGTCGCGCTTGCCGTGACCGCCGAGATCCTCGCGGTCCGCGCCGAGCGCAAGGGCGGGCGCCCCGCGCGCGCGCGCGCCGCGGGATCGTCGCCCGCGCAGCGCAAGGGCGGCGTGAAGATTCCCGGCCTCGTGCTCGCGGCCGGCCGCGGCAAGCGCTTCGGCCAGTCCTCGAAGCTTCTCGCGGCCGTCGATGGGCGCCCCGTCCTGCGCCACGTCGTCGAGTGCGCGCTCGCCTCCCGCCTCGATCCGGTCATCGTGGTGCTCGGCGCCGGCGCCGAGGACGGCCTCAAAGCGATCGAGGGCATCGACGATCCACGCCTGCGTGTCGTGTTCAACCCGGCCTGGGCCACCGGCAAGGCCTCGAGCTTCGAGGTCGCCTTACGCGAGGTCCCGAGCGACGCGCCGGGCGTCGTGGCCCTGCTCGGCGACATGCCGCGCGTGCCCGCCTGGCTCGTTGAGCGCGTCATCGCCGAGTTCGAACTGACGGGGTCGTTTACGTTTCCCGTGCATCCCGGCCCGGAGGGCCCCATCAAGGGCCACCCGACCGCGTATCCGCGCGAGCTGTTCGGCGAGGTCGGACGCCTCGTCGGCGACGATACCGCGATGGCCGCCGTGCGCCGCCACTGGAGCGAGGCGATCAAGATCCCGCTCGACGACGGCTACACGCAGGCCGACATCGACACGGCGCAGGACCTCGATCTGCTCAACGTGAATCCCGAGACGCAGGGCCGTCTGCTGTAGCGCCGGATGTAGCGCCGGACCCTGGTCGCGCGACGTGTGATAATGTCCTCCGCGACATTTTTCCCCGCTCCAGACCAAGCGCTTATGTCGCGCGCGCCATTTCCACGACATTAGGGCCTCGGATGCCTTGGAAAATCCGCGGCGTCCGGGATGATGAGTGGCTCGTAGCCGAGCGGCCGCCACAGCGCTCGCAAAGTCCCGAGCTTGAGGTCGGCTCCCGCCTCGATGCGGGAGATACGGTGCTGGCTGACGCCGCAACGGAGCGAATGTTCGCGCTGGCTCATGTGGTTCCGTTTGCGGAGATACCACACCTGGCGCTCAAACGTCCAGGCGCGCCATTCCCCGAGATTCTTGACCCCGGCGGCCAGCACCTCGAGAGGCTCGGGCGAGTCGAGAAGCTTCTTGAGTTCCGCCAGCGCAGATCGGTCCATACTATCAGACGATCGAGACCCCGGAAAAGTTTCCTACGCGGAGTAGGAAATCGACACGACCGACCACGTCTCGGCTCCCGCTTCCGTCTCCCAAGACAGCGTCTGGCCGGTCTTGAGGCCGAACAGCGCCTGCGCGAACGGGGCGGTCCAGCCGAGCGCCGTTCCTCCTTCCTCGGCCTCATCCTCGCCGACGATCCGGAGGGTCTTCTCCGCCCCGTCCTCGCGCTTCAGCGCGACCGTCGCGCCGAAGCGGACCTGGTCCTTCGGCTGGTTTGCAGGGTCGACGGGGATCGCGGACTCCAGCCGCGCGCGGACGTAGCGCAGGTCGCGCTCGAGCTCTCGCTTCCTTCTTTTTTTGACGTCGTCGGCCTGCGCGCCCTCGTAGGCCTTGAGGGCGTTGAGGAGCTTTTCTTCCTCATTCTGGAGAATCTCGAGCCCGCGCGGCGTCACGTAGTTGGGCTGGGAGGAGACGGGACGCTCGGCGGGATCCTCGTCGGGGCCCTGCGCGTCTTCTTTGACGAACGCCCGGCTCATTCGGTCAGTGCTTGCCGGCGATCAAGGCGGTGGCTTCTTCGAAGGTCATCGCCTGCTCGACGCCGGTGCCGAGAGCCTTGACCTGCATGACGCCCTTCGCGGCCTCGTCAGGGCCGATCACGATCGCGTAGCCGGCCTTCTTCTGGTCGGCGTACTTGAACTGGGCCTTGAGCTTCCCGCCGCCCGGGTACACGTCGATCGAAAGCCCCTTCGCGCGCAGCGCGGCGCCGATTTCGAGCGAGCGGCCGCGCAGCTCGTCGGAGAACACGGTCACGACCGCGTCGGGCGCGGCGTGGTCGGCGTTCTTGCCCGTCTCATCGAGGATCAGCATGAGCCGCTCGAAGCCGATCGAGCCGCCGCAGGCGGGCGTGCTGGCACCGCCGAATTTCTCGGTGAGCTTGTCGTAGCGGCCGCCGCCGCCGAGGGAGCCGGACAGCGACGGATGCCGGAATTCGAAGACCGGCCCCGTGTAATAACCCATGCCGCGCATGAGGCTCGGGTCGACGGCGATGGACGCGGACGGTACGAGCGCCTTCACGGCGGCGATGATCTTGTCGAGCGGGTCGGCCGCGGCGCCGTTCTCGACGAGCAAGGTCTTGAGCAGCGCGTCGGTCGCGGGCTGGCCCACCGAGGCGGCGAGCTCGGCGATGACCGCGTCGCGGCCGATCTTGTCGAGCTTGTCGATGCTGACGCAGGCGGCGCCGCGCTTGTCCTCGGGCACGCCCGCCGCGGCCAGCGCCTGGTCGACGAGGCGGCGATCGTTGAGGTGCACCTTCACGCCGTCGAGCCCGAACGCGGCGAACACGGCCAGGATGGCGGTGATGACCTCGACCTCGGCGCCCCAGGAGTCGGAGCCGATGATGTCGACGTCGCACTGCGTGAATTCGCGGTAGCGGCCCTTCTGCGCGCGCTCGGCGCGCCAGACGGGGCCCAGGTTGAACGCCTTGAACGGGTGCGGCAGCTGCGAGCCGTGCTTCGAGTACCAGCGCGCGAGCGGCAGGGTCAGGTCGAAGCGCAGGCCGAGGTCCGCGAGGTCGGTCTTCTCCGCGGCCGCGCGCTCGAGCGCCTCGCCGCGCTTCATGATCTTGAAGATCAGCTTCTCGTTCTCGCCGCCGCCCTGGCCCGTCAGCACGGACAGGTCCTCGACGGCGGGCGTCGCGACGGGCTGGAACCCGAACGAGCGGTAGACGCGCGTGATCGTGTCGACGGCGCGCGCACGGGCGGCGACCTGGTCGGGCAAAAAGTCGCGGAATCCCGACGGAGGGGTCGTGGGAAGGGCCATGGCGGATAGGTTAGCAAAATCGCTAGACTCGCAGAATGAAGGGCGGTTTGACCGTCGTGCACGGCCCGTTCGAGGCCCTCGAGGAGGCGTTCGCCGCCGAGGTCCGCCGGCTCAAGCCCGGCGCGGGCGGAGCGCCCCTGCTCGTGGTGGCGCCCTCGCGCGTCCTGGCCGACCGGCTGGAGCGCCTGCTCGCGGTGGAGAAGGAAATCCCGTTGCTCGGCGTCCACTTTCACACGTTCCACTCGCTCGCGGCCGCCGTCGTCGAGGAGGCCGGCTTTCCGGGCGCGGCGCTCGTCTCCGACCCCGTGTTCCACGACGCCGTGGTCGACCGGGCGCTCGACCGCGCCCCGTCGATCGGCGTCGCGCGCGAGCTGCGTCCGAAGGCGCTGGCCTCCGCCGTCCGCGCGAGCCTGCGCGACCTCATCGACGCCGGCGTCGACGCCGCGCAGGTCGCCGAG
>JBBQVX010000015.1:0-37539 GCA_038211115.1 Elusimicrobiota bacterium | reverse complement strand
AGGCAAGCTGCACCTGCCCGAGGACCAGCTGAAGGCTCCGCCAGACGACGCGCCCGCGGCCCCGAAGAAGTGAGATGCGCTACCTCCTCGCGGCGTTGCTCCCGCTCGCCCTTCCGGCCTGCAAGAAGAGCGAAGAGAACGCGCGCGAAGACCGGCGCCAGGTCATGGAAGGCCTGACCTTGAGCCAATCCGAAAAGGGCGAGCCCGCCTGGACGCTCAAGTCCCGCCGCGCGGTCCTGCTCGAGGACTCGAAGATCGCGAATCTGACCGAGCCCGTCATGGAGTTCTACAAGAAGGGCAAGGCCGTCTCGCGCGTCACCGCGCTCGCCGGCGAGGTCGAGACGGAGTCCCATGACGTGCGTCTGTCCTCCTCCGTTGCGATGGACTCCTTCGAGGAGAAGTCGCACCTGACGACCAGCGAGCTGTTCTACGACTCAAAGCGCGGGCGCTTCACGACCCCGGCCGACATCCTCGTCAAGCGTCCGGAAGGCGTGCTGCGCGGCCGCGGCCTCGAGGCCAAGCCCGACCTATCCGAAATCCGTATTTTCAATCAGAGCTCGACGCTCAGCGGGGCGCCCCGGTGACCTTTTTAGCCGTGCTCGCCCTGCTCTCCTCCCCGCTCGCCGCGCAGTCGACGCCCGTCGCGGGCAGCGTCGTACGCAGCAAGGAGTGGGTGATCCGCCGCGGCGTCAGCAAGGAGGAGGAGTTCATCGGCGACGTCCGCTACCAGTCGGCCGGCACGCGGCTGACGAGCGACTGGGCGCTGTTTAAGCACGCGGACAAGAGCTGGCAGGCCCGCGGCTCGGTCTTCCTGAACCGGACGGCGGAGGACGGTACGATCTTCGAGGCGCGCGGCGAGAAGGCGGGCCACGACGAGACGACGATGCGCGGCTTCCTCGAGCCCGCTCCGGGCGGGCGCGTCGTGTTCACTCGCACCCCCCCCGGCGTCGAGCCCGACCACGGCGAGAGCGGCCGCGTCTCCTGGAACGGCGAGCGCAAGGTGACCTTATCCGCGGGGGCGAAGGTCTGGGGCCCGCGCGTCGAGCTGGCCGCCGACGAGGCGGTCTACGAGAAGGAGGCGGGCCGCCTGACCCTCAACGGCGGCCGCCCCGTCCTGCGTAAGATCGAGGGCGAGTGGACCACGGCCCTCAAAGCCGACACGGTCGTCGCGACGGAATCGCCAAAGCGCATCGAGGCGCGCGGCCGCGTGAAGGGCTGGATGATCTTCAAGGATCGCGACAAGCTCAAAGGATTCGCCAAATGAAGCTCGAAGCGAAGGATATCCGCAAGACTTACGGCGAGCGCATGGTCGTCAAAGGCGTGAGCCTGAGAGTCTCATCGGGTGAGATCGTCGGACTGCTCGGGCCCAACGGCGCGGGCAAGACCACGTCCTTCTACAGCCTCGCGGGCTTCGTGACGCCGGAGGAAGGCCAGATTTTAATCGACGGCGACGACGTCACCGCGCTCCCGATGTACGAGCGCGCCCGCCGCGGCCTCGGCTACCTGGCGCAGGAGCCGACGGTGTTCAAGGGCTTGACCGTCGAAGAGAACCTGCGAGCCGTGCTCGAGAGGAAGGTCGAGGGCAAGCTCGAGCAGATGCGCCGGGTCAAGGAGCTGCTCGAGGAGTTCGGCCTCTGGGACATGCGCCGGCAGAAGGCGTGGACGCTGTCCGGCGGCGAGAAGCGCCGTCTCGAGGTCGCGCGCTGCATGATCGGCGATCCGAAGCTCATCATGCTCGATGAGCCGTTCGTCGGCATCGACCCGATCACCGTCGGCGAGCTCAAGGCCATCATCCGCAAGCTCGTGGGACAGGGGATCGGCGTCCTGATCACCGACCACAACGTCCGCGAGACTCTGCCCATCATCGACCGCGCATACCTGATCTACGACGGCCGCATCATCGTCGAGGGCTCGGCCAAGCACCTGATCGAGGACGCCCAGGCGCGAGAGCTGTACCTGGGTCAGGACTTCAAGATCTAGCTAGGCCGCCGCGGCGTTGCGCTGTCCCGCGGCGAACACGAACGTTAGGCGGTGGGCTTGATCGCCCGCGCGCTTCGTGAGTTCCGGCAGGGTCTCCGCGGAGTCGATCACCGCGCCCGACTTGTTCACCGTCACCCACAGCCCGGCGTACTCCTCCAGCACCGCCCATATTCGTTGTCCCATACGTAGACATTACGACGGCCGCGTTGCGGAGTTGTTACGGGGACAATCAGCCCGGGGCGGCTGTTAAGTGTAGGACTCGAGGTGGGCGGTGAGGCCGGCGCGGCGCGCGAGGGCGACGGCGGAGTCGAAGAGCTTCTCGGCTTCGACCGTGCGGCCGCGCGCGTGGAGGACCTCGGCCAGCGACTTGCGCGCGAGCACGAGGCCGCGATCCTCGCCGCCGCCGGAGAACGCGGCGAGCGCTGCGCGGTAGCGGCGTTCCGCCGCGGGAAGCTCGCCGCGGCGTTGATGGATCTGGCCCAGGCCCCAGTCGACGAACGCCAGGTCGACGCGGTCATCGAGGCCGGCGTAAAGCGTGTATGAGGCGCGGTAGTTTTTCTCCGCCGAATCGAGGAGGCCCATCTGCCGGAGGCAGTTGGCGAGGCCGCAGTGCGCGTACGCGCGGCCGAACAGATCGGGGCCGGACTTGAGGCGCTTGCCGGCTTCGACGTAGGCGCGCCTCGCTTCCGAGAAGAGGCCGCGGACGCGGGCGATGCCGCCGAGGCCGAACAGCGCGTACGCCTCCCCCTCCGCGTCGCGCCCGCGCTTGAACGCGGCGAGCGATTCCTTGAAGTCGCGGTGCGAGCCGGCGAGATCCCCGGAGAAACGGCGGGAGCCCGCGATCGCCCAGAGGAGGAATCCGACGGCGGACCAGTCGCGGCGGCGGCGGGAAGCGGCGAGCATCGGAAGCAGGGCCTTCAACGCGGGTCGATGGCGGCTTTCGGCGCGCAGCACGAGCGCGTCTTCGAGGGCCAGCGTCTCGCGGTCGGCGCCGGGCACGCGGCGAGCGCGCGAAAGGGCGCGCCGGGCCTCGGCCGTGGCCCCGAGGCTGCGCGCGCAGCGCGCGAGGCCGAGCCAGGCGTCGAACGCGAGGTCGCGGTCGTCGCAATCCACGCGCTTGAGCGCGGCGCGATACTCGGCGCCGGCGCGGCCGAAGTAGCCCTGGCCGCGCAGCGCCTCGCCGAGGACCAACCGCCGCTCGGCCTCGAGCGGCGCGGGAACCGAGGCCTTGAGGAGGCGCTGCGCACGGTCGGGGCGTCCGACGGCGCAGAGCTCGCGGGCGGCTTCGAGGCGGGAATAGGGGTCGGGCACGGCCTTGATTATAGCAATCCGCCCCGGGTTGCGCCGCCCCATGCTTATTGAAATACCGTCTCAATAAGGCTATACTGTAGGGGATGACCCTCGACAAGGTGCCGCTCGACGTACCGGTGCGCGTGACGGGCTGCGCCGGGCTGTCGGCGTCCGACCGGGACCGCCTGGCGGGGCTAGGGTTGCGTCCCGGGGCGTCGGTCGTCAAGCTGCTCAAGACCCCCCTCCGCGACCCGATCGAGTGCCTCGTCGGCACCCAGCTCCTGGCCATCGAAGTCCGCCTCCTGCCTCTCATCCGCGTGGAGCCCGAGTGAACCGCGTCATCGCGCTCGCCGGGCGCCCGAACACCGGCAAGACCACTTTGTTCAACGCGCTGACCGGCCTCCGGCAGCGCACGGCGAATTTCGCGGGCTGCACCGTCGAGAAAGCGACCGGGACCTTAGCCACCTCGGACGGCGACGTCGAGGTCGTCGATCTCCCCGGCACCTTCAGCATGCTCCCCCAGACCGAGGACGAGCATGTCTCCTTCCGTTTTCTCTCCGAGTGCGCCGAGGCGAGCGGCGACCTGCTCGTGCTGTGCGTGGCCGAAGCGAGCAACCTCGAGAACGACCTCGTCCTTCCCGCCGGGCTCAAGGCCGCCGGCTACCCCGTGGCTCTGGCCGTCAACATGATCGACGAGGCGAGCCTCAACGGTATCCGTCTCGACGCGGCCGAGCTGTCGGGGCGCATGGCGATGCCCGTGGCGCTCGTTTCGGCGCGCACCGGCGAGGGCCTCGAGATGCTCGGTACGATGCTGGCGCCGCCGGTCCTGCGTGCGGACCTCTCCGATGCCCTCGATTTCCGCCGCGCGACGAAGAAGCGCCTGCACGAGCTCCAGGACGGCGCCGTCGAGAATGCCCGGACGGCCTCGGCGGCTTCCGTGACCTGGCCGCACCGCTCGGTCCTGCCCACGGTCGCGCGCTCCATCCGCATCGACCGAGTGCTGCTCCATCCCGTCGCCGGCCCGGTGATCCTCTCCGCGGTGATGTTTCTCCTGTTCCAGGCGCTCTTCATCGGCGCGAAGCCCGTCATGGACCTCTTATCGGGCGCGCTCGGCGCGTTCGCGCGGTCTTTGCGCGTCCTGCTGCCGGACGGCGCCGTCTCGAGCCTGCTCTGCGACGGCGCGATCCCCGGCGTCTCAGCCGTCGTCGTGTTCGTTCCCCAGATCGCGATCCTGTTCGCGATGATCGGCTTTCTCGAGCAGAGCGGCTACCTGCCGCGCGCGGGCGCCATGGTCGACCGGGCGCTTCGCCCGTTCGGCCTCGACGGGCGCGTGTTCATCCCGTTCCTGTCGAGCTTCGCGTGCGCGATCCCGGGGATCATGGCCACGCGCACGATCCCGAGCGAGAAGCGCCGCATCGTCACGATCCTGCTGGCGCCCCTCATGACGTGCTCGGCGCGCATCCCGGTCTATACGTTGCTCATCACCGCGTTCGTGCCGGCGGCGTTCCGCCCGTTCGGTTTCAACGGACAGGGCGTCGTCATGGCGGGGATGTACCTGTTCGGGATCGTCCTGGCGCTCCTGCTCGCGCTCGCGATGAAGTACACGTCCCTGCACGAGCTGCATCCGTCCCCCGCGACCGTCCTACCGCCCTACCGCGTCCCGAGCGCCCGCGAACTCGCGCGCTACGTCTGGGCGCGCTGCTGGCACTTCCTGTCCCGCGCCGGCCAGGTCATCTTCCTGTTGAGCCTGGCGCTGTGGGCGCTGGCCGCCTTCCCGCGCGACGCCGCGCGCCTCGCCCCCATCCAAGCCGAGCTCGCGGCGGCCCGCGCCGCCGCCGATCCCGCCCTCGAATCCTCGGCCCGGGGCCGGCTCGCCGCCGCCCGCATCGAGGGCAGCGTCCTCGGCCGCGCGGGCCGTCTCATCGAGCCCGCGTTCAAGCCCCTCGGCTGGGATTGGCGCGTGTCCGTCGCCTCGCTGTCGGCGCTGGCCGCGCGCGAGGTGTTCGTCGGCACGCTAGGCACCATCTACGCGCTCGGCGGCGAGTCCAACGCTTCGGACGGCCTGATCCAGGCGCTACGCGACGCGCGCAACGACGACGGCACGAAGCGCTACGGCGTGGCGACGGCGGTGAGCCTTCTGATCTTCTTCGCGATCGCGCTGCAGTGCGTGTCCACGATCGTCACCGTGCGCCGCGAGACGAACAGCTGGCGGATTCCCGCCATGCAGTTCTCCTTCTTGTTCGTCCTGGCCTACGCGCTGTCCTTCGCGGGCTACCGCCTGGCGCTCGCCTTCCTCGGCTGAGGCTTAGGGCCGTGGGGCCGCGAGGAGCCTCGCGGCGGCGTCGGTCAGGAACTTCGTCGCGGAAGAGCCGATCGAATTGGTCTCTTCATAATGACCGGGCCAGCGCGGAAGCATGGTTTTCGAGGGGCGAACCTTGAAGTCGTAGTTCGGGACGAGATAGCCCAGCTCATCGTTGGCGAGCCCGACGATCATCGGCACCGGCGCCTTGATCAGGTCGCGTAGATACGGGCCCTTCGGGGCGTTCTTGAGGTCGCGCTCGACTTCGGGCGAGACCGGAGCGTGGCCGAACGCGTACCGGCCGTCGTAGCCGCCGATGGCGAGTTCCGGGAAGACCTCGGCCGGCATGCCCAGCAGGCGGACGGGCCCGACGTCCAGGACGGAGACCTCGGTCCGGACCCAGGGGCGGTTCTTGTCGCTCAGGCCGGCGACCATGTGGCGCAGCGACAGGGGCCAGGCCCACCACGAGGGGACGGCGCTCCCATCCGAGCGGTACAACCGGTGCCCCGCGGTCAGCGCGTAGAGAAACAGCAGATAGCGCGAGTTCTCCACCGGCACGAGCACGTTCTCGAAGCGATAGGCGAGCGCCCGCCCCCCCGCCTCCGTCTTCAGCGCGAGCGCCGCGTCGGCCACCGTCGCCCCGATGCGCGCCGCCTCGTAGAAATTCTCGATCTTCGTGTCCGGCGACATCAGCCCGCCGATCACGCCGTTGAGGAAAAGGCACGCCCCGCCGGTCTTCTCCTCGACGCGGGCGCACAGCGGCCCGGGATAGTCCGCGGTGAGGAGCATGTTCTCGCGGCCGATCACCTCGGGGTGGCAGGACCAGTTCACGATCGTGGCGACCGCCTTGCCGTCGGCGCCCCTCAGGCGCAGCACCGCGAGGTTCGGATCGATGATCTGCGGGTCGCGCAGGTCGCGGCACAGCCCGCGCGGATCCAGCGCTCCGCGGCCGGCCGACGCCGTGACGGGCTTGAGCTGGCTCTCGAGCAGCGTCAGCGCCTCGCCGATACGTGTTTCGATGCGCTCCATGTAGCGCGGGTTGATCCCGGACTTCCCGATCCTCGGCCCCCAAAGTCCGAGCGTGTCCGGGCCGGAATGGGTGTGGGTCGCGTGCACGAACAGGGTCTTGTTCGGGTCGTCCTTGACCCACGCGCGGCGCATGTTCTCGACGTCGTTGATATAGATGCCGAGCAAGTCGAGGCCGACGAGGGCGACCGTCTTCTTCCCCTCGCGCAGGAGCACGATCCGCGCGTATAAAGGGTCGTGCACGCCGGAGGGCTTGCGCCCCTTCGGGCCGAACCCGGCGAGCCACACCTTCTCGGTCTTCAATTCCGGGGTGATGTCGACCTTGGCGGCCGCCGCCTCGAGCGCCCTCGCGGGACGGCCGGCCAGCGCCGTCAGCGCCAGGATGACGGCGAAAAGCGGACGGCTCACGGCGAGGCGAGGACTTTCTCGATCTTTTTGTACAGCCGCACGGAGTCGAACGGCTTGATCAGGTAGTCGTCGGCGCCCGCGCGGAAGGCCTCCTCGACGTCGCCCATGCGGCCGAGGCCGGTGACCATGATGATCTTGAGCTTCGCGGTCTTGGGGTCCGCGCGCAGGATCTTGCACACGTCGAAGCCCGACATGCGGGGAAGCATCACGTCGAGCAGCAGCAGGTCGAACGTCTCCTTGCGCGCGCGCGTCACGCCGTCCGCCCCCTCGAGGCACGTCACGACCTTGTGGCCTTTGGCGGCCAGCAGGGCGGCGATGTTGTCGGCGATCTCCGGCTCGTCCTCGACGATGAGAATCTTCATGCCGCGGCCTCCGCCGACGCGTACGACAAAGTCGCGGTCGCGCGGCCGTCGTCGGCCGCGCTGAAATCGAGGTCTCCGCCGATGAGCCTGGCGACCGCGCGCACGAGGCCCAGTCCGAGGCCCGTCGCGCCGAGCACCTGGTCCTTGCGCCGCCGCGCGGGATAATACAGGTCGAGGCTCGCCGCGATCTCATCCGCGCTCATGCGAGCGCCTTGATAGCTGACCGCGAACGCGACCGCGGCCGGGGCGCGGGATACCTTCAGCGTGATCGGCCCGCCGGTGCGGAACTTTCGCGCGTGGAACAGCACGCTCGACAGGCTGCGCGCCGCGCGGTCCGGGTCGGTGCGGACGCCGGGCAGGCCCTCGGCCTTCGCGACCTTGAAATCGACGCCGGCTTGCTCCATGCCGCGCCGGATCGACACGAGAGCCTCATCGAGGATCTCGTCGACGCTCAGCTCGACGCTCGTGACGCGCAGGTCCTGGTGCAGCTCCATGTGCACGAAATCCCGGACTTCGCCCACGAGGCCGTTGAGCCGGCCGACCTGCTCGCGCGTCATCTCCACCCAGGGCTTCAGCGGGGCCGGCAGCGGGCCGAACACCTCCGAGAGCAGGTTCAGCACGGTCATGTTGACCGCGGTGATGGGCGTGTTGAGCTCGTGCATTGCGAAGGAGAACAGGCGCCCGAACAGCTCGGCCTTGCGCTGATAGACGCTTCGTGCCGCGAGCCCCGCCGCCGCGCCGCCCGCGCCCACGCCGACGAGGAAGGCCGCCGCGGAATTCATGCCCTAGCGGCCGAACACGACGCGGGAGGTGTCTTTGTGCCGGCGCGCGAGCGCCACGTACATACGCTCGCTCTCACCGAGCATGCGCAGCTCCTCGGGCTTCAGCTTGCGCACGACCTTGCCGGGCGAGCCGAGCACGAGCACTCCGGACGGGATCTTGGCGCCGGCGAGGATCACGGCGCCCGCGCCGATCAAAGTGCGCGCTCCTATGGTCGCCTCCATGATGACGGCGCCCATGCCGACGAGAACTTGATCCCCCAAGCGGCAGCCATGGAGCACCGCCCGGTGGCCGACGGTCACGCCCTTGCCGATGATCGTCGGCTTGCCGCTGCGGGTATGGATGACCGTCAAATCCTGGATGTTCGAGCGCGCGCCGATCTTGATCTCATCGATGTCTCCGCGCAGCACGCAGCCCGGAAAAACGCTCGCGTCCTCGGCGAGCGTGACCTTGCCGATGACCTCGGCCGAATCGTGCACGAACGCTTTCGCGTGGATGCGAGGCGTCCGTCCTGAGAAGCTGCGGATCATGTGTTAGAATCTAGCACTCCTCGTTCCCCCGTTCAATGACCAAACGAACATTCCGGCGTTCCGATTATCTCGTGCTCGGCTCCGGCATCGCGGGCCTGCTGACCGCCCGGAAACTGGCCCGTTTGGGGCGCGTCACGCTCGTCACCAAGAAGCAGGCCGCGGAGTCCAACACGAACTACGCCCAGGGCGGCATTGCGGCGGTCATGAGCGAACTCGACACCTTCGAGGCGCACGTCCGCGACACGCTGATCGCCGGCGCGGGGATCTGCGATGAGGACGTCGTGCGCCTGACGGTCTCCGAGGCCCCCGAGCGCGTGCGCGAGCTCCAGGAAATCGGCGTGCGCTTCTCCGAGCGCGAGTCCGTGATCGACCTCGCCCTCGAGGCCGGCCACAGCCACCGCCGCATCCTGCACGCGGGCGACATCACCGGCCGGGAGATCGAGCGCGCGCTCGTGGCCGCCGTCCGCCGCGACAAGAACATCGACCTGCGCGAGGACGCGCTGGCCGTGGACCTCCTGCTCGACAAGAACGGGGCCTGCCGCGGAGCGTACGTGATGGATCGCGCGAGCGGCCGAATCGAGCCGCTCTCGGCGGAAGCGACCGTCCTCGCGACCGGCGGCGCCGGCAAGGTCTACCTGTACACCACCAACCCCGACATCGCGACCGGCGACGGCATGGCCATGGCTTGGCGGGCTGGCGCGGCCATGGCCAACATGGAGTTCGTGCAGTTTCATCCGACATGCCTGTATCATCCGCAGGCGAAGAACTTCTTGCTCTCGGAAGCGCTCCGCGGCGAGGGTGGGCGCCTGCTGCTCAAAGACGGCACGCGCTTCATGCCCCGTTACGACCGCCGTAAAGAACTCGCGCCGCGCGACATCGTCGCGCGCGCGATCGACGCCGAGCTCAAGCGCACCGGCGACGAGTGCGTCTATCTCGACATGACGCACCATCCGCGGGCGTTCCTGAAGTCCCGCTTCCCCAACATCTACGCGAAAGTGAAGTCGTTCGGCATCGATATGGCCGAGAGCCCGATTCCCGCGGTCCCTGCCGCCCATTTCTTCTGCGGCGGCGTGCACACCGACACCTGGGGCCGGACCTCGGTGCCTCGCCTGTACGCGGTCGGCGAGACGGCGCACACCGGCCTTCACGGCGCCAACCGGCTGGCGTCAAATTCCCTGCTCGAGGGCTGCGTCTTCGCGCACCGCCTTTCCGAGCATCTGGCCTCCCCCGCCGCGCTGGGCTCCGCGGCCGCGTTCAAGGCCAAGCCTTGGAACCCGGGGCGCGCGGTCACCTCCGACGAGGCGGTCGTCATCTCCCAAAACTGGGACGAGATCCGGCAGCTGATGTGGAACTACGTCGGCATCGTGCGCACGAACAAGCGCCTCGACCGCGCCTGGGCCCGCCTCAAGCTGCTGCGCCGAGAGATCGCCGGCTACTACTGGGACTTCCTTCCCACGCCCGACGTCGTGGAGCTGCGAAACATCGCCGACGTCGCGACGATGGTCATCCAGTCGGCCATGAAGCGCAAGGAATCGCGCGGGCTGCATTACACGCTCGACTTCCCCAAGCCGAAAGCGTCCTGGCGCCGCGACACGCTCATCAAGCGGACGCCGGGCCGGCGCTGAGCCCGGGCCGCCCCTCCCAGCGTCCGAACGCCGCCTCGGCCGCGGCCTGGTTGTGGACGCGGCACAATAGCCGGATGTTGCGCGGGTCGTCGGATTTCCCTCCCTTCGCATACGGACGCAGGTGGTCGTACTCGATCCAGTCCTTCGAGCCGCACACGGTGCCGTCGTGCTCCCTCCAGGCGCAGCGCCCGTCGTCCCGCGCCCAGACCGCGCTCTTGACCTTGGCCGGGATGTAGCGGCCGGCGGCCCACGCGCGGAGAAATCGCGGGGTGGACTTCTCCGCTTCCTCGATCGAAGACGTTTCCGCGACGCACTCCGCCTTGGCGGCCTTCAACTCCATGCGCCGTTGCGGGTCCTTTCGGTCGAGATAGGCCTCCAGCGCCTCCCGGATTAAGTCCTCGAGGCGCCCTTCTGGATACTTGTGGCGCAAAAGCTGACGGAGGCGTTCGATCAATTGTGCGACGACGGCGGCCGCGTCGAAGCCGACGCGGACCCGGTCGGCGGAGACGGGCGACAATTGCTGCCAGCCCTCCGTGAGACGGGCCACGGCTCGGCATGAGGCATCGGCGGGGAGCGCGTCGCCCCCGGCGCTGGATGCGCCGGCCGGCGCATCCTCCGCTTCCAGCGCGCGCGGAGGCGCCGAAGAAATGACTAGCGGGTGAAAAGGGAAATTCCGGACCGCGTCGGGCTGAGGCGCCTGCGGATACCGCGCCGCGACCAGGGCTTCGAGCTCCCGCCGCGCCTTCCTCGCCGCGATCGTCAGCCAGCCCGTCACGTTCGATCTTTCCAGCCATGGCGACAGCACGACTAGGGAAGAGGACGTGACCCGCTTCTCCGTCAGCGCTTTCAGCGCCTCGGGGAAGGCGCGGATAACGCGTGCGACGCGAATGCGCCGGTAGGCTTCGCCCTCCTCAAATCCCAGGACAAGAGTGCAGTATTCGTACAGCGACCGGTGGCCTTCCTCCAGGCACAAGCGTCTGGCGTCGAACTCCGCAAGATGTTCGAGAAGGTGGACCTCGTTGCGCCGAGAATGATCGGCTAGGAATTTCGTCTCGCGAATGAGATCGGCATCGCAGAGTTTTTCGCAAGCAGGCACCAATTCGCCTTCCTTTCGATCCATGTCCCCTCCTGTCCGGCTCAACTGTTTCCAGAAACAGTTGGCGGCTCTCCTATCAGACGATCGAACCCCTAAAAAAGTTGCATGCCGTACACCTGTTCGATACAGGAAAACATGCTATAATCACCCTCATGGACGTCATTCGCGTCGTCGGCGCGCGCCAGCACAACCTCAAGAACGTCTCTCTCGACATCCCGCGCGGCAAGATCGTCGTGGTGACCGGCCTCTCCGGCTCCGGCAAGTCCTCCCTCGCGTTCGACACCCTCTACGCCGAAGGTCAGCGCCGGTACGTCGAAAGCCTGAGCGCCTACGCGCGCCAGTTCCTGGAGCTGATGGACAAGCCCGACGTGGACCTCATCGAGGGCCTATCCCCCGCGATCGCGATCGAGCAGCGCAATCCGTCGCACAACCCGCGCTCGACCGTCGCGACCGTCACCGAGATTTACGACTATCTCCGCCTCCTCTACGCGCGCGTCGGCCATCCGCACTGCCCGAACTGCAGTTCGCCCATTAAAAAGCAGTCCGCGCAGGCCATCGTCAACGAGGTGATCCGCACCCGCTCCGGCCAGTCCGTGTCGATCTTCGCGCCCCTAATTCAGGCCCGCCCCGGCACGTACGAGGACCTGTACAAGCGCCTCCAGCGCTCGGGCTTCGTCACCGCGCGCACGAACAACATCGTCCACGATCTGTCGGCTCCCCCGAAGCTCGATCGTTACAAAAAACAGACGATCGAGCTGTTCGTCGACAAGCTCAAGGTCTCGGCCGAGGAGAAGCAGCGCCTCAACGACTCGATCGAGATCGCGCTGAAGGAATCGCGCGGCCTGGTGCGCGTCGAGCCTTCGAGCGACCCGTCCGCGGGCACGCTGCACTCCGAGCATCACGCCTGCCCCAAGTGCGGCTTGAGCCTGCCCGAGATCGAGCCGCGTCTGTTTTCCTTCAACTCGCCCTACGGCGCGTGCGCCACGTGCGACGGCCTCGGGGTCAAGACGAACGTCGACGAGGACCGCATCATCCCCGATCCGACCAAGTCCATCGAGGAAGGCGCGATCATCGCCTGGGCGGACCCGGTCACCACGCGCACGAACCGCTGGAAGAAGTCCTGGTCCGGTTACTACACGGAGATCCTGGAGCAGATCGCCGACCAGTTCGGCATCCCCCTCGACAAGCCGTGGAACAAGCTCAGCGAGAAGCACCGCGACATCATCCTGAACGGCGGCGGCACCTACACCCCGTCCTGGGCGAAGAACCCTCAGGAGTTCGAGGGCGTCATCAAGAACCTCGAGCGCCGCATCAAAGAGAGCGAGTCCGACTTCGTGAAGGGCGCCATCGCCGAGCGCTTCATGGGCCGCGCGCTGTGCCCGTCGTGCAAGGGCGCGCGCCTGAAGCCCGAGGCGCTCGCGGTCAAGATCGGAGGACTCGGCATCAATAAGATCGTCGAGATGTCCGTAGAGAACGCCCGCGTGTTCTTCAAGGACCTGAAGCTCAGCGATACCGAGAAAACGATCGCGAAGCAGGTCATGAAAGAGATCGTGTCGCGCATCGATTTCCTGTCCGCGGTCGGCCTCGACTACCTGACGCTCGACCGCGCCTCGGAGACGCTGGCCGGCGGCGAGGCGCAGCGCATCCACCTCGCCACGCAAATAGGATCGGGTTTGACGGGGGTGATGTACGTGCTCGACGAACCCTCGATCGGCCTGCATCCGCGCGACAACACGCGGCTGTTGACGACTTTGCGCCGTTTGCGCGACCTCGGCAATACTTTGATCGTCGTCGAACATGATGAAGAGACGATCCGCTCCGCCGACTGGGTGGTGGACCTCGGGCCCGGCGCCGGCGTACACGGCGGCAAGATCGTCGCGCAGGGCAGGATCGGCGACATCCTCAAGACGAAGGATTCGGTGACCGGCGCCTACCTCCGCGGCGAGGGCCTGCGCCCTCCCCTCTCGAAGGAGCGCCCGCCGAAGGGCTGGCTCAAGGTGCGCGGCGCCAGGCAGTTCAACCTGAAGGGCGTCGACGTCGACGTTCCGCTCGGGCTGATGGTGTGCGTGACCGGCGTGTCCGGCTCCGGCAAATCGACTTTGGTGCACGAGGTCATCTACAAGAGCCTCGCCAAGCAGCTCAACGGCGCCAAGGACGAGCCCGGCAAGGTCAAAAGCGTCTCCGGCGGCGACCAGCTCGACAAGATCATCCTGGTGGACCAGACGCCGATCGGCCGCACCCCGCGCTCGAACCCGGCGACCTACACCGGCCTCTGGGGCCCCGTGCGCGAGCTGTTCGCGATGCTGCCCGCCGCGAAGGCCCGCGGCTACAAGCCGGGGCGCTTCTCGTTCAACGTGAAGGGCGGCCGCTGCGAGAACTGCGAAGGCGACGGCATGCTGCAGATCTCGATGCAATTCCTGCCGGACGTGTACGTCCAGTGCGACGAGTGCAAGGGCCAGAGATTCAACGACGAGACGCTGTCCGTCCGATATAAGGGCAAGAGCATCGCCGAGGTTCTCGCGATGACCGTGTCCGAGGCGCGCGTGTTTCTCGGGGCCTACAACAAGATGACGCGCGTTCTGAAGACGCTCGAGGACGTCGGCCTCGGCTACGTCGGCCTCGGCCAGTCCGCGACGACGCTGTCGGGTGGAGAGGCCCAGCGCGTGAAGCTCGCGACCGAGCTGTCGCGCCGCGGCACGGGGCGGACCTTATACGTGCTCGACGAGCCGACGACCGGCCTTCATTTCGCCGACGTCGCCAAGCTGCTCGAGGTGCTGCACCGGCTCACGGATCAAGGCAACACCGTGCTCGTCATCGAGCACAACACCGACGTGATGCGCTCCTCCGACTGGATACTGGATCTCGGCCCCGAGGGCGGCGACAAAGGCGGCGAGCTCGTCGCGGCGGGCCGGCCGCGGGACATCGTGAAGGTCAAGGCGTCTCACACCGGCCGCTATCTCGAGCTGCCCGACTCCGTCGCGGTCTGACGCCGCGCGAACTTCCGGCGCAGGAAGCTGTACTCGTTGATCGGGCGGTCGTCGCGCAGGCCTTCGCCGCCGGGCAGGATCAGCTCGTCGATGGAGACCTCCGCTTTCAGCTGGGCGCGGAGCTGCTCGAGGCCGGTGCCGTACGGGCCCATCTCCACGAGGTCCCGGACGGCCGCTTTCGGCATGCGCGCCGCCAATTGCGCCGCGCTGTAGGACGGTATGGGCTTGCGGCTGGCCAGGCAGTGGTAGCCCCAGCCCTCGAGCGAGCGGAACACGCGCACGTACGGGAAGCTGTTCTTGAGGGCCTTGGCGAAGGCGGAGAGCACGATCGGCTCCAGCGGATACAGGAACCATTGCTGCACGATCCCGTCCGGACTGAGGCGCTCCTTCGCCGCGCTGTAGAACTCCTCGGAGAACAGGAAGCTGGCGCCCGCGGCGCTCATCGGCGGCGCGGGATCCAGCGTGATGACGTCGAAGCGCTCCGTGGAACGCTCCAGGAAGCGGCGCCCGTCGTCGATCACGACGCGCGCGTTCGGAGCGGCCAGGACCTTCGCCGCATCCTCGTGGAAGTATCCGAACAGCTCCGGCACGCTGGGCACCAGCTCGACGGCGGTCGCGCGGATGCCCCACGAGACGAGCGAACGGAACGTGGTGCCCATCCCGAAGCAGATGACGAGCGCGTTTTCCGGGGGCCGGGATAAAAACGCGAGCGGCAGGTGGGCCATGAGCTTGGTGATCGGCGTCAGCGTCGTCATGCCGATGGTGTTGACCTTCAGAACGCGGGTCGCGCCCTCCCCCGACGCCGAGACGTCGGCCTGATAGTCGCGTTTGAGCCGGACGTTCTTGTCGAGCCGCATCATCCCGTCGTCGATCGAGTAAGAAGAAAAGGCGAGCAGCGCGGCCAGCCCCGAGGCCGCGCCGTAGAGCGTCCCCGCGCGGAGGCGGCCGGTGGCGGGCTGACGCAGAACCGCGCGCAGGCCCGCGAGGAAGAGCGGCGCGGACAAGAGCATCAGCGCGCTGCGCTCCTCCATCCGCGGCAGCAGCAGGAAGCCCGCGATCAAGGGACCCAGGATGCAGCCTATGATGTTGACCGCGTAGGCCGTGCCGGCGCGGCCGGGATTGCCCTCCGACCAGCGATCGATCAGGGACGGCGTCAGGAAGCCCAGCAGCGCGCAGAAGGGCGAGAGCCCCATGGCGATCCTCACATAGGCGTTCAAGGTCAGATACGGATTGGCGGCGATGACCGGCAGAAGGCTCAGCGCGCCCGAAATCATCCAGGCGCCATGGTATTGGGAGGCGTTCGCCCGGACGACGGTCCGGTAAAGGCAGGAGCCGGCGAAGGACGCGAGGAGGTAGGCCGACAGGATCAGCGCGAACGCGTAGACCGAGTTGCCCAGATACGGAGTGAACTGCCGGGTCCACACCACCTCCATCGCCATGCTGAGCAGGCCGCTGAGGAAGAGATACGGCAAGACGTCGGAGCCCGCGGAGGGTGCCGCGCGGGCGGGCGTGGGCGCGGCCTTGACGGCCTTCGCGTTCAGCTCGGGCCGGAAGCTCGCCGACAAGGCGACGGCGGCGATCGCGACGTTGAGCCAGGCGCTGAAGCCGAGGGTGCCGCGAAAACCGAGGATTTCGATGAGGATGAAGGCGGAGGCCAGCGTTCCTAAACCGGCGCCCACGACGTTCGCCGCATAGAGGGCACTGAACGAATTCGCGGATTTCTCCGCCGAGCGCTTCCCGATGGCGGCCATCGCCAGCGGGAAGGTGGCGCCCATACAGGCGCACCACGGAAGCAGGATCAGCGCCGTACACGCTCCGGAAGCCCAGTAATAGCCGGCCGAGCCCCACGCCGCTCCTGCGAGGTCGCCGGCGAGGAGCATCCGGCTCGAGGCCAGCAGGCGCGGGACGGCCAGCGCGGACAGCGCAATCAACGCTTCCGCGGTCGCGTAGAGCCGCAAGGCGTAGGACGCCGGCGCGGACTCCAAGCGCTTGCAAAGCCGCCCGGCGCCCCAGCTGCCCAGGCCGAGCCCCGCCATGAATACCGACAGAAAAATGGAGACGTACGGGGCCGTCACGCCGAAGACGCCCATCGCCAGGCGCAGCCAGACGATTTCGTACACCAAGCTGCAGAATCCGGAGATGAAAAACAGCGCCAGGAGCTGAATCACAGGCGGGAGGGTAGCATAGTCGCGGCGAGTCGTCTAAGGCGCGGCGGAGGCCGGCGGCAGCGCCTTGAGGCGGCTTTGCGCGATCTCGAGGGCCGCGGGCGAGGGGCCCATCGAAAGTCCCTTGCGGAAGCTACGCTCCGCGTCGATGTAGTTTTTGCCCGCGGTGAAGCACATGCCGATGCCGATGTAGGAGTCGGCGACGCTCTGGTCGGAGTAGCCGTCCTTGAAGGCGAGGTTGACCCCCTCCGCGTACGCTTGGACCGCGTTTCGGAAGTCTTTCTGCAGCAGGTAGAGCGAGCCCATGCGCTCCTGGAAGCGGACGCGCCGTCGGTCGCCGGCGGGCAGCGCGCGCAGGCCCACGATCAGGAAGGATTTCGCCGCGACGTAGTCGCCGCGGTCCATCGCGGCCTGCGCCTGCGCTAGGCGCGCCTCGGGCGAGCCCTCCTCGGGAGCCTTCGCGGTCGCGGGATCGTCGGAGCGGCCCCAGCGCAGCGTGAAGCTGATGCGGTGCGCCGTGCCGAGCTCCCCCATCGGGACGAACGCGTAGTCGGCGCCGAGCTTGCGGCCCTTCCAGCCGAGGCCGATCGCGAGGCCCAGGCCCGCGTCCTGGCGCGTCGTGAAGCCCGCGCGGACCGCGAACTGCTCCTTGATCAAGGTCTCGGCGCCGAGGCCGATGCGGATCTTGTCGAGGAAGCTCTTCGTGATGTCCAGCGCCAAGGTCACGTCGTTGTCCGTGAGCTTCAAGCCGTAGCCCGCGCCGAGGCGCAGGGTCGTCGGCAACTTCTCCGAGGTCGAGCCGAACTTGACGGGCGGGCCCAGGTTGAGCAAGGACGCGCCGAAGACGAGGGCGGGCATCTCGGGCATGCGGTAGAGCCCGCCCAGGTCGACCGCGTAGCCGTTGGCCGTCGCGTCGCCGAGCGACTCGCTGATGTACTTAAGCCCGCCGCCGATCGCGAGATCCGGGTTCAGCTCCCGCCCGTAGCCCGCGCCGAGAGAGCTGTCGCTGACGCTGAGGCGGCTGCCCGCGCCGCCGGGGTTGGAGATCGTCGTGCGAGGCACGTCGCCGAGGCTCGCGTAGTTGAACTGGAAGCCGAGGCCGGACTTGAGGGCCGCCGCGATGTACTGCTGGCTCACGCCGAGCGCGTACTGGTTGTGCATGAACGTCGCCTCGCTCGAGCGCACGCGCGCGAGCCCGGCCGGGTTGTACAGGAGCGCGTTCGAGTCGCTCGCGAGCGCGGTATAGGCGCCGCCCATACCGACGGCGCGCGCGTTCGCGTCGAGGCGCAGGAAGTCGAACGCGTCGGCGCCGGCCGAGGATTGCGCGCGCGCGGCGCCGGCGGCCAGGAGCAGGCCGAGGGCCGTCGCCGTCGCGAGGAAGATCCTCATCGGATGATCACCAGCTTCTTGACCACGCTCTTCTGCCCCGCCGCCGTGATCACGGCGAAGTAGGCGCCCGACGCGACGTCGCGGCCGTCCTGGTTGCGCACGTCCCAGCGCATGGTTCCGGTGATCGGCGCGCTGTCGAGGCTCGCGACGAGCCGGCCGGTCATCGTGTAGATCTTGATCTCGGAGCCCATCGCGAGGTTCGCGAAGATGATGCCGGAGTTCGGGTTCCCCGCCGAGAACGGACGCCCCTCGTCGGGGTCCGAGCCGTTGGGCTTGTACGGCACCGGGTACGCCTGGACCGAGTCGAGGTTCGGCGCGAAGGCCGTGCCGAACATCAGCGCGAACGTGCTGAAATGGGGCGTATTGCCGGTCACGGTGCGGCTCGCGGTGTCCACGACGGACGCGAAGTCGCGAGACCACCGGCCGGTCGCCTCGTCGAGGTAGTAGATCTGCAGGAGCGACGGGAACAGGACCGTCTCCGGGTACGTGAGCGTGATCGCCGCCGTGCCGTTGAGCGCCGATTGGCCGTTCGAGAGGTCGATCTTGATCGCCGAGCCGACGAGGTTCTGGCCCGAGGGCGGCGCCGCCGTGATCGGCGGGTTGGCGGTCACCGACACCGTCGCGGTCGCGGCGTTCACGGCGCCGGCGGGAATCGTCACGCGCACCGACGGGTCGGACGCGCCCGCGCCGGCGGTGTCGATGACGCTCGTCACGCCGTTGGCGATCGTCTGGTCCTTCTTGACCGCGCCGTTGTCGTCGTTCTCATCGATGTCGGCGTTCGCGGCGACGATCGTCACGCGCACGGCGGGCGGCGCGGGATCGGGGACGCCGGAGCGGTCGTAGGCGACGGCCCGCAGGTCGTAGTCCCCCGCCGCCATGAGGTTGACGTTCCAGTGCACGAAGTACGGGAACGAGAAGTCCGGGTTCGGATGATTGACGTCGGCGGCGGGCACCAAGGCCCACGCGGTCGACGCGGCGAGCTTGTACTGGAACGCGACCTGCTGCGCCGCCGACGGCGTCCCGTCGATCAGCTCGCCCAGGATCGTCACGCGATTGCCGTGGATGCGCTTGCCGGAGTCGGGCTCTTTAATCGCGGCGCGTAGCGCGGGCGCCGCGACGGCCGCCCCGGACATCGCGAGCGCGCCCGTGCTCTCGACGACGCCGCAGCGGTGGGCCGCGCGCAGCGCGAACGTGTACGTCTCGCTCGAGGCCAGCACGCCGGTGGTGAAGGAAGTCGTCGTCGAGCTCGGCGAGGCGATGGGCGCGGCGTACGATACCGTCCCGGAACCCGCGTCCCAGAACAGGCGGTAGCCCGTCACGCCCTCGGTCGGCGAGAGGTTCCACGACAGGCTCACGGTCCCGCCGCCGTTGGCCGCGGCGGTCAGCCCCGACGGCGGAGCCGGGGTCGTGTTCGCGGTGACGCCCTGGAAGGAGACGTAGGCCGTGGTCAGGCCGTCGCCGTTGGCGTTGCGGACGCGGTAGTAATACGTCGTGCAGCCTATGAGGTCCGCGTGGACGTACGACGTGAACGCCCCCGCGGCCAGCGTCGAGTAGACGACCGCGTTCGTCGAGCGCTCGAGCTGGGCGACGGTGAACCCGGGATTACCGTTGAGGCTCCACGACGGCGTCAGCGACGTCGCCGCGACGACCGACATCGTCGCGGCGGACGGAGCGGCGGCCAGCGTGTAGACCGTCCCGGACGGGGAGAGCGGCCCCGTGCCGCCGACGTTGACGCCCGCCGCGCGCAGGCCGTAGGCCGTGTTCGGCGTCAGCGCGGTCTGGACGAACGGCCCGGACGACGACGAGCCGAGGTATGAGTTGTCCGACGCGCGGTACAGGAAGTGGTTGGTGGCGCCCGAGGCGAGCACCCAGGTCCACGTCACGGACGAGACGCCGAGCGCGGTCCCGGTCGGCGTGCCGGCCGAGTTCGGCAGCGGCGGAGGCGGCAGCGCGACGAGGGCGGCCGTCGAGGAGTCGGCCGAGGCGACCCCGTCGCCGTTCAAGGCGCGCACGCGGAAGAAGTGGGTGGCGCCGGGCGTCAGGTAGCCGTCGAAGTACGTGGTGGCCGTGCCGGAGAACTGCAGGCCGAAGCCCGTCCCCGTCGAGCGCTCGAGCTGATAGACGACGGCGCCGGGGTTGCCGCTCGCGCTCCAGCTGATCGTGGCGCTCGTCTGCTGCACGGCCGAGAACGACGGCGTTCCCGGAACCGCGGCGAGCGAGTAGCGGGAGACGGCCCCGGAGTTCGCCGTGCCCGAGGAGTTGAACGCCTGGGCGAGCAGCGGCCCGGTCGACGCGTCGATCCCGAGGCCGGTCTGCAGCCACAGCGTGCTCCCGGCCGGGAGGTCGCCCGAGAGGTTGACGGCTCCCGACATGACGCGGTAGCCGGTCTCATTGGCGGCGTTGTCGGTCCAGCTCCATTGGATCGAGACGGTCGACTGCGCCGCCCCCGCGAACGCGGACGGCGCCGCGGGCGGAGTCGGGCCCGGAAGCGTCACGACGGTGATCGACGAGGTGAAAGCCGAGGCGACCGCGTCCCCGTTGAGCGACTGGACGCGGTAGTAGTAGGTCGAGGCGGGGTTTAAGCCCGCGTCGCCGAAGGACGCCGTCGCGCTCGAATAGACCTGCGTGAAGCCCGCGCCCGACGAGCGGTCGAGGCGGAAGGAGGAGGCGGAGCCGGTCCACGAGATCACGGCGCTGCCCGACGAGACGCTCGAGGAACCAAGGCCCGTCGGGACGGGCGACAAAGTGTAGACCGTCGACACGCCGGAGTCCGCGGTCCCCGTGGAGTTGAATGCGCGCGCGAAATACGGGCCGTACGCGGTGTTCGAGGACAGGCCCGTCTGCAACCAGATCGTGGTGTTCGGGCCCAGGTCGCCCGAGAGGTTGACGGCTCCCGACATGACGCGGTAGCCGGTCTCATTGGCGGCGTTGTCGGTCCAGCTCCATTGGATCGAGACGGTCGACTGGGCCGCGCCCGCGAAGCTGGTCGGGGCGGCGGGCACGGTGACGACGGGCAAGGTCACGACCGTGATCGTGGACGTGTAGGCCGTGACGACGGCATCGCCGTTGAGCCCAAGCACCCGGTAGAAATAGGTCGAGCCGGACGAAAGCCCTGTGTCGGCGTAGGACAGCGACGGGGTTGAGGCGACCACGGCGAAGCCCGCTCCGGTCGAGCGTTCGAGCTGGTACGAGGAGGCGGAGCCCGACCAGGAGAGCGTGACGCTCGAGACGCCGGGCGCGCCGGCCGCGAGGCCGGTCGGGACGCCGGCGAGCGTGAAGCGCGTCGCGGACCCCGAGTTGGCGGTTCCGCCGCCGTTGAACGCCTGCGCGAATAGCGGGCCGCTCGACGTGTTCGCGGCGAAGAGGCTCTGAGTCCACGTCGTCGTCCCCGCCGGCAGGTCCCCGGAGACGTTCGCCGCGCCGAGCATCACGCGAAAGCCCGTCTCGTTGGAGGAGGCGTCGGTCCAGCTCCAGAGGATCGCGATCGTGCTCTGAGCGACGCCGGCAAAGCCCGAGGGCGCGGTCGGGGTGGCCGGAGTGATCGAGAAATTGCCGAGCCAGACGTCCGCGTTGGCGTAGCCCGAGACCAGCACGCTCGCCGCCGCCGTATCGACGCTGACGCCGACCGCGCCGTCGAAGACCGCGCCGCCGCTGTTTAGCGTGCGGCTGGAGACGAGGGCCAGGCTCGGGGTGTACTCGGCCTCCCAGATGTTCCGTCCCTGCCCCGACTGGTTGACCTCACCGACGACGATGAGGTTGTTCCCGTTGCCAAGGGCGATCGCGTTGCCGTAGTCGTCGGAGCCCGCCGACCCGGCGACGCTGACCGAGGCCTTGAACACCAGGTTCTGATCGTACTTCCCGATCCAGGCGTCCTCCGTCACGCCGCCGTTGTTGATGATGCCCGTCACGTACACGAAGCCGGCGGGGTGGGCGATGACGCCGAGGCCTGCGTCGGTGTTGCCGCCGGCCCCGGTCACGGTGGCGCTCGCCTGAAGGACCATCGCGCTGTCGAACTTGCCGACCCACAGATCGCTCGAGGTCGCCGGCGCCGGAGCGACGCCTCCGGTCACGTAGAGATTGCCCGAGCCGTCGATCGACAGCGCGTCGGCGTAGTTGGCGTTGAAGCCGTTGAAGAAGGTCGTCGAGGAGATGACGGCCAGCGTGGCCGGATTGATATTCGCGAGCCAGAGACGCTGCGACGCGAAGGCGGGCCCCACGCTGCCGACGGCGTACAGCGAGCCGGTCGTGGAGAAGGCGACCCCGTGCAGCCAGTTGACGATGTACGTGAAGGGCGTCGCGTACGTGACGCTGCTGACCAAGGCCAGCGCGGGCGAGAAACGCCCCATCCAGGGCTGGTAGCCTTGTCCCGCGATCGAGGTCACGCCGACCACGTAGATGTCGCCGCCGGGGGCGATCGCCAGGGAGTAGGCGACATCCGACCCGTTGGCGCTCCCGTTGATCGTGACGCTCGACAGCAAGGTCATGCCGGAGTTGAAGCGGCCGATCCAGATGTCGTCGCTCGTCGCCGCGGCGCTCGACTGGCCCGCGACGTAAATGTCGCCGTTGGCGGCCCGTGCCACGGCGTTGCCGCTATCGGTGGAGCCGCCGTTGAACGTCGTCGAGGAGAGAAGGGCGCTTTGAGCGCGGGCGGGGACGTAAAGGCCGAGGAGTCCGAGAACTAACGCCAACCGCGGGAGGCTGATTCGCATCGGGAGGGCCACTCCCGATATAGCCCCGAAATGGCCCGTTTGCAAGTCCAAAAAGTGAAGAAAACGATCTTATTTTAAACGGCTATTCGGAGGCGCCGGCCTTCGGGCGGGCGAAGCCGGTCGAGAAGCTCTTGAAGGACGCGGCCTTCAGGCCGCGCTTGGTGACGGTGCCCTCGTCCATCCCCTTGCGCGCGTCCCCTCCGAGTGCTGCGACGCGGCGCGCGTGGCTCGGGTCGGCCAGCCACGCCCGCCACTTCTTGTCCAGATCGGAAATCTTCCGATAGCGATAGGTCGTCCACAACGCTTCCTCGATGGGCTTGCCGTCGCGCAGGGCCGCGCACAGGCTCTTGAACTGGAGGCGGGAGTGCTTGCGCAGCAGGAAATGAGTCACGGAGTAAGCCTGCACGTACCATTCGCCGACCGCCGCCTGGTCGTTATGTAGATCCTTCGTCGGAGTCACCGCGAAGAAGGTCGCGAGGTCCGGGAACTTGCGCGCCTCGATCAAAGTCATCTGCTGGTACCAGACCGACGTCTCCGGCCGGTCCGGGGACTCGGCCTCCTGGAGCATGGCGAGGCCCTCGTTGATCCAGGCCGGCGGCTGGCGATGGGCCTCGTTCCAGTAGCTCTGGAAGAGCAGGTGGGTCGTCTCGTGGGCCATGACCGAGAGCAGCTTGCGGGTGTCCTTCATCGCCGGCAGGGCCACCGCTTTGCGCTCGAAGACGGCCAGGCCGTTCGACCACTTCGGCGGGGAGAACTCGCCGGCGAGGTAGTTCTCTTGGTCCGAGTAGATGAAGAGGTTGATCTTCTCCTTCGACATCCACGGAGAGAACGCGCCCAAGTCCATGCGCAGGCGGGAGTGGATCTTCTCCGCCCCCATCGTGAAGCCGGCCGGAAGCCAGCTCGCCTGGTGCTTGATCACGAAGTGCGGGGTCAGCGTCTGGTGCCAGTCCCACCCCTGTCCTTCCCCGGCATCGGACGGGACGGCGAGGAGCAGAACGGCGAAGAGCGCGGCCCGCATGCCCCAAGTCTAACACATGAAATCATTGCCCGCCAGACGGTATTTTGGTAAAATGATGGACGAATTGATTCAGTGAAAGCCTGACACCCTGACGACGTACGGAGATAGCGATGGCGACCATGCGGACGTTGTTCCTCAACCCCCCTTCCTTTGAAGGCTTCGACGGGGGCGCCGGAGCCCGCTATCAGGCCCGCCGCGAGATCAAGTCGTTCTGGTACCCGACCTGGCTGGCCCAGCCGGCGGCCCTGATCCCCACCTCCAAGCTCATCGACGCCCCGGCCGACGACCTGACGCTCGAGCAGGTGCTTCAGCGTGCGCGCGGCTTCGAGCTGTGCGTCATCCACACCTCCACCCCGTCCTTCGACAACGACGCCAAGGTCGCCCAGGCGCTCAAGGACCAGAACCCCGACATGAAGATCGGCTTCGTCGGCGCGCATGTCGCCGTCCTGCCCGCCGAATCCCTCAAGAACGCCCCCGTGCTCGACTTCGTCGCCCGCGAGGAGTTCGACTACACCATCAAGGAAGTCGCCGAAGGCCGCCCGTTCGAGCAGATCGCCGGCCTCTCGTTCCGCCAGGCCGACGGCGAGTTCGTCCACAACCCGGACCGCATGCTCATCGACGACATGGACGCCCTCCCCTCCGTTTTGGACGTCTATAAGCGCGACCTCGTGGTGCCGAACTACTACATCGGCTACTTAAAGCACCCCTACCTCTCCATCTACACCGGCCGCGGCGGCCCCGCGCGCTGCTCGTTCTGCCTGTGGCCCCAGACCGTCGGCGGCCACGTGTACCGCACCAAGTCCGCGAAGGCCGTCATCGCCGAGATGGCCAAGGCCAAGGAGATGTTCCCCGAGGTCAAGGAGTTCTTCTTCGACGACGACACCTTCACCGCCGACCTGACCCGCGCCGCCGAGATCGCGAAGGGCCTGGGCAAGCTCGGAATCATGTGGTCGTGCAACTCGCGAGCCAACGTGCCCTACGAGTACCTGAAGACTTTCAAGGAAAACGGCCTGCGCCTGCTCCTCGTCGGCTACGAGTCCGGCAACCAGCAGATCCTCAACAACATCAAGAAGGGCGTGCGCGTCGACATCGCCGAGGAGTTCACCCGCAACTGCCGCAAGCTCGGCATCGTGATCCACGGAACCTTCATTCTCGGCCTGCCCGGCGAGACGAAGGCGACGATCGAGGAATCGATCAAGTACGCGTGCAACCTCAACGTGGACACCATCCAGGTCTCGCTCGCGGCCGCGTACCCCGGCACCGAGCTCTACCGCCAGGCGATGACCAACAAGTGGTACGACGAGGGCACCATGGTGCGCAACGACGGCACCCAGGCCTCGGCCATCACCTACCCCCATCTGACCGCCGCCGACATGGAAGCGGGCGTCAAGCGCTTCTACTCGAAGTTCTACGCGCGCCCGACTCCTATCATGCGTATGCTCGTTAATATGGCGAAGGACCCCCTCGAGCGCCAGCGCCGCCTGCGCGAAGGCAAGGAGTTCCTCGACTACTTGCGCGGCCGGCAGAAGCCCGCCGTGTCCCGTCTCGCCCCCGGCGAGACCAAGCACAAGGAGCCGGTCGCCGCTTAAGCTCTCCATTATGGAGTGGGAGATCTTGGGGCTGTTCATGTTGACCGCCGCCGTGGCGGGCCGGGCCGCGTTCTCGGCCGCGGCGCTCCTCAGCGGCGCGTTCACGCTCGCCTTCACCTTGACGGCGGCCGTGTTCGCGCGGCGGTTCCTGCTCCTGCGTCCCTCCCGCGCCGCGGCGTCGCTGCCGCCGATCACCTTGATCAAGCCGCTCAAGGGCGACGACCTGGACCTCGACGAGAACCTCGCGAGCTTCTGCCGGCAGGACTACCCGTGCTTCCAGATCCTGTTCTGCCTCGCGAGCCCCGATGATCCCGCGCTGGCCGCCGTCTCGCGGCTGAAGAAGCTCCACCCGGAGACCGACATCGAGGTCGTGGTGTCCAAGAATCGGATCGGCTTCAACCCGAAGGTCAACAACATGGCGAACGCGTACCCGTTCGCCAAGTACGACCTCCTGCTGATGTCCGACTCGGACATCCGCGTCGAGCCCGGCTTCCTCAAGCGCATGGCGGCGCCCTTCGCCGACACCTCCGTCGGTCTCGTGACCTCGTTCTACCAGGCGAGCGGCGCGCGCGGGCTGTGGGGCGGCATGGAGGCCCTCTCGATCAACGCGCACTTCCTGCCGCAGGCCGCGTGCGCGGCGGGATTTGGCATGCGCTTCGCGATGGGTGCCGCGATGATGGTCCGCCGCCAGGCCTTCGAGGCTTCGGGCGCCTTCGCGAACCTGGCGGACCACCTGGCCGACGATTTCTGGCTCGGCGAGTCGGTGCGCGAGGCCGGCTGGCGCCTCGAGACGGCCGAGGGCTGCGTCGACTCCGTCCCCGGCATCGAGAGCGGCCTCGGCCACTTCAACCATCTGGTCCGCTGGGCGCGCACGATCCGCCTGTGCCAGCCCGCGGGCTTCTACGCGAGCCTGATCCAGCACGGCTTCTCCCTCCTCACGCTCCGCCTCCTCGTCCTGGGCCCCGACGCGGCCGGCGTGGGCTTGCTCGCGGGCATCTGGGCCGCCAAGACCGCCTCGGCCGTCTCCCTCGACCGGGTGCTGGGCGGCCGCCAGCCGTCGCGCGCGCTGGCGCTGCTGCCTCTGTCGGAGTGGTTCTCGTTCTTCGCCTGGATCGGCGCCTGCGCGTCGAACACCGTGCTGTGGCGCGGAGAGCTTTTCGTCGTCCGCTCTCAGGGCCGCCTCGAGCCCGTCGCGGCGCCGATCCCGATGCGGCACGCGCTGCCCATCGAGCCCTAGCCTCAATGACGTCCGGGCGGGACGCACGGCGCTGGTTTACCTACCTCGTCCTCCTGTTGGGCACGGCGACCTTTCTCTACCTGCTGCGCTCCTTCGGCCCGATGCGCGTGTGGGGCCTCATCCGCGGCTTCGGCTGGGGCTTCGCCGTCGTCCTTCCCTTCCAAATCTTCGACCACATGCTCAACGCGACGGGCTGGAGGCTCGCGTTCACGCCCGAGGAGGCGCCGCGCGTCTCCTTCTGGGATCTCGTGCGCGTGCGCGTCGCGGGCGACGGCGTCAACTATCTCACGCCGAGCGGCAACATCGCCGGGGAGTTCGTCCGGCCGGGCATGCTCGCCTCGTCCCTTCCTCTGGACGCGAAAGTCTCGAGCGTCGTCATCGCCAAGGCGACGCAGGCCGCGGGCCAGGCGCTGTTCGTGCTGTTCGGCCTCATCTATCTGCTCAACGCGCGCTCCTACGCCTTCAAGTCGGGACAGGCGGGACTGGCGGCCGCGGGCATGAGCGTGATCCTCTTCGGCGTGGCGCTGTGCGTCGGCTTATTCGCGGCCCGGCCGCCGGCCTGGATCAAGGCGCGCTTCCCCGCCGCCGTCGAAAAGACCGAGCCCGTGCGCCGGAGCCTGCGCGCCTACCTGTCGAAGCACCCGGCGCGCCTCGTCGGCTCGACCGCGATGTTCATGTGCGGCTACTCGTGGGGCGCCGCGGAAATCTGGCTGATCTGCCGCTTTCTCGGCTACCCGATCGGGCCCGAGACCGCTCTGTGCATCGAGTTCCTCTCCAACCTCGTGGACTCCTTCGCCTTCATGGTGCCCGCCAAGATCGGCACGCAGGAGGCGGGCAAGGCGGTCATCTTCAAGGGCCTGGGCCTCGCGGCCGACGTCGGCTTCACCGTCGGGCTGATCCGCCACGCGCGCGAGATGCTGTGGTCGGGCGCCGGCTTCCTGCTGTTCGCCACGCACGAGCGACGCTCGCTCGCTAAGGCGCCTTCGGCTTGACGTAGGGCCGGACGTCGTACTTGAGGCCCGTCCGCTCGCGCAGGAATCCGCCGACGGCCCACGCATACTGCTCGTCCCCGGGCTTGGTCTCGCTCACGCCGAGCGTCGTCCCGCCGCCTTCGCCGCCGTCTCCCATCGCCGGCAGGAACGGGCGGGCGACCAACTCGGCGAGCGCCGCCTTGAGTGAGTCGCTGAGCGCCTGATCGGGGGCGCCGAGCAGCCGGGCTCCCTTCGGCCCGATGCCCACGTCGGCGACGTGCACGCCCATCGGATCGGTCGCCGCGGGCCGCGTCGGCCGACCGTCGTAAAGGGCCACGACCTGCGTCGTCTCCACGATGGGAACCAACGTCTCGTCCTTCCCCATCGGGTTCGAGAGCTTTTGCCGCATGCCGATCGCCAGGCCGAGCGCCAAGGCCGCGAGGCACGGAACCGCCCAAAGGACTTTACGGTCGATGTTCATATCATTCTCCCGGTGGGATTATGGGCGCTGCTGCCTCAGGTAGAGCGCCGCGGCCTCACCCTGGTCGAAGGCATCGAGCTCGACGAGCTGATGGCGATAAGTGGCGTAGTCGCAGCTGCGGACGCCGCCGACCGAGCAGTAATTGTCGAAGCTGACCTTGAAGGCCTCCGCCAAGGCGCGGTCGTCGCCGCGCAGCGCGGGCAAGCGTTCGACCATGCTATGCTGCCAGCGGTGTCGCGCCTCGTGGCTGATGGCGTTGACCTGCATCGACGGGCTGTTGTAGTAAGGGCTCGCCGTGTTGATCGTCATCTTCCGGTCGTCCGGGGAGTAATGCGCGATCTCCCCGGGCCCTCCGCCGTGATGGAGGGCGACCTGCGAGGGCTCCACGCCGTAAGCGGCAGCCTGGATGTCGGACATTCGCTGGAGCGCGTCGCGGCGGCCGGCGTCGTCGAGATCCCGCCAGCCCTCGAACGCCTCGCGTACGGCCGGGTCTCCCGCGAGCGCCTTCCGGTACTTCTCGTCCTTGTCGGCCAGGCTGCCGGCCGTCTCGTCCTGGCGCGTGTAGACGCGTCCGTCGTGCCCGCGGAACTGGCGTCCGGACGGCTTGGCGTCGGGCTCGGGCTTGGGCTCGGCGCTCCAGCGGTGGCCGGTCTGCGCCCCCGGCGCCGCGGTAGCCGCGGCTCCGCCGCGCAGGAGCGGCGGCGCGGTCTCATCGGAGAGGCCGCCCGGGGCCGCTGCCGGCGGCGGCGCGGTTTTCGCGGCGGCCGGGGCGGCGGAGCCCCCCGTATGGCGCAGGCCGGAGTCGACGTTCTGCTCGTAGGACCAGCATTCGTTGGCCGGATCGGCGACCCGAAGGGTACCCGTGCAGGCGCTGACTCCGACCGTGACTTTGCCGGCGGACAGCACCGTGGGCGTCATGCGCAGGACGGCCCGCTGCGTTCCGCAGGGCTGCTCGTCCGACTCGACGTCGGCGCCGACGATCATGGCGCTGCAGAGCATCCGCTTCGAGCCGAACGCGGAGATCATGACCACGACCTCCTGGCCGCCCATGATCACGGACGGCTCGACCGTGAAGCGCAGCGCCGGCGGGACGTCCGGCGCCGCGGCCAGGGCGCCCGCCGCGGCGAGCGCCAGAGCCGGGCCGAGGGCCGCGCGGAGCTTCATGCGGCGACGAGCTCCACGCCGTTCTCCTCGAGCGCGCGGCGCACCCGCGGGCTGAGCAAGGTCTCGAGCTCCGTCGTGCTCTGATGCGACGGGGCGGGCCGGTCGGTCGCGCGCAGCGCGGGGTCTTCGGTCGGATGGAAGTACATCTCGGTCGTCCCCTCGGGCAGCCGCCCGATCAGCCACAGCGCGTAGTCTTCCTTCATCAGCCCGGAGCGCAGGAGGCCCCAAGTGCGCGGCCGCTCGAGCCCGGCCGAGGCGCCGCCCACCCACGCGCCCATGGCCCCGAAAACGCCAGCCAGCAAGGCCGTAGAGGCCCGTTCGGCCCCCGGGAAGCCCTTGAGCGCCTCCCATTCCTCCGCGGGCAGGCGCACGCGCGGGATGCCGTACTCGCGGGCCAGCCTGCAGACCGCGGGAAAGACGACCGGGTGGACGTGGACGTTGATGTGCCCGTCGAGATGGGTGGGCTTGATCCCGAGCGCTAGCAGCGCCTCGATTTGGGCCCGGATCTCGCCTTCGAGCCCGGCGCGGGCCTTAGGGTCGAAGAAATAGCGCAGGCCCGCTTTCTCCGGCTCGTCGGCGCACAGCTCCAGGTGAAGGCCCACTCCGAGGCCGGGGTTGTCACGGGCGATTTTCGCGGCGTCGGCCGAGGCCGGGCGGGAGACCATGAGGCTCGCGAAGCGCAGTATCCCCTCACGGTAGGCTCGTTGTACGGCGGCGTTGACCCCGGGCGTGTCGCCGAAATCGTCGGCGGTGACGATCAGCCGCCGCGTCACGGCGGGTCGGAGGAATTAAGCGTGATGGTGTACGGACCGGGCGAGGAGCCCGTGACGACGATCGTCGGGTTCACGGCTCCGCCCGCGGCGCTGCCCGTGCAGGTGCACGGGGAACTCCCGGCGTTGCAGGTGAAGCCGGTGAAATTCGAGCACACGCCGCTCTGATTCCAGGTGCTGATGGCGCGATTGAGCATGGCCTCGGCTTCCTTCCGGTTCGTGGAGCCTTTGGTCACCCGGTCGACGGCGGAATAGTTCATGAGGACCATGCGCAGCATGCCGGCGGCGATGAACGCGACGACGACGCCGGTGATGAGCACGTGGATCAGGACGGAGCCGCGGCGGCCGAGTTTTCTAATCAAGAGTGGTTCCGTACGCCTTCGCCATGGTGATCGCCGCGGTGACAGGCGTGGATTTGGCGACGGGCTGGTTCGCCGTCGCCGCCGGGGAGCCAATGATGTAGTTGATGCGCACTCCGCCGATGGCGTCGTCGCGCGTGAAGATGTTCGCGCCTCCCACTTTCTCGAGCCGGAAGCCGATCACGTCCTTCCGAGTCCACGTCCCGGGAGGCGTCAGCGACGTGCAACTCACGGGCACGCCGGGGCTCGGGCACGTCACGGCAGCACCCGTGTTCTCGTAGCGGCGCAGCGTGTAGCCCGTCTCCGGCGCGACGGGAGCGGTCCCGTCGACGCAGTACTGCACCACCGAGACGTTCCCGGACGAGTCGAGCTTGCCGCCGTACGCGCGGGACCAGTTCTTGCAGATGATGAGCTGGTCCTGAGACGTCCCGTTGGTCGGGTAAGCCAGGACGTTCGCGTCCTCGATCTCCTTGACCATGGCCGTGTAGCTGACGAGCGTCCAGCCGGTGACCGTACCGGAGCGCATGCCGTCCACTTGCGCGCGCACCATCTGTGCGGCGATCGAGGCCACCCCGAGCAACACGAACGACGCCAGCGAGACCGCGATGACGAGCTCGATGAGCGAGAAGCCCTTTTTCTTCATGGATCCGTCCATGTCGCCGTCACGCTCACCGAGGGGATGGGCCGAGTGTTGACCCCGTCGGTGATGGTCGCGGTTTGAGTCACGAAATAGATGACGCGCGCGTTGAAGGGAGCCGCCTCGAAGGTCGACGGAAGGACGTTGGTCAGCGTGTGGCTGCCGTTGGACAAGGCGTAGGAGTTGCCGGTGCTGTCGCCGATCGAGAGGCCGTCCGTCCCCGGAGCGCCGTTGATCGACCACTTGTTCGTACCGTTGCCGGTGTTGGGCCCTTGGAAGCCGGCCGCCACGCTGTTGGGGTCTCCCGTCACGTAATTCTTGAGCTGGACGGCGATCGTGCGCGCCCCGGCCGCGGCGCGCATCTTCCGGTCGCCCTTCGTGCCGCCGGTCTTGGCCGTGAGGGCGACGCTGAACACCGACGTGACCATGATCGAGGTCAGCAGCATGGCGACCATCACCTCGATGAGGGTATACCCCCCCTCGAAGGAGCCTCGGCGGGGACGGCTCGACTCAATAAGACGGGGCAGGTGCTCCTCCGATGATGGTGAGAAGGCCCGAGGCGTCCTGAGAGTAGCCCCAAGCGGCGTAAGCTCCGGACTTGCGCTGTGCGCCGGCGGTCTTGCCGGCCCCGCCCGCGGTGCACGCGGCGCCGCCCGGATCACAGGCGTAGAACGTGTACGGCTTCGAGCCGAAGTTCTGGTCGGCGAGATACTTGCACTGGACGAGCGTGCACGCGGTCGTGTACGTCGGCCCGGCGGGGCAGGCGCCGGGGCAGCCCGTGTTGGCCGCCGCCGGGAAGGTCCCGGTGACGTACGCGCCGGCGTGGTCGAGGGCGAACATCTTGTTCGTCGTCCCGATCATGTTGACCAGGGCGGCGGCGTCGTCGGCCTTCGTCGTTTCGACGCTCTTGAGGTAGGACGGCACGCCGACCGCGGCGAGAATGCCGATGATCAAGACGACGACGAGAAGTTCGATCAAAGTGAAGCCTGACTCGGCGCGGTTGGTATTCATTATTTCCCCAGGCTCGACAGTTTGAAGATGGGCAGGAACACGGCGAGCACGATGACTCCGACGAGGCCGCCGATGCCGACGACCATGATCGGCTCGATGATCGCGTTGAAACGGCGCGTGAACTGGTCGATCTGCTCCTTGTAGAACGAGGAGAGCGTGACGAGCATGTCGGGGAGCTTGCCCGACTCTTCACCCATGAACATCATCTCGGTCACGAGCGACGGCAGAGCTCCGGTCTTCTTGAACGACTGCGAGATGGACTTGCCGCCCGCGACGTCGGCCTTGACCGACTGGAGGACCCGCTTGAAGATGATGTTGTTGGCGAAGACGCCCTCAAGCACCGAGATCGCGTTGAGGATGCTGACGCCGGACTCGATGAGGGTGGAGAGAGTGGTGAGCATGCGCTCGATCATCATGTTCTTCAGGAACTCGCCGAACATGGGCATGCCGAAGAGCATCTGCCACTTCGTCTCCTGGCCCGCCTCGGTCGAGACGTACGCGTTCCAGACGAACCAGATCGCGATCATCGTGACGATCAGGCCGGCCAGATGATGGACGAGGATGTTCGAGACGACGATGATCGCCGCGGTCAGCGGAGGCAGCTTGACGTTGAAGCTCGCGAAGATTTCCGCGAACACGGGGACGATCTTAATGATGAAGAAGAGGAGGACGCCGCCTGACACGGACATCAGCACGCCGGGATACGCCATGGCCGTGATGATCTTGCCCTGGATCTCGGCCTGGGAGTGGATGTAGGCGCCGATTTGCTTGAGGACCTTGGGCAGCTGACCGCCCATTTCGCCGGCCTGGACGAGCGAGACCCACAAGGTGTCGAAGGTCTTCGGATGGCGCTCGAGCGCGCGGTAGAGGGCCGTGCCGCTCGAGACGTCCTTCGTGACCTGGGCGAGCGCGTACTGCAGGGGCTTCGAGCTCGAGTTCTCGCCGAGCAAGGAGAGCGCGCGCACGAGCGGCACGCCGCCGTTTAGGAGGGTCGAAAGCTGCTCGGCGAAGAAGACGAGGTCGCGAAGGGCCGGAGTGCCGCCGCTGCCGGCGGGCTTGCTTCCCCCCGGCCCGGTCGCCTTGTCGGCGATGATCGAAAGGATGAAATATCCCTTCGCCTGGAGCGAGTTGATCGCCTCGTTTTCGTTGTTGGCCTCGAGGGCCCCCGAAGAGGTCTCGCCTTTGCTGTCCTGTACCGTATAGGCGTATCGCGCCATTCTGTTCCCAGTGTAACAGGCCCGGGGGGCCCTGTCAATCCGATACGGTGACGGACATCACTTCGTCGATCGTGGTCAGCCCGTTGAGCACTTTCCGGAAGCCGGAGCAGCGCATGGTCCACATGCCGGCTTCCTCGCCCGCCTTCTTGAGCTTGCCCACGTCCGCGCCGTAGCGGTAGATGATCTCCTTCATCGCGGCGTTGAGCTTGTAGACCTCATAAATGGCTTTTCGGCCCGCGTAGCCGGTCCGCGAGCACTTGTCGCAGCCGCGGGCCTCGTAGAAGACGACCGACGCGGGGTCGGGAGGCGTCTCGAGCAAGGACTCCCGGACGACCTGCTCGGCCAAGTCCAGCGGGATCTTGGCGGGCTTCTTGCACAGCGGGCACAGCAGACGCACGAGGCGCTGCCCGGCCGCCAGCTGAAGGGAGTTCGCGAGCATGAACGGCTCGATACCCATGTCGATGAGGCGGGCGACGCACGACAAAGCGTCGTTGGTGTGGAGCGTCGAGATGACCAAGTGGCCGGTGAGTGCCGCGCGCAGGCACGTCTGCGCGGTCTCCTGGTCGCGGACCTCTCCGACGAGGATGACGTCGGGGTCTTGGCGTAGAAAGGAACGCAGCGCCGAGGCGAAGGTGAGGCCGATGTTCGCGCGTACCTGCACCTGGTTGATCCCCTCGATCTTGAGCTCGACGGGGTCCTCGATCGTCATGATGTTGATGTCGGGGCTCTTGATCGTATTGAGAATCGCGCCCAAAGTCGTGGTTTTACCGGAACCCGTGGGACCGGTCATGAAGAACAAGCCGTGCGGCTTGTTCGCGGCGTCGATGATGTCGTCGCGCTGGCGCGGGTCGAAACCGACCTTGTTGATGTCGAGCTCGACGGCGCCCTTGTCGAGAATACGCATGACGACCTTCTCTCCGAAGACGCACGGGCAGATCGAGACACGGAGGTCGATGACGCGGTTCTGGACCTTGATCGAGAACTGGCCGTCTTGAGGGAGGCGCCGCTCGGCGATGTCCAGCTTCGACAAGATCTTGATGCGCGAGATCATCGCGGCGAACAAGTGTTTCGGCGGGGGGCTGCGCTCGTAGAGCACGCCGTCGATGCGAAAGCGCAGCGCCACGCGGTCGTCGTACTTCTCGATGTGGATGTCCGACGTGCGTTCCTGGATCGACTGCTTCAAGATCGCGTTGATCAGCGAGACGGTCTGCGCCCCGGCGGCGTCGACGCCGACCTGGTCGAGGTTGAGGCGCTCGTCTCCGGTCGTCGCCGCCTCCTCGACCTCATCCTCCCCCTTCTTCGCGTTGAGGGTGGTCTCGATGGCGCTGCTGCCGAGGTAGAACTCGTCGATCGCCTTCAAGATCTGCGTCTTCGTCGCGATGAAGGCCTGAATCTCGTGGCCGCTGAGAAGCTTGAGGTTGTCGATTAGAAGGACGTTGTCCGGGTCGGACAGCGCCACGGCCAGCACGTTCTCATCGAGAAATAGCGGCAGCACGAGGTTCTCGCGCGCGTAGTTCTCGGGGACGACCTTCTCGAGGTTCTGCCCCTTCTCCGACTTTAAAATCTTGTTCTCTCTCGAGGCGTACGGAATGCCGAACTGCTTCGAGAGCGCGACGGCGATGTCGTCTTCCTTGGTGAAGCCGAGTTTGACCGCAGCCTCGCTGAAGTGGCAGCGGGTCTGGGTCGCGACCTTCTGAGCCTTGTCGCGCTGATCCTCCGTCAGGACCCCGCTGCTCACCAGGATTTCGGCTAGATTGGACATAGTTGGCTTTTTACTCTCCCTTTACCGAAGTATAGCCCCCCCCGGCGGCTTGTCAAGCCCCTCTGCGCGCCCTGCGGCGTGCGTGTTCCTCTATAGAACGAAGTGCGCCCTTAATCCGACACGATCGTCGGCGTGATGAAGATGACGAGGTCGGAGTTGACCCGACGCGTCGACGAGCTGGTGAAGAGCCAGCCGACGATCGGGATGTAGCCGAAGAACGGCACCTTGCGCACGACCTTGGACTCCGTCGAGCGCAGGAGGCCGCCGAGGACGAGCGTCTGCCCGTTCTTGATGCGGACCAACGTCGACGCGGAGCGCTTGATCGGGTTGAACACGCGGTTCGCGGAAACGGAGATGGACGCTTCCTGGATGTCGGTGAAGGACGGCTGCACGAGCATCGTGATGTAGCCTTCCTTGTTCACCTGCGGCGTCACCTTCAGCACGAGCCCGGTCGTCTCGCGGTGGACGCCCGAGACCTGGAGGCTGGTGCCGCCGGCCGCTCCGGCCTGAGAGACCTCGAAGTTCGTGGCCTCCTGCGCCGAGATCTCGATGATGGCGGCCTTGTTGTTGAGGGTCAGGATCTTGGGCTTACCGAGAAAGCGCGCTTCCGAGCGGGAGATCAGCGCGCGCAGCGAGATCTTCAGCGAGGTCAGGTCGAGCACGCTGGTCTTGAGGAAGGCGCCCGTGACGACTTTGTCCTTATCCGCTCCGGCTCCCGAGCCCGAGCCGATCGTGCTGATGATGCCGGACGTCGGGTTCAGCGGGTCGAAGAAGCGCGCCTTGCTCAGGTCGGTCGGCATGTTGAGCGGGAACGCGGTATCGCGCAGGCCGGCCGTGAACGTTCCGAGCTCGCCGTTGGGGCCGCCCCACTCGAAGCCGAGCTCGCGGGAGCGCTGGGAGTCGATCTCGACGATCTGCGCCTCGATGAGGACCTGGGGCGCCTTCTTGTCGAGCTCGGCGATGATCTGCTCGACCTGAGGGAAAACCTCGGGGATGTCGGTGACGATCAGCGCGTTCGTGCGCGGCTCGATCTCGACGTGGCCGGACTTGGTGAGGACGCTGCGCAGGACGTTGATGATCGCGACCTCCGACGAAGCGGCCGCGCCGCCCGCCGCTGCCGGTGTGCCTCCGCCGCCGCCGCCTCCTCCGCCTCCGCCTCCTCCCGACGCCGCTCCGCCGGCCGCCGCGGCCGGGGACGCGCCCGAGTCGCCGCTGAGCGGAATTAGGGGAATGAAGCTCAAGGTGTAGATGCGCGTGATGAGGTTCTCCACCTGCTTGGAGCGCGGCGTCACGACGTACGTATTGCTCTTGCCGATCTGCTGGTAAGTCAGCCCCTTGATCTCGAGCAGCACCTGGAGGGCCTCGCGCACGGTCACGTTCTGAAGGAAGGCCGTGACGCGCTTGGACTCGAGGCCTTCGGTGATGATGAAGTTGACTTTGGCCTGGGCCGAGATCGTATCGAGGAACGTCGCCAGCGGCGCGCCTTTCACGCGCACCGTCACGCGCATGTCGAGCGGGGCGAGAGAGGCCGCGGCGCCGGCGCGGGCCGGAGCGGAGGCGCCGATCTGCACGCCCTGGACCTGGCGCGGCGACGCGGCGGGTTCATCGGGCTCGGGCGCGGCGGGAGAAGGGTTGCCTCCGGCGGGCGGCGCGGGCTCGGCATCACCGACGGGTCCGCCCCCGGGCGCGGGGGCCTGCTGCTGGAACTGCGGGTTCGCCTCGGGCTCCGCGCGGCGGCGCTGGGCCAGCGCCTCGCCGGGACCTGCGGCGGCGACGCCGAATGAAATGAGAGCCGCCAGAGCGGTCCTCGTGAATTTCTTCCAGCGGTTCTCGTGAGTGCGAATCATGATGCCTCCTGCGGCCCTAATCCCTGCTGACGCCCTTTGAGAATCTCTTGCCCTGGTACTGGAACGTCACGCCCAAATCGGTGATCTTGATGATCTTGATCTTCGTGTTGCCGATCATCTCGCCGGCGCCGAGGACCTCGTCGTTGACGATCGCCTTGAAGCCGCTCTCGGGGTTGCTGATGATGCCCTGCAGATTGACCATGTTCTTCGGGTCCTTGACCACGGCCTTTCGCGGCCTGCCGCCGTCCCGCTTCGCGCGCTTCATGTTCTCGAGGTCGTCGGCGGCCCTGCGCTTGGCCTCCTCCTCCTCGATCATGCGGAGCGTGTCGAACGGCGACAGCGTAGGGTCGCGCTTGAGCGGCACGACCGAGGCGGTCGTGGAGGAGAAAGAGATTCCCGTGCCGCCGGGGGCGGCGTCCGCGGGCGCCCCGGCGACGGGGGCGGTCACGGCGGCGGGCGGCGGCAGGGCGGGCGGCGCCACCACGGGCGCCGCCGCGACGACGGGCGGAAGCGCCGCGGGCGGAGCGGCCATGGCCGGCGCGGTCGCGGGCGGAGCGGCGACGGCGACCGTCGTCATCACGGGCGCCGTCGAGACGGCCGGCGTCATCGGGTTGACGAGCTTGGCGTTCGGGGAGGACTGGAACATGCCCCCGTCGGGCAGGCGTCCGCGCGCCTTGGCCGCGACGGCCTTCTCGCGCTCGGCCTTGAGATGCGACCACCAGTTGTAGAAGAGCACGCCGGGCACGGCCAGGGCGACCACGAGGATCACCCAGCCGAGGCCGCCGCGGGCGTTGGCGGGAGCGGCCATCAGTTGAACCTCTTTTTAGGAA
>JBBQVX010000014.1:0-38682 GCA_038211115.1 Elusimicrobiota bacterium | reverse complement strand
GCCTTCGAGCGCCTCTCTGCAGATCGTGATCACGTGCGAGCTGAAGTTGCCCTTCTCGATCATCCACGCGAAATAGCCGCGGTCGGAGCGCATGACCTCGCGCAGGGTCTTGCCCTTGTGCTTGTTCCCGAACCCAAACGCGGCCTCGCCGTTCTTCCAGACGAATTTCCCGTCGACGTCGACGCGGCTCGGGTCGACCTGGTTGCACCAGGCCTCGATGCCGGGGACGTCCTTCGGGAGGTCCGTGTAGCGCTCGATCTGGGCCCAGAGGATCTCGGCGGTCGCGCGCACGTCGGCCTCCGCGCGGTGGGCGCCGGAGAGGTCCTTGCCGCAGTAGAACTTGTACGCGGCGGTCAGATCACGACGCTCCTTGCGCGCGAAGATCGTGAAGGAGTCGACGACGCGCTTGCCGGCCTCGGGCCATTCCGCGCCGAAGCGCTTGAACTCCGCCGTCAGCAGCGGGATATCGTACTTCGCCGCGTTGAAGCCGGACAGATCCGCGTCCTTGAAAGCCGCGAGGATCTTCGGCGCCAGGTCGGAGAGCCGGGGCTGGTCTTTGACCATCTCGTCGGAGATGTGATGGATCGCCGTGGCCTCGGGCGGGATCGGCACCCCGGGGTTCACGAGCGAGGAGAAGACGGTCTCGGAGCCGTCGGGTTCGCGCCTCAAGATGCAGATGTCGACGATGCGGTCCTCGAGGACGTTGGTGCCGGTGGCCTCCAGGTCGAAAATGCAGATAGCGCGGTCGAGCTTGATCATTTGGGCGGCTCCTGGGGAACGGTCGTGGTGGAGACGTCCACCGGCGGCACGACGAGGATCGAGCGCGGGGCGGCGGTCGAGACGCGCGGCGCGTCGTACGGGGCGTCCTTCGGTCGGCATTCGTAGAGCAGATGCTCGAAAGGCGCGATCTTGAAGTGGTCCATGCCTTTGTCGAGGTTCGTCGAGATATCCTCGCCGGCGTAGGAGATATCCGCATCCTGGCGCAGATACTCGTCGACGACGCGCGGAGCCAGTTCTTTGCCGCAGTTGCTGCGCATCAGGCGCAGCGCATGGCGCCGACGGCCGGAGACGAACCAACTCCAACCGTCCGTCGAGTAGCGGACGTTGCCGCCGCCCAGATCGACGAAGCCCACCGCTTTGATCGGGCCTTTGCGCGGGCGGCGGCGCTCGACGGTCTCCGCGACGCACGAAGACAACAGAACGAGGACCAGCAGCAGAAGAGTTCTCCTCATTTGAGAGCCCTCAACTCGCCGGCGGAGGTCTCGGGCTCGGCGGCTGCGCCGGTGAGGCGGTCGGCGCAGCGCTTGCCGTCGAGGATCGTTTCTTCCATAAAAGAGTATTTCCAGCCGCCGTAGCGGCCGATGGACTCGACGCCGAGCGTCGCGAAATGGCGGAAGATGGTCTCCACGGCGGGCGTGCGCGCGCGGTCGTAAACGACGTAACCGACCGGCACCGGCATCCAGATCTTGGCCGAAATTTCGTCGCTGCGGCGCAGGAGCCCCGCCTCGCGCAGGCCTTTGATCATGGCCGCCTCGAGCTTGTCGCGGTCGACGCGCGCGCCGCCGGGGCGCGCCGCCTCGAGATAGAGCGCGGCGTGGCCTTCGGGGGCGAGATTCGGGGAGAAATTGCTCGAGTAGCCCACGCGGTAAAACGGGAAGCGCTTCTCGGGATAATAGATCCAGTGCTTGTCGGCGGGAGCCGGCCGGTCGATGCCGACGTTGAGGTTCCAGACGGTGTTCCAGCGCAGGTCGCCTCTCGCGGCCTTCACGTCGGCCGGAAGCGGCGCCGCCAGATCGAGGAAGACGTTCAGCGGCAGGGTGTTCACGAGCCGCTCATAGCGAACCTCGCCGACGCCCTTCACCTGTGCCACCTTCTCCCGGAGGTCGACCGCGACGACGGGGCTCTCGGTCATGACGACGCCCGGCTCGAGACGGCCGGCGAGGGCGTCGGGCAGCGACTGGATGCCGCCGCGCACCGGATAGCGAAACGAGGCGTTGTAGCCGAACAGCGCGTTCTTGTCCGTCAGCGCGCCGTACACGACCTCGGACGCTGACGGCTTGGGTACGAAGCGTCCCTGCCACTCGGTCGTCAGCTTCGACAGCGGCGTGCGCCACAGCTTCTCGTTGTACGGGCGCATGAAGCGGCGCGTGATGCCGTCTCCGAACGTCGCCCGACTCCACGAGAGAAAGTCCGGGTTCCGCGCGAGAGCGCGCGGCCGGTGCACCGTCTCCAGGAAGCCCGCGACGCACTCGGCGACGACCGCCGGAGGCAGACCTTTCGTATTGGCCTGGAACGGATAGCGCGTGAAGGCGCCCTGGGAGTAGATCCACGCCTTGCGCTCGTGCGACGCGAGATTGCCCGCGAGCAGGTCGAGGATCAGGGCCTGCCCGTACGGATCGTGCAGATGCAGCAGATGGCCTGTGTAGTCGAACGTGAACCCGCGCGTCGTCACCGAGCCGGCCGTGCCGCCGACGCGGCTCTTCGCCTCGACGACGAGGCGCGAGCGCACGCCGCGCTCACCGAGGTGATACGCGGCCGAGAGGCCCGCGAGTCCGCCGCCGAGGATCAGGACGTCGACGTTCATCTCATCTCGACGAGCGCCATGCGGCGCCCGACCCAGACGACGAGGCCGGCGACCACGATGTAGATGGCGACCGCGCCGCGCAGCGGGAGCTGGGTGACGAGAAACGCGCAGAAGCTCAAAAAGCCGGCCGCGCCCCCCGCCATCAGCACCACGCGGCCGCGCGAGAAGCCCATCTGCTCGAGGCGCAGCGCGAAATGGTCCTTTGAGCCGAGGAACGGGGACTTGCCCTGGTTCAGCCGCAGGAGGCTCACGAAAAAGGTGTCGAACGCGGGCACGAACAGGATCAACAGCGGGGCGAACACGCCCGCATCGTTGACGTCGGAGTAGCGCGTACCGAGGGAGATCCCGGCCAGCAGGAACCCGATCAGCAGGGCTCCGCAGTCGCCCATGAAGATCTTGTGCCGCTTCGACAGGTTCCACGGGAGGAAGCCGAGCGCCGCGCCGGCCAGCGCCGCGGAGGCGAAATTGACGTACAGCTCCTCGGAAGGAAGCGAAATCATCAGGAAGCCGAGCGCGGCGACGCCGGCTTGGCTCGCCGACAGGCCGTCCATGATGTCCACGATATTGAAGGCGTTCGTGACGCCGACGACCCAGACCATGGTGACCGCCGCGGCGACGTAAGCGGGCGAGATGAAGCGGATGCGCAGACCGAAGCCGATCAGGACGAGGGCCGCGAGTATCTGCACGACGAACTTCGGCTTGTAGTCCACGCCCTCGGGCCGCTTAAGGTCGTCGACGAGCCCGAGCAGGAACACCAGCGAGCCGCCGAGCACGAGCGCACGAAGGTTATACAGCGTGCCGGTCGGAAAGGTCGTCGTCAGCCGCAGCAGGAGCATCGTCGCCATGAAGCCCACATAGATCGCGACGCCGCCGAACACCGGGGTCGGCTCCTTGTGCGTCTTGACCGCGGAGCTCGGGGAATCGAGGATGCCCAGGCGCAGGGACAGCATCCTGACGAGCGGCGTCATGAAGAATGAGACCGTCGCCGCGCAGGCGAAGGAGACGGCGAGAAGGCCGCCGTAGCCCTTCACTTCGCGGGCTCCGATAAGCCGGCGATCACGCAGCCGCGGCCGGTGAACTGGGTCTTCAAGGAATCCTCGAGGCCTTTCCAGTTGGCGGCGCCCGCGAGCGTCAGCGAGCCGAGGCCCGAGCCCAGGCGCGCCGCCTCGCGCGGGACGATCAGGACGCGCGTGAAGCCGTCGGCGCGCAGCGAGGCGAGGAGCGCCCGGGCGCCGGCGGATTCATTGGCCCGTCGGATGAAGAGGTTCGGCATGTGCACGGTGCTGGGAAGATGGGCGACCGGAAGATAGTAGCCGCGCTGCTCCCCGACGACGAGTATTTTATCATTCTCGACGGCGTTCCCCCGGAGCCACTCCGCGCAGGAGTAGTAATCGAGGCGCCGCGTCAGGAACGCCTCCCGGGTCTCCAGCCCGAAGGCGGTCGCTCCTTCGCTGAAGGTCGCGTGGACGAAGACGAACAGGAAAAGGTGCGCGGCCGTCATGACCGCGATTGATCCGCCGACCGCGACCCGCGCCCACCGGTGGAGCCCGCGCCACAACTCGACCAGGCCGCAGGCCCCGAGAAGCGCCAGGACGGGGACCAGCACGGTCAGGAAGCGCAGGACGACGCCGCTCGAGAACCACGCCGCGCCCCACAGGAAACAGAACAGGAGCATGCCGCGCAGGGCTTTGTTCTTCGACGCCGCCCAAGCCCCGAGCGGGAGCAGCCACAGCAGGATGTCCCAGCCGAGGTCGCCGAGCACGTCCATGCCGCCGCCGAAACGGAGCGGGTTGCGCAGCAGCAGGATCGGAAGCGAGAGCAGGCTGTGGAGAATGCCCCCGACGTGCCCGTACTCGACCAGCACCCTGAAGTAGCCCTCGGCGAGGTCCGCGTTCCAGCCGGTGCCGGTGTTCTCGAACCATTTGTAAAGGAACGGGAACACGGGATTGCGCACGCAGACCCAGTTCTTGATCAGCCACGGGGCGAACAGCGCGCTCACGATCCCGGTGAAGAGCGTAAGATCGGCGAGCCTTTCCTTGCGGCGGTCGCGCGCGAGGGCCCACAGCAGGCGCAAGCCGAACGCCGCCGCCCCGATGCCCGCGTAGTATTTGGTGCCGAGGGCCAGGCCCGTGAAGATGGCCGAAAGGACGAGCCAACCGCGCGGGCCGCCCCCGGAAGGCGCCACCTGCCGCCAGCGCTCGAAGCAGAGGATCGCCGCCGTGACCCAGAGCATGACCAGCGGCTCGACGTACGTCGTCGACGACATCAGGAGCACCGCCGACTGCGTCGCGATGAAGATCGAAGCCAGCGCCACGGCGCTCATCGGCGCCTCGCGCCGCCCGAGCGAGAACACCCACCAGATCGCGAGCACCGTCGACAGCCACATGTACATCTGCGCGAGGATATCGGAGCCCAGCAGCAGCGCGAGCGTGAACAACATTTCCCCGTTCTGCGGGAAATGCGCGTAGACGATGCCGGGCGGCGCGAACAGACGCCCCGCGCGCACGTACTCCTGCGGCAGCGCCAGATGATAAACCAGGGAGTCGTACTGGTGCGGCGGCACGATGCACATCCAAAGCGCCGCGAGCAGCGGCAGCGCGACGGCCGCGGCCGCGAGCGGCCGGTCGCGTAGGAGGTTCTGGTCGGGCGCCAGGGATTCCAGCGCCGGCTTCAGTTCGCCGTATCCGATCACCCACAGCGCCGCGAGCAACGCCGAGGCGGCCCAAGGCTTGAACAGCCCGAGCGCGCCGAGGAGGAGGCCGCCGAGCGAGAGCAGGCCCAATCCCAGCGTGGCGCCGGCCAAGGTCTTCTGCGACTCGCTCATGTCGGACAGGCCGAGCTTCCCGGCGAGCGCGCGGCCGGAGCCGGTCGCGAGGAGGATCGTCAGCACGAGGAGCACGAACGGAATGAAGCCCGGCCGGAGAGCGACCCACAGGGAATCGCCCGCCGAAAGGGCGGCCAGCCCCGCCGTCAGCAGCGCGAAGGCCGCCGAGGCTCGATTCATTTCGCGGGCTTCGGCTCGAACAAGGCGAAGCGCGCGACGCCCAGGCGCTGCAGCACGGATTGGCCCAAGCACCACAACGCTTCCAGGCCGTACTCGCAGGAGCGCTTGAAGTTGATCGAGGACGCCTCCGGGAAATAGCGCGCCGCGACGGGGACGTCGCCCAGGCGCTGCTTCATCATCGCGGCTTGGATGAGGAACTGCTGGTCGAACACGAAATCGTCGGAGTTGTCCTCCCAAGGAACCGTCTCGAGGCACTTGCGCGAGTACGCGCGCAGTCCGGAGTGCCACTCGCCGAGGTTCTGGCCGGTGACGAAGTTCTCGAACATCGTCAGCAGGCGGTTGAACACGTACTTGTAGACCGGCATGCCGCCGTTGAGCGCCTCCCAGCGCGTGCGGATGCGGTTGCCGCAGACCATGTCGCAGATGTCGTTGGAGATCAGGTCCGACATGATCGGCACGAGGCGCGCGTCGTACTGATAATCGGGGTGGACCATGACCACGACGTCCGCGCCCTTGCGGAGAGCCTCGGTGTAGCAGGTCTTCTGGTTGCCGCCGTAGCCTTTGTTCTTCTCGTGCTGGATGACGGTCAGGCCGAGCTTCCTCGCGAGCGCGACCGTCCCGTCCTTTGAGCAGTCGTCGACGAGGATGACCTCATCCACCGAGCCGGCGGGAATGTCCTTGATCGTGCGTTCGAGGGTCTTTTCCGCGTTGTAGGCGGGCATGACGACGATGACTTTGGGCTTGGGCATCAGACGCAGATTATAGGAAATGGCGGGGCCGTCTCAGACGGCCGGAGGCCGGCTCGCGAGGAGGAAGGCGTTCATGCCGAGCTCGAAGGAGTGGACGTCCTCGACGACGAGGCCGGCCTCGCGCGCCCAGCCGGCGAGCGCTTCGGGCGAGACGTCGAAATCCTTATGCTCGTCGGGCTCGACGTCGCGCACGAGGCGCGTGCGCACGAGCCCGTCGTGGACCTTGATGCCGAGCTTGGTCGGGGTCGTCGCGAGGAGGCGGCCGCCGGGCGCCAGGCAGCGCCGGCATTCCGCCAGGACGGACTTCGGATCGGCGATGTGCTCGAGGACGGCCAGGATCGTGATCTGGTCGAGGGAGCCGTCCTCGAACGGAAGACGCTTGGTGATGTCGGCCTTAAGCAGCGTGATGTTCCCGTCCTTGCCGTCTTGGATCGTCACGTCGAGGCCCCAGCACTCGTCGGCCAAGCCGCGCACGCGCGTCAGGAAATGGTGGTCGTAGCGGCAGCCGAGGTCGGCCATGCGGCGGCAGCGGCGCAGATGCGGCGTCACCTCGCGGTAGCGGAGCTCGTGGATCAAGTTCTCGATCAGATTGTGCAGGGCCACGTTATCTCCTCAAATGCCAGACCCTCAGCCAAGGGCCCATCGTCTTGCCGGGCTCGGACGGGAATTCGCGGGCCAGGTCGGCGCCGGCGGCGAGCTCCGAGAAGAACGTCGACAGCTCGCGGGCGCGCCGCGGATCGGCGCCGAAGCTCGATGTCACGACCCAGTTCGCGCGCACGGCCCGCACGGGATCGAGGCCGGGGCGCACGTCGAGGAAATCGGCGTCGGCTTGGGAGGCCGCGACGTGCTTCGGCGCGGAGAAAAGATCCCCGGCCGAGCGCTGGATCCGGTAGACCCGCCAGCCTCCGCCCGGATGCCGCTCCGCCATCGCGCGCCAGAGCTTGCTGCGCGGAGAGCCGGCGGCGCCGGTGCGCGCGGCGAGGTCGGCGCACTGCTCCTTCGAAGGAATCGCGCGCGGAGAGGCGTGCGGCTGGTCGAGCAGGACCGTCTCGCCCGCGGGGACGTTCTCCTTCATCCAGACCTCGGCCTGCGCGCGCGTGTCGGGCAAGATCAGGTCGGAGACGTAGCGCCACGAGATGAACAGCCCGGGCGCCAGGACGAACGCGGCGACCGCGGCGCGGCGCCAAGGCTTCGCGCCGCCGAGAAGGGCGAGGCCCTCGCTCGAGAGGAGCGCCAACGCCGGGAACACGCCGAGCAGGTAGCGTTGCCAGCCCCCGTCGGGGCTCGCCGTCAGCACGACGAAATACGCCGCGATCGGGACGGCGAGCAGCAGCGCGCGGCGCGTCCGGCGCCACGCCAGGATGCCTAAGCCTATAAGGGCCGCCGCGCCCGCGGGCGAGCCGTCGCCTCCGTAGGTCCAGAGGTTGTAGGCCACGGTTTTCGCCATCGCGACGGCGTCGTGCGGCCGCAGGCGTCCGAGGTCCGCGTAATCGGACCAGTCCGCGGCGAAGCGGCCGAAGTCCAGGGCGATGAACGGCGAACCCGCGAAAAAGGCCGCCGCCGCGAACGCCGAGGCCTGCAGGAGCCAGGTCACGGACGGCGCGCCCCCCTCGCGCAGCAGCCACGCGAGCGGCACGATCAGCGCCGCCGGCGCCGCCGTGTACTGCGTCGAACACGCGGCCCCGATGAACGCGCCTGCGGCGAGCAGCCAGACCCGCGGCCCGCCCGATTGGAAGCGCAGGGCGCAGGCCCACGCGCCCGCGGCGAGCAGCAGCATCAGCGAGTCGGGCTTGGCGGCGTGCGCCAGGTCCACGAGCACCGGAGAAAACGCCAGGATCAGCGCGCCGTATGGCCAGCGCGAGCCGTCCTCGGCGCGTTCGCTCCGCGAGACCGCCGCGAGCGCGGCCAAGGACGCCGTCGCCGACAGCGCGCGAGCGATCAGATAGAAGCCGGTCGGCGCGAAGCCGTACAGCGCGGCGAAATCGAGCGGGCTCTTACGCAGGCCGAAAACGGACCACACCGCGAACCAGAGGCCGTACAAACCGGCGAGCATCATCGGCCACAACGACGGATACTTGAACGAGTAGGGCCGCAGGCTGCCGCTTCCAAACGACACGGCCATGTTGACGACGTGCGGCTCGTCCGCGTTGTAGGTGTGCGGAAGGCCGTAGCCGAGCGCCGTGAAGCGCAGCGCCGCGGCCAGCGCGGCGCAGGCGACGAAGGCCCAGAACCACGGCGACGGCTTCGCGGCGCGCTTACGCACGACGGCGGGACCTCCCGTGAATCCGCGCGCCCGCATTCAGCATTCCCAGCGCCGCGAGCAGGCACAAGAACGGCTCGAGCGGCAGGCGGTAGCGCAGCGAGGTGAAGAACACCGAATGGACCGCCGTCAGATACACGAACAGCGCCCATACCGCGCCCCACGGAGAGGCGGCGGACAAGGTCGGGCGCGCGCCCCAGAGGGCCAGCGCGAAGACGGCCGTGAAATACAGGCCGAGCGCGCCGCGCTGCCACCACGTGTGCGGATCGTAGGGGAACGGACGCCAAAACAGGAACGCCTTGCCGATCACGGTCTTCACGGCCCCGAGCGGATCCGCTTTCACGAGCTCCGCCGTTTTCTTCGCGAAGTGGTCGCCGACGGCGATCGGGTCGGTCAGGCCCAGACTCTTCGCCTCCGCGCCCATCTCGAACGGGCGGCGGCGGACCACCTCGCGGTCGAGCGTGAAGCCCTCATAAAGATTCCATCCCATCAAAGTGGCGGCCGGCACGACCTTCCCGTATTTAAAATAGTTGCGCGCGGTCCACGCGGCCGACGGCGCCAGCCAGCCGACGCCGAGCAAAGCGCAGAACAGGAAAGCCCGGCGCAGGCCCCGCCCCCTCCACAGCGCCAGGAAGAGGAACGCCGGATATCCCCCGAGAACCGAGCGGCAGAGGACGCAGAGCCCCCCCCACAACCCGAGCGCTACGAGCCGCCCGGACAGAGGCCGGTTCCACTCATGGAGCAGCCCCAGGAAAAATAGGAGCTCCATCGCGATGAAGATCGTCTCGGTCTGCAGGTGCGGCGTGAAAAAGATCAGCGCCGGATCGACGGCGACCCAAACCGACGCGAGCCGGGCGGTCTTCTCGTCGGTCAGGCGCTCGCCGATGAGCCGGACCAGTACGGCCGAGCCCGCGCCCGCCAGGCACTGCAGCACGAGCACGGGCAGGGGATTCGGCGAACGAAACAATCCGAGCACCGCGGCGATCAGCGCCGTGTACAGCGGCGGGTGGGTGGCGTCGAAACCGGGCATCGGCGCCCAGCCGAGCCAGGACTGGGCGAGCGAGTAGTAGATGTCGCGGCCGTAGACCTCGCCGAGACCTTTCGCGAGGAAGACGGCGAGGAAGCCCAGGCGCAGCGCGAGGGCGAGCCCGAAGACGTACGCGTCGAAACGGCGGGCGTTCAGACGCGCGCCCATCGCAGCTTGAGCAAGGTCCACAGCGCCTCGATGCCGTCGTACCAGCGGATCTTTTTGCCTTCCTCGATCCGGCGAGGGTGATAGCTGATCGGGACCTCGAAAATCGGAATGCCGCGCAGCAAAGTCTTCGCGGTCGCCTCGGGGCAGAACTCGAAGCCGGTGCATTTCAGGTCGAACGACCGCAGGAGCTCCGTCTTGAAGACCTTGTAGCACGTGGGCTCGTCGGTGATCGCGGAGCCGTACAGCAGATTAGTCCACAGCGACACGAGGCGCCCGCCCCAATAGTAGCGCGCGTAGGAGCGCCGATTGCCGGGGCTCAAATGCCGCGAGCCGTACACGACCCGCGCGCGACCCTCTTCGATCGGCTTGAGCAGGAGCGCGTAATCGGCGGGATCGTACTCGAGATCGGCGTCCTGGATCAGGACGACGTCGCCGGTCGCCGCCGCGAGCGCCGTGCGGATCGCCGTGCCTTTGCCCGAGTTTTTCTCGTGCTTGAGCACCTTGGCGCCGGGCTTGGCGGCGGCCTTCGCGGCCGCGAACGTCCCGTCGGTCGAGCCGTCATCGACGATGATGACCTCCAGGTCGCGGCCCGGATTGCGCCCGTACACGGCTTCGAGGCAGCGCGCGATGGTCCGCACCTCGTTGTAGGCCGGAATGAGGACGGAGACCTTCACCTAAACGCCGCCTTCCATTCGTCTTCCTTGAAGCCGAGGAGGCCGTGATCCTTGAGCAGGACGAACGGGCGCTTGACGAGCCGGCCGTTGCTCGACAACAGCTTCAGCGCGTCGCCCTCGCTCATCGTTTTGAGCTTTTCGCCGAGGCCCATCTCCCGGTAGACGACGCCCGACGTGTTGAACAGGCGGCGCAGGTCGCCCGTGAAGGCCAGCATGGCCTTGAGCTCCGGCACGGTCGGCGGCTGATCGACGATCGGGATCGCCTGGTAAGGCGTCTTCCGCGCGTCCAGGAACTTCAGCGCCTGGCGGCAGGTGGAGCACTTCTCGTACTCGTAGACGCGCACGCTCATGGCCCGAATTATAGCCTTCCCGACCCATTTAAGGAAGGGGGGTCCATCGGACCTCAAAGGGAGGGGCCAAAGAAGGCCTAAAAGTGGGACTTCCGGCCTTAGACCGAGCAGGCCGGGAAGGGCTAAAGTGGCTTCATGACGATCTCTCCGCGCCGCGCCGTGTCGACCATCCTTGCCGCCGCCCTTTTACTGGGCTCCTTCCCGGGACAGGCCCAGGCGCAGGTCGCGCGCGTCGTCGCCGGCGAAACCGGCGGAATGCCGGTCTCGCCCGTGTCCGGCTTCGCCGCCGGAACGACGCCGGCCCCGGCGTTCGTCCTTGGTTCCGCGAGCCTCACCGGGAGCTTTTTCGCGCCGTCGATAGCGCCGTCGCCCGCCCTCGTCGCTTCTCCCTTTTCCGCGGCCGCCGTCCAACCCGCGGTCGTAAACGCAGCGGCGCTGACCGTTTCCGCCCGCGCCGCGGCCTCCGAGGACGCCCCGAAGCTTCCCGAAGCACCGAAGGCGTCCGCGCCCGTCGAGAAGAAGACCTGGCGCCAGCGCATCGCCGCCGCGTTCGGCCGCAAGCCGACGCCCGCGACCGCCCCCGATGCCCCGGTCTCCGAAGCCGCGAAGAACGGCGCGGACGTTAATTTCGACGGCGCGGCCGGAAAGAAAGACGGCGTCGACGCCCCGTCCGTAACGGGCGGCGACGCGTCCGTCCGCTCGTCCGGTCTCAAGAACGCGCCCGGAGGACAGAAAGCCGCGATAGGCAAGCGCCACCTGCACATCGACGAGTTCGGCGGCCCACTCACCGTGCCGATGAACTTCAAGCAGCGCGTCGTCTACGGCCTGAAGCAGGGCCTCCATCTTGTCGGCATCGGCGCGATCCTCAACGTGACGCTCCGGCCCTTCCTCAACCTGTTCCCGTGGCCGCAGTACCTGTCCGACTCGGCGCTGCGCGGCTTCGGCCGCGTGGCCCTGCTCACGAAATACGGACCCGACGAGATCATCGCGGGCGTCGCGAACTCCCCCGCGACCTTCATGGGCGTCAGCCTTCCCCTCGCCGTCACGATGGAGGAAATCACTTACCGCCTGCTCGGCTTCGGCCTCACGTTCCTCCTGCTGGCGGCGATCCGGCCGTTCACTCGCTGGATCTCGACGATGATCGGCGGCCTGCCCAACGCGGCCGGCGCGGTCGGCGGCGCCACGCGCCTCCTGAAGCTCGGCGACGTCGTTTCGCGCTTCGCGTTCCCCGTCGCCGCTCTGCTCTCGTCTTTCAACTTCGCCGTCGCTCACTTCGCGACATGGGGCTTTAGCCCGTTCATCTTCGCCCTCAACTTCTCGCTCGGTCTGTTCCTCGCGTACACCGCCTACAAGAGCCGCGGCCTCACGGCACCGATCGTCGCGCACTTGGTGTTCAACCTCGTCGTGGCCGTCGGACTGTTGCTCGCGCTGACCTCGCCGCTCACCGGCGCGGCCTTCGCGATCATCGCGGGCCTGGTCGGCGCGTGCTCGCTCCTCTACAGCTGGCTGACCCTCCGCAAGGAACGAGCGTACCGCCTCAAGCACGGCGCGCTCGTGGCACTTCTGCTCGTCGGAGCCGGCCTCTCGACGTGGCACGGCGGCCTCCAGAATACCTCCAACGGCGCCCCTCGGACCGAGCAGGCGCAGATGGTCAAGAAGACCGAGACGGCCCCCGCACCCTTGATCACGGCGCCGATCATCTCGGACACGACGAAGACCGACACCACGGCGATCGAGACGCGCGCGGACATGATCGCTCGCGTGAAGCCCTCGGTCGTCAACGTCATCGTCTACATGCAGGGCGGCTACGCGACCGGCTCCGGCTTCATCCTGACCAAGAACGGGGTGTTCATCACCAACGGCCACGTCGTCGGCACCCGGCAGCCCGGCGAGTTCGTCAACGCCCGCGTGCCGGGCATCGACAAGGAGCTGCGCGCCAAGGTCCTCGCCGTCAACCACGACAAAGACCTGGCCATCGTCCAGCTCGAGCCCCGCCCGGACGGTAAGCCGTGGCCGACGGTCAATCTCTCGCAGACCGCGCCGCGCGAAGGCGAGGATGTGACCGCGACGGGCTATCCTCGCGGCCTGCCGTTCACCGTCACCGCCGGCGTCGTCAGCGGCATGGACGGACGCGGCAACATGTACGTGAAGCACCTTCAGACCGACGCCGCGATCAACCCCGGGAACTCGGGCGGCCCGCTGTTCAACGCGAAGGGCGAGGTCGTCGGCGTCAACACGCAGATCTACACCGAAAGCGGCGGCTCCGAGGGGCTCGGCTTCTCGATCATGGCGCCCGAGGTCGGACGCGTGATGGCGCAGTTCGCGAAGACGGGAAACATCGCGACCGCGTCGCTCGGCATCATCTCAAATCTCTCCGACCCGCAGAAGTCCGAAGCGGGCCTCGAGATCGAGTACGTCCGTTACGGCTCCGCAGCGGAAAAGGCGGGTCTGCGGCGCGGCGACCTCGTCATCAGCGTCGGCGGCGAGGCGATCAACGAGGGCGGCATGGAAGCCGCCGGCCACGTGGCGAGCGTGCTCTCGAAGCTCACGCCGGGAGCGAAGATCAAGGTCTGGGTCCTGCGCGGTGACGAGCCCCTCGAATTCGAGCTCACCGTCGACGCGAAGACCACCTCAGCGCCCAGCCACTAGCCCCTAAAACCAGCCTCTGCGGGAGCGAAAATGGGCCTTGACGCCCGCCGCGTCGGGGCTACACTGGGAGGGTGCCCCCCTCCACCGCCCTGCTGGTCATCGGGCTTTTTGCCGCCATACCCGCGGCGGCCTCCGACGTGCCCATCGAGGTGATCCTCCAGTTCGAGGAGGAGCCCACCGTCGTCGTTCACGATTTCGCCAATCCCTGCGCATTCGATCTCGAGGGGAATCCCGTCGAGAAACCGAAGGACTGCGCCGGAAACGTCCGCGCGGGCCCCAAGCCGCATCAGGACATGGGCTGGTCCTTGGAGGAGAAGAACGGCCAGGTCAGCGCGGTGCTCGACTACGTGAAGGTGCCCTTCGCCCTCCGCCAGGTCCTGCGCGTGTCCTCGAGCTATCCGAAGGACGGCTGCGCCTACAAAGCCACGCTCGAACACGAGACCAAGCACTGGAAGGCCAACGTCGAGCTCTTCAAGAAGGCGGCGAAGGACATCAAGGCGGACATCGAGCACATCTCGGTGCTGCCGTCTAAAGCCAAGCCCCTCGTGGCCAGCAAGTTCTCCAGCGCTCGCTACCGCGAGCAGATCGATAAGCTCGTCTACGCCAAGATCGACGAAGCGCGCAAAAGCCTGGCTGAAGCGATGCGCGCGTCCGTCGCCGAGCTCGACGATCCGGAGCGCTACCGCAAGGACGACTGGTCCAAATGCACGGCGCAGGACTGGAAAGGAAAATGAGGATGAGGATCGCCGTCCTCGCCCTCGCCGCCGTCCAGTGGGAGACCAGCGGGAAGGACTGGAACGGCCGCGCGCTCTAGCGGGAAGCGCGCGGCAGTTTTCCGGTGATCGCGGGTTCGAAGAAATCGGTCGCGTTCCGGATTTTGGGGGACGCCGGCACGGACAGCTTGACCCGCCGCGCTCCGGGAAACGCCGTTTCATGAAAGACGCTGAACAGGCGCGGATAGAACTCCCATAAGGACTTGTACCGGCTCCTGCTGCGCTCGTACTCCGTGAGCCGGTCGTACAGCGCCCTGACGTAGGGGTTTTCCGGCAGGCCGGCGTGGTTCAAGCGCGCGACGATCGCCCACGCCGTGTAATCCTTGGCGCAGTTCGAATACGCGCCGCGGCATTTCGCGATCTCCGGCCCGTAAAAGGCGGCCGGATCGGCGATGTTCATCCGCTCGAAATAATGGAAGCTCGGGTCGATGAACACATAGACGATCTCGTTCCAAACCGGGATGTCCGCGCGGCCCGACAAAGCGCCGACGACGTTCGAATACACGTCGAAGGACTTCACCCCGGGACGGGCCGATTCGGGCAGCGGATACGGGATGATATAGGCGTGCCGGTTGCCGTACAGCAGCGGCAGGCTGTAATGAATCCGGCTCGAAAGCCCGAGGCCGAGGTAGGCCTCGATCTGGCCCGCAGGGTCGGCCGGGCCGAATTGCTTCCGGACGGAGGCGCGCACGACGTCGTGAAACGCGCCGCTCTCGCGAAAGAACTCCATGAATTTCGAGTCCTTCGCGAAAGACCGGAGCTCCCACAGAAAATGCTGCATCTGCTCGCGCGCGCCCGGGGGGCCGAGATGCGGGACATCGGACAGCGGATCGAGGAGCGCCAGCTCGGGCGGAGCGGAGTAATACAGCAGGACGTTCGAGCAGGCGTCCTCCCGGCCCGTCCGCAGCAGCTCCTGATACAGGCGTACCGCCGGGTGCCCCCGGAAAGCGGCGAAGCGCTTCTCCGCCTTGGCGCGATATTCGCCCAGCGCGCCCTCGTGATCGTAGGGCCCCGCCAGGAGCGCGACGGCGCCCAGCAGTTCGATGCGGGGATCCACGACGATGTCGACGGCGGGCGAGGACGAGACGAGGACCGCCGGCTTCTCGGCCGCTTCGGGCGCGAACTCGGGCGCCGTCAGGCGCGGATAGAACTCGGCTAGGGTCGGGTAGCGAACGCGATCGCGTTCATAGGCCTTCAACCGCTGCGCCGCGGCGTCGAGCTCCCCGTGCCGCGCCTCCACGCGCTGACGCGGGAAATCGCGGAAAGCCTCCTCGCCGAGATCGAGCGCGAGCACCCGGAGCAGGGCGGCATCCGCCAGCATAGTCCGCGCCTCGGCCGACGCGATCCAGCTCAAGGCGTCGTAGGTGAGCGCGAAAGCCGGGGAATGTTCGAACGAATCGAGCTGAAATCCGAGTTCGCTGTCCGCGAGCACCCCGGGGCGCAGGTGATAGACGCGCTTTTTCCGCCGCCCGATCGGTTCGTCGTCGGAGACGGAGCGCAGCAGCGGCGCTATGATGAAATGGTGCTCCCCCACGAAGGGACGTCCGAGATAAGCGGCCGCGGCTTCCGGACTGATCGCGCGGAGCGACTCGCGTTCCGCCTCCGCCGCATAAGCGCGATAAGCCGCCGCGTGAGCCTTGAAGAAGCGGTCGAATTTCGAACGCCGCGAGAAATCCCGGAGGTCAGCCGACAGCGCCGCCCCCTCTTCCTTGCCGCCCGGAGCCGCGGTGGAGTCGTCGAGGAGGAAGCGCGCCGCCTGCTCCGGCGTCGTTCCGCCGCTGCGCAGGCGCGACAGGCGCGCGACGGCCGGATGCCCCGAAAACTCCCCGAAGTAGGCGCGCGCCTCCCGCTCGTAAGCGTCCCGCGGAGCCTCCGCTTCGGACAGCATCAAGACCGCGGACAGGAGCTCGACGCGCGCGTCGACCTCGAAGACGAGGGGCGTCCGGACCGGTTCCGACGCGCGGGCCGCGGAAGACGCTAGGATCAACGCTGCGAGGACGACGGACGAATATCTCATAGGGCCAAATTAGCTTATTGAGGCGCCCTTAGCGAAGCGTCGAGACGGAGCCGTCTTCGGCGTGGACCGTCTCGACGAGGCCGCCGGGACCGGCCTCCACCGACAGCCAGTGGTGCAGGCGGCGCTTGACCGGGCCCGGGAACAGCGGGGAACCGCCGCCGCCCGTCAGCACGTACTTCACGCCGCCGCGCTCGAGGACGCCCGAGCCGTGGATGTGGCCCATGTACACGCGCGCGACCTTGTTGTCGGACATCAGCTTCATGAAAGCCGCGCTCCCTTCCTTGAACCCGCCTGCGCCCTTGAGCGCGCCCCAATCCGTCCATTCGGACAGCTGCGCCGGCGGGATGTGCGTGAAGACGACGGTGGGCGCCGCCGGGTCGAGCTCCCGCGCGAGCCAGGCGAGCTGGGCCGCGGTGATGCGGCCGGCGCTCGAATCCACGACGACGAAGCGCCAGCCGCCGCGCGTAAAGGAATAGTCCGTGCTGCCGAACGCCGCGCGATAGACGCGGTCGTTCGTGACGCCGTGGGGCTTATGGCGATCATGGTTGCCGATCGCGGTCAGATACGGCGCGCGCGTACCCGAGGTGAACAGCCTCCGGATGAAATTCCGAATGTTCGCGATCGTCCCGCGGCTGACCATGTCTCCGAGCTGAAAGATGAAGTCCGGCGCCGAGAGGTCGGCGTGCGCGAGCAGCCTCCAGAAAACGCCGGGCTTGTTGAACAGCTTGCGCGAGATCCAAAAGCGGCCGGGCTCGGCGTCTCCGATCACGGCGAAGCGGAAGGTCTCGCTTTTCGCGCGCGGCGTTGCCGCGAGCTTGGAGAGCTGCTCGTCGGTGCGCCAAGGACGGGACAGCCGCTGCAGCGCCCCGAGCTCGCCGGGCGCCTGAGCCTGGGCGGGTGCTACGACCAAATGGCCGCGACCGACCGCGTCCTCGATGGTGGGCACCGAGAGCATCGGGCCGTGGACCGCGTTCGGGATGCGCCCGTCCCACATATCGCGCTCGACGTCCAGGATCTTCTCGGGCGCTCCGACTAGGCCCAGATCGAGATCGGTGTTCGAGGCATACGGCAGGCCGGTATGATGGCTGACGCCGGTTTGGCGGCTGCCATGGATGACGACGGGAGTCCCGATGCGCTCGGCGAAGGCCTTCACGGCCTCGATGTGCGCGGGCGTGACGCCCGGGCCCGGGACGCCGAGCACGCGCGTCGCCGGAAATATAACGGGAAAACCTTCCGCGGGGACCGCGGAGGGCGCGGACAAAAGCGGCGCCGCATATATGGCGGGAAGCCCTCCCGCGCGGGGCCCGAAAGACTGGACTTGCGCCGACGCCGGGCCGGCGGACGCGAGCACGACCGCCAGCGCGCAGACGACGATCATGGCCTCAGTTCTTCTTGTCCGACGGCGCGAGCCCCGGAGCGGAGCGCACGACGGGCGCCGGCACCGGAACGCTGTTCAGGATTTTCGCGACGATGTCGTCCGTGCTCATGTTGTTCGCCGAGTAGCTCAGCGTCAGGCGATGGCGCAGGATGCGGGTCGCGACCTCGCGCACGTCGCTGGGCCCGACCCACGCGCGGCCGTGGAGCAGCGCGTTGATCTTGGCGGCCTTGAGCAGGAAGATCGCCGCGCGCGGAGAGGCGCCGGACTCGATGGTCCCCTTCGCGTCGATGCCGTACTTCAACGGATCGTGCGTGGCCTCTACGAGGTTGACGATGTAGTCCTGGATCGAGTCGTCGACGTAGACCTGCTCGGCGACCTTGCGAATCTCAACCATCTCATCGAGGCTCGTGATCTTGCCGGCCTTGGGCTGACCGTCCTTCTTGGAGAACCGGTTCATGATCTCCTTGAGCTCGTTCATCGCCGGACGGGGAACGAGAACCTTGTACATGAAGCGGTCCTGCTGGGCCTCGGGCAGGCGGTACACGCCTTCCTGCTCGATCGGGTTCTGCGTCGCGAGCACCATGAACGGCTTCGGCAGGTCGAGCGTGTTGCGGCCGATCGTGACGCGGCCCTCGGCCATCGCCTCGAGCAGCGCCGCCTGCGTCTTCGGCATCATGCGGTTGATCTCGTCGACGAGCAGGATGTTCGTGAAGACGGGCCCTTTCTCGAGCTTGATTTCCTTCTGGCCGTTCGCCGGGTTCTCCTGGAGGATCTCGGCGCCCAGGAGGTCCGACGGAAGCTTGTCGGGCGTGCCCTGCACGCGCTGGAAGCCGCCCTCGACGGCGTCGGAGAACGCTTTGACCGTCTGCGTCTTCGCGACGCCGGGGACGCCTTCGAGCAGAACGTGCTCGGAGGCGATCATCGCGGTGATGATCGAGTCGACCATCTCCTCTTGGCCGACGATGACCTTCGCGATCTCGGCGCGGATCTTCTTGACGACCTCCGCCTTCTCGAGCGCCAGCGCGGCGAGCTCGGGCGACGAGCCCTGGGCGTAACCGGGGGCCGTAACTTCCGGCGTGACTGCGGCGGAGCGCTCGCCGGTGAGGGCGAGCTCGAGCGCCGTGCCGGCGCCGTGGGACTCCGAGGAAGACGCCTTGGAGAGGTTCGGCATCGCTTTCAAGGCGGCGGTCGCATCCTTCATGCGGTCGGCGGCGGCGGGCGCGCGGACGACGGGCGTCAGCGCGACGGGAACCAGCGACGGAGTCAGCGCGACGTTCGGCGCGAGCAGCACGGGCGTCAGGGACAGAGACGGCGAGGTCAACGTGAGGGCGGTCGCCGACGGAGCCGAGAGCCCCGGGCCGAGCGTCGGCACGATACCAACGGACACGCCGGGCACCACGACGCGTCCGGCCACAGTCTGCGCCGGGACGGAAGCGGGGACCGCCGCGATCAGTGCGACGGCGAGGATCGGCGCGAGATTGGAAAGGCTGGGCACATTCTTCATATACGCTCCTTACGGCTTGGACGGCTGCTTGGCTTTCGGGCTGAACGCCCGCTCGAGAGTCTCGAGCGGGTCGCCCTCGGTCGACAGGGAAATAGGGTTCAAACGGGCGGCTGTGAACGCGTTCTCGACCGCGAGCTCGCGGCGGGACACGGCGGCTCCGGACTCGGCGCGGCCGGCCTTGGACGAGGTATCGAGCATGCGCGTCTCGCCGGTCTCGGCGTCCACGACGGGCAACAGGCCGACGTCGGGCAGCGGGCCCATCTCGGCCGGGTCGGTCACGCGGATCGCGCGGACGTCGTGACGCGAGGCGATCGCGCCGAGCGCGTCTTTGAAATCGGGGGCGATGAAGTCGGAGAGCACGGCCACCATCGCGCGGGAGCCGAGGAGCTTACCGGCGGCCTCGAGGCCCGGCTTCAGGTCGGTCGTCGTCCCGGTCGGCTGGGCCTTCAGGATCGCGTCGACGATCATCATCGCGTGACGGGAGCCGCCGCGCGCGGGAATGATCTGCTCGACGCGGTCCGAGACGAGGACCAGGCCCACGCGCACGTTCGAGTGCGCCGCGGCCAGCGCGAGCACGGCGGCCGCGTCCTCGATGGCGGTGCGCTTGTCGGTGCCGGTCGTGCCGAAGCGGCCGGAGCCGCTGATGTCGACGACCAGCATCAGCGGCATGTCGCGCTCGAGCTCGAATTTCTTCGCGTACAACTCGTCCTTCTTCGCGGAGGTCTTCCAGTCCACCTCGCGCAGGTCCTCGCCCTGATAAGGGCGGGCCTCGGCGAAATCGGTGCCGCCGGAGCCGATGAAACGCGAACGGAACGAGCCCCCGTTGACCGCGGTCGCCATGCGGCGCGCGGAGAGCTCGATGCGGCGGTGCCGGGCGACCACGGAGGCGGGGACCGATTCGCGCGACTCGGCGGCGGCCTGGTCGGCGGCGGAGCCGGATAGGAGCCGCCAGATCAGATACGCGGAGCCGAGGCCGAGGATCGCGAAGATCAGCCAGGGCCCGAGCGCGGGCAGGGCGGCCAAAGCCAGCGGCGCGAACGCATGCAGCCCCTTGCCCGGCGCCGCGGCGAAGCCGGCCAGCCCCTCGTCGGCCGCGGCGATCGCGTCGGTCAGGGCCTTCTTCTCCTGGTCGTCGAGGTCAGTCGTGCCGTCGAAAGCCTTGCCGGCCGCGAGCACGCCCTTGAGCCAGGCGCGGATCGCCGTGATCTCCTCCCGCGTGTAGGTCTGCTTGTGGGAATCGAGGCTGTTGCCCGCGGCGGGATCCATGAAGCCTTTTTCGCGGAGCTTCTCGTTGAACGTGACGCCGGTGAACACGTTGTAGCCCTGCTGGAGCGCCGAGTTCAGGAGCTCGGCGGCGACCTCGCCCGGAGCGTCGCCGAGGGGAACGCCCGCGGCCGCGCCGAGCGACTCCAGCCGCGGCAGCAGCGTCCGCGCGCGCTCGATGACCGCGCGCTGCTCGGCGGTCGGCTTCTTGAGAGCGGCCGCGCGCTTCTCGATCGCCTCGAGCAGCGCGCGGTAGTGGCGCAGCTTGAAATTGTCGCGCCAGCTCGTCCCGCTCGTGCGCAGGCCGGTCTTCACGACGGTCTTGTCGAAATCGCCGAAAACCCTCTCGGCGTCCTCCGCGAGATCCTTCACGATCGCGTTGGCATCCGCGCGCGCCGCCACCGCCAGCGTCGCGCCGCGCGGCCCCTTGAGCGCCTGTTCGAGCGCGGCGGCGGCCTTGGCCTCCGCGGGCGTGCCGACGACGGCCGCCTGAATCCGCTCGAGCACTTCTTCGATATCGGCGCTGTCGGTCGGATGCTGCGCGGCGATCTTAAAAAGAACCTCCTCGGCCTGGAGCGCGAACGCGACGTCGCCCGCCCGCGCGTCGAGCTCCATCGACAGGCGCGTGAGCGCGAGCGCCTCCTGGCCGGGGCGGAGAACCGCCCCGAGGAGGGACTTGGGGGAAGAGGACGGCGAGGCGCCATAGCTCGCGAGCAGGATCTCGTCCATCCGGTCGATCGCCCGGACGAGGTAGGCCTTCTCGGACCGCGTCAGATCGCGCGAGGCGGAGGTGCCGAGGCCCTTGCCCGACGCCGCGAGCGCGTTGAGCCAGGCGCGCAGCGCCTCGATCTCGGCGCGCGTGTAGGTCTGCTGATAGTCAGACAGCGTGTTGCCCGCGCCGGGCATAAGCTTGGCGGCGCGCAACGCGATGTTGAAGTCGCTGCCCGAGAAGAGGTGGTAGCCTTGATAGAGGACGACGTTCGCGCGGTCGGCGGCGATCTCGGCCGGAGCGTCTCCGGCCGGAGCGCCGGCCGCCGCCGCCAGTCTCTCGAGGCGCGGCAGGGACTTCGCCGCCGCCACGGCCGCGAGCTGGGTTGAATCGAGCTTCTTGCCGCCGGCCTTGGCCCTGGCGGCCGCGGCGACGATCGCGGCGTCGGCGTCGCGGTAGTGCCGCAGCTTCAGGTCCGAGCGCCAAGAGTAGTCACCCTCGCGCACGCCGAGCGCGGCGAACTCCGTCTTCAGATGCTGGGGACCGAAGGCCTTCTCGGCCTGCTCGGCGATCCTGATGAGGCCCTGCCCGGCCCGCGCGCGGGCGGCCGGAGCGAGCGCAACGCCGTTCGGAAGCTTCAGCGCGTCGATGAGCGCCTGGATCGCCTCGGCCTCGCGCGGGGTCCCGCCGACGGCCGTGAGGATCTGGGAGAGAATGGCGCTCGCTTCCGAGGCCGCGACGGGGCCTTTGGCCAAACGCTCGATCAGTATCTTCTCGGCGCGCAGCGCGAACTCGGGGTCGTTCGCGTGAGCGTCGACGGCGAGCGACAGGCGGGCCAAGGCGAGCGATTCCTCGACCACGGCGGTCGGCGCGGGTATGCCGGGGTAGTTCTTCATCTGCGCCGCGCCGATCGAGTCGAGAGCGTTCGCGAGATAGATCTTCTCCGGCCACGTCAAAGGCCGAGGCTTTCCGTCCGTGTCCCAGCCGTTGCCGGAACGCGCGATCTCGGTCAAGGTCGTCCGCAGCGCCCCCAGCTGGCCCGCGTCGAGCGACTCGGGATAGGCGAGCTGGCCGCTCAGGTCGCCGGAGGCGGGCGCCAGGCCTTTCGCGCGCAACGAGCGCAGGAACGAATGATTCGCGAAGGTCTCGTCGCCTTGGCGAAGAACGGGCAGAAGCTGCTCGGCCGTCGTCTCCCCGGCAGTACCGCCCTCCATCATCCCGGCCTTTACCCCGGCCGCGCTGAGCGGCTCGAGCTGGCCCGCCGCCCGGTCGAGGTATTCGCGCGCGGGAAAGCTGATGTTCACCGTGTCCGCGGCGAGCGGGCCGCCCATCTCCTCGAGGTCGGCCTGCAGCGTCTTCAAGTGAGCGAGCTTGTACACCTCGCGGTAGTTCTGGCTCGTGCTCGAGCCGCCGTAGCCGCGGCCCTCGTATTCGTCATAGTCCCCGCCGCCGTAGGCGCTCTTCGAGTCCGGGAGGACGACGCCGTCCTGGATCAGGCGCTCGTGCAGCCCGGGGATCGTCTTTTCACCGTCTTTGATGAGGTCGGTCGTCGCCTGCGCCACGAAGTAGCGCACCGCGCTCGTCAGCGGGGCGGGCGCGCCGCCCTCGCCCTGCATCGCGTCGGCCAGGCCGGCGAGCATCGCCACCAGGGACGGCGGCGCCTGGACTTCCTGGCCGGCGGGAGTCTGCTTGAAGATCTCGACGCGCACCGCGTCGATCGCATGAGCGTTGGCGAGGGCTTGTTCGAGGAAGCTCTTCGCGCCGACGAGATCGGCCTCGGTCGCGCCGGGCTCGGCGAGGCGGCGGAACGCGAAGCTCGTCGTCCACATCTGGAGCATCGGATCATTCGCGTGCTTGGCCTGGACCGGCGCCAGCAGGCCGAAGAACCCGGCCCCGTCGTTCTGCGAGAGATGCGCGTAGAGCGCGGCGGCCGCGAGCTGTTGCACCTGCTTGTTCGGGCTCTTCAGCACGCGGAAGACCTGGGCGATCGACTTCTCGTTGCCGGACTCGACGCCGACCATCACGAGCTTGACGAGCATGCGCGCCGAGGCCGGATCGGTGGCCGACCGGGCGATCAGCCCGTCCATCGAATGCCACAGATCGTCGCTCTCACGCTCGATCAGCGCGCGCAGCATGGTGGTCTCGGCCTGGTTCGTCAGCGGCAGGACGCCCGAGTGCCGGAAGATCGCGACGAGGATGTTGTCGGCCTTGGGGTCCGGCGACTCGCGCAGGATCGTCAACGCGCGCTCGAAATCCCCGCCCGCGGTGTTCGGGGACTCATGCCAGCGCTTGAGCGCGGGCAGGACTTCTTCCGGGATGCGCGAGTCGATATAACGGTCGGAGAACACGAACAAGTCCTCGGCGTAGAACATCTTCATCGACGCTTCGGCCGCCGCGCGCTGCTCGACGCGGAAATTCATGGTGCCGACCGTGGAAGCGCCGGTCAACGCGACCATCAAGGCCAGGACGGCGACCGTCACGCGCCGCTTGAAGCGCGTGCGGAAGCCGAGCGGCCGGACGGGGCTCTTCGGGGCTTCAAAGGCGACGGGAACGCCCGCCGCGGCCGCGTTCAGCGCCTCGAGGCGGGTCTCGGCGTCGGAATGGGCCATCCAGGAGATCTGCGCGCGCCGGGCCGACATGCGGTCGGTCACGGGCTTCAGCGGCTCGAGGCGCAGGCGCGCGGTGCGGCGCAGGGCGGTCAGGATCTTCTCGAGCGTCTCCGGCGCGGCCCCGGACAAGTAGGCGGCGGTGAGCTTCTCGCGCCACAGCGCCTCGTCGTGGGAGGCCATGTCGAGCATCGTCGCGCGCAAGGGCTCCTTCGCGTTCTGCCAGCCGTGGACGAAGCCGCTCAGGCGGCGCTCGTCGGCCTCGCGCAGATCGTAGAGATGGAGCAAGTCGGCGGAGACGCCCTTCTCGATGAAGCCGCGCCGGCTCTGCCACCACTCGCGGAGGCTCCGCGTGACCCTTCCACCGCTCCACGAGTCGGCGGCGAGATATCCCGCAACGAGCGTCGCGAGCGCGGCGAACGGGAGAATCTGGGGCCATGCGCCGAGAGGAACGAGCAGCAGGCCCAGCGCGGAGGCTCCGCCCGGACCGCCGGACTTAGGCGGGTCCTTGGCCTCGGGCTGCTTGGCCGGCGCTCCGCGTTTGAGCAGAGAGCGGCCGGGCAGGATCAGATCGAGCAGCAGCATCAGCAGGGCGGGCCACAACAGGTAGACGCCGACCGGGCGCGGCGACTTGATCGTGTCGCCCTTCTGCCCCTTCTCCAGCCGCGAGACCTCGCCTAAGATGTTGTCGATCGACGCCTTGCCGTCGGCGCGGAAGTACGCGCCGCCCGTGCGCTCGGCGAGCTTGCGCAGGGGACCTTCGTTGAGGCGCGTGACCGCGGGACCGCCGGTCTTCGAGTCCATCAGGTATTCGGTGCCGGCGCCGTCGACCGTAGGGACCTTGATCTTGGTGCCGACGGGATCGCCGACGCCGATCGCGTAGACCGTCACGCCGTGTTCGGACGCGGCCTTGATCGCGGCGTCGATGTCGGCCTCGGGCACGTCTCCGTCGGAGATCACGATCAGGATGCGCTGGCGGTCGCCGAGCTTCTTGGCCGTCTCGAAATGCGCGGCGGAGAACTTCACCGCCGCGGCGAGGTCCGAGCCTTCCTTAAGGCCGCGAGCCTCGACGTCGAGGCGGTTGATCTTGAACTCGAAGTTGCCGTAGTCGATCGAGATCGGCGACGCCGTGCGCGCCTGCCCGGCGAAGACCACGAGACCGACTCGGTCGGTGCCCTGCAGGCGCGTGATGAATTCGTTGAGCTCCTTCTGCGTGCGCGCCATGCGCCCGTCCTCGGCGTAGATCATGCTGTATGAGCCGTCGACGGTGACGACGATGTCCTTCCCGCCGAAGTTGACGCGCTCGTCGGTCATGCCGCCGCGCGGGTCGCCGGCGGTCAGGCCGATAAGGCCGAGGGCCGCCAGCGCCAGGGCCGACTTGCCGAGGAAGCGGCGCGCCCCCCACCACGCGCCGAAGGTCTTCGGGGCGGTGCCGGGGCTCAGGCGTTTGGCCGCGTCGAGGCGCTTCTTGATGCCCCACGCGAGGAGCAGCGCCGCGACCGGCAGGCCGATTCCGACAACCCACAAGAAGACCGACGAGGAGAAAACGAGGCCGTGACCGGCGAACGCCAGCGGCAGGGCGGCCATGCCCCACACGCCCGAGCCTTTGCGCGTCATGCCCTTGCGCGCGGCGTCCTTCTCGGCCTTGTCCTGATCGCCGAGCGCCTGGCCGAGCTTGTCGGCGCCTTGCTTCGGATCGCCGGGTTTGGCCTGTGCTTTGTCGTCGCCGGGCTTGCCGTCGCCGGGTTTTCCGTCGGTGGGCGGCTTGCCGCCCTGCTGGCCCTGGCCGTCCCCGGGCTTGCCGTCGCCGGGCTTGCCCTTCTGCTTGCCGGGCTTGCCCTTCTTCGAATCCTGCTGCTGTTGCTGCTGCTCCTTCTGCGCCTTCTTGAGCGCCTCGAGGTTCCACTTCGCGTCCTGGTTGCCGGAGTCGCGGCGCAGGGCTTCCTTGTAGAGCTCGACCGCCTTCTCGGCGTCGCCGGCCAAGAGAGCGGAATTGCCGAGGTTGAAGAGCGTCTGCGACTGCTTCTTCACGTCCGGCGTGAGCGATAGGTACTTCGCCCACGCGGCGTCGGCCTTCGCGTTCTCGCCGAGGCGGAGATACGCGTCGGCCATGTTGAAATAGATCTCGGGAACGTCCGGGTGGCGCTCGATCGCCTCGCCGTACTTCTTGAGCGCCTCGGCGTAGCGGCCCTGGTTGTAGAGCTTGTTGCCCTCGATGACCTCGGGGGGCACCGCGGAGGTCGGGGACTTCGACGCCGACAGCTGCGTCATCACGACCGGAGAAGACGGAAGCTGGGACGAGAGGGACTGAATCTGGCCCTGATTGAGCGCCAGCACGAACGCGAGGCCGTAGAGAGTGCGCAGGCGGGTATTCGCGAGCGCCAGCTCGGCGCCGAGGAGCAAGAACGCCATGAGCGCGATCATGCTCGTGTAGTCCTTGACCTGCACGCTCGAGACGATCTTCGCGGGGCTCTTTTCCAGATGCGCGATCTCAAGGAGGACCTCGCGCATCGTCTCCGCGTCGCCGGCCGCGTAGAACTTCGCGCCGGTCTTCTCGGCGACGGCGCGCAGGGTCTTGTCGTCGAAACCGCGGCCGTTCTCGCCGATGCCGACGGTGTAGACCTTCACGTGGAGCGAGGCGGCGATGTCGGCGGCGGCGAGCGGCGTGATGCCGCTGTTCGACTCGCCATCGGTGAAGAGGACGACGATCTTCGCGCGCTCGGGCTGAAGGATCGTATTCATCAGGTCCGGGTACGCCTTCGCGTACGCGAGCGCCGCGGGGAGACCTTGATCCTTCAGCAGGCGCTGCACCTCGGCCGCGCGCGGATCCGCCTTGCCGTCGAGCTCGAGCGCGTTGAGCTCGATGAAGTGGCCGATCGCGGTCAGCATCGACTTGCCGATCGCCGTCGAGCCCGTCGTCTCGAGCTCCTTGAGATGCGAGATCAGCGCGTCGTAGTCGGTCGTCAGCTTGACGTCGAGATACGCGTTGTCGGAGAACGTGACCATGCCGACGCGGTTCTCGGTGCCGTGGCGCTGCTCCTCGACGTAGGCTTTCACCGCGTCGCGCACGCCCTGCAGCTTGGGCCCGCCCATCGAGCTGGACAGGTCGATCGAGACCATCGTGTCCGTCGACGGAATGAACGTCTCGTTGCGCTTGGTGCCGATCATCGGCCGGGCGAGCGCTACGATGATGAGGCCCATCGCGGCCAGGCGGAGAATCCGGGGCAGGCCGGCGAGCCGCTCGCGCAGCGTGCGCTTCTTCGGCGTCTGCGCGGCGGAGGAGACGGCGAAGCGCTCGCCCTTGGCGCGGGAGCGCCACGACCAGAGGAGGTAGGCGGCGTACGGGATCAGGAGCAGCAGGACCCACGGGCTGCCGAACGTCAGGCCCGCGGCGCCGGGCAGCAGCGCCAGCGCGCCGAGCACGCCGGTCTTGTCCGACTTGGGTTTACCGGCCTTGCCCGCGACGCTTTCGACGAGCGCCTGCAGGCGGTCGATCATGCGAGCGCGCTCCGCCGCGTCCGCCTCCGGGCCGGCGAAGCGCGCGGCTTCGGCCTGGGCGGCCAGGCGCGCGGCGACGTCGATCTGCCCTAGGTCGTAGAAGGACTTGCGCAGGTCGCGCCCGAGCGTGCGCGCGTCGCGCGCCGCCTTCGGCAGGCCCGCGAAATCCACCATGAAGCCCGTCACGAGATCTTGGTAGCGGGCGTAGAAAGAGGCCGCATCGAGATCGACGGACTCGGCCTTGAGCCGGGCCAGCTCCGCCTCGGTCGACGTGACGAGGGACAGGCGCTCGACGGTGAGCTTCGGATACAGGCGCCGCGCGGCGACGAGGCGCCGCACGCCGACGAGCATCAGGATGCCGAGCGGGATCGCCGCGAGCCACATCCAGTCCGGCCCGTCGGCGCGCTTGACGCCGACGATATCCCGGAAACCCTTCTCCTTCCAGTCCGGCGTGAGCACGGTCTTGACCGTGATCTCGGTCTTGGGCATCACGATCTCGATGCCTTCGGGGTAGGCGCCGGTCTCGCCGACCGAGACGACCGCGATGCCGCCGTCCAGGGTCAAAACGCCGGATCCGAAAGGAATCGCCTCGTAGACGACGGTCTTCGTCTCGCCCGGCGCCAAGGTCAGCGGCGGCTCGGCGTCCTTGCCCTGGAGCTCGAGGTCCGGCGGAAGGGCCTCGGAGATGGAGCCGCGCAAGTTCTCCAGCGTAACGGGCTTGTCCGATGTGTTGCGCAGGGTGATCGTCAGGTGGATGCGCTCGCCGACGGTCACGCCCTGACGGTCGACCGTGGCCTGGGCCTCGACCGGGCGCGGAAGGGCGACGCGGACCGTGTCGGCGGCCGGGGTCTTCTGCGTCGCGGTCACCTGCGGGGTCGCGACGGCCGGCGGCGGCGCCTTGACCTCGGCGGCCTCGGCCGCTTTGCGAGCAAGAGAGTCGGCGAGATGCTTCGCGGAGCGGCTGTCGTGGGCGTGGACTTCGGGCGGCGCGATCTGCGCGTGGACGGCCGGGCTCGTCGAGAATACGCCGAGCGACAGGGCCGCGATCATGAAGGTCTTGCGGAACGCGTGGAAGAAGCCCTCGCGGCGCGAGGAGACGACCGGCGTCGGGGCGGATTCCTTCGCGGACGAGCCGTCGAACATCGCGCCGGAATCGCCGGATTTTCCGTCGACGGCGGCGGCGGACGGTGCTTGCGTCAGCGCGAGCGGGGCGAGGCGAACGATCTCCGCGGTCTGCGCCTCGTTCGCGACGGGAATTTGGGCGGCAGCGACGACCGGCCCCATCGGAACGGCGGAAACCTCGACGGCCGCGGCGCGCACGGTGACGGCGAGCGCCGCGACGGGCGCCGCCTGAATCCGCGGCGCGGCGGCGGGAGCGGAGAGGAGGGACGGGGCCGGCGAGAGCGCCGACGGCGACAGAACGGGGACCGGCGAGGAGAGCACGGACAGCCCGAGAACCGGAATCGCGCGCGCGGAGGAGCCCGACTCGGCGGCGCGGCCCGCGGAGGACTGCGCGAAGGCCTGATAGGCCTCGGAGCCAGGGGCGCTCGCCACGAGGACGAACGACAGCAGCGCGCCGAGGACGCGGCGCAGAGGAAAGCGCCTCATTTATTGATCCAAATCAACACAGTCCCGATTATGGCAGAGACGCCGGAGAGGCGGCGTGGGCCCATGGGGTTGCAGGCGCATGGCAGGCGGCCTAGGCTTTCGTGGGCCCGAAGTCCGGTGTCAGACTTTCAGGCGTGAAGTCAGGAAAACCCACGCAAACAACGCGCGGGACGGCCAGTCGATGGCCGCCGAAAAGATCCCGGCGGCGCGGGCGTCGTTGAGCTCGGCGCCGAGCGCCGCGACGAGGACCAGCGCGCCCGCCGCGCGCCACAGCGCCGCGGCCTCGGCGGGACGCGAGCGCGGGACCGGGGAGATATCCGCGTGGCCCCGCTCCTTCCAGAGGCGCCAGCAGAGCCCTCCCGCCGCGAACGTCCAAGCTCCGACGAAGAAATACATCAGGACGCCGGGAAGCTCGACGGCCGCGCAGAGCTGGGCGATGAACCTCGCCCCGGGAAGCCAGACCGCGAACGCGGCGAGGCTCCAGACCCACGGCTCACGGCCCGAATCCTCCCCGTCCTCCGAGACGTCTTTCGCGCGGCGCGCGAGCTTCCACGCGGCCGCGGCGAACAGGACGTCGGCGATGAGCCAAGTCGGACCCAGCATGCGGTCGGCGCGGTAGAAATTGAACGCGGTGTGCACGCCGTAGACGGCGGCGGAGGCGCCGAGTCCGAACACGAGGAAGATCATGACCGGCAGGCTCATCTCCGGCTCGTCCTCGCCGCGCGGGCGCAGGCGGGCGGCGAGATGCAGCGCCAGGACCGTCGTCATGCCGCCATCGAAGACCGCGCAGAGAGCGCCGAGCCAGTCGACGCCGAAGAGATGGCTTCCGTGCTGCAAATCCTTGGCGTAGACGCCGCCGTAGAGCATCGCCATCGCGGCGCCGGCGAGGAACACCGCGCCGTCCTCGGTGCGGCGGCGGGCGCGGGTCGACTCGAGCAGAAGGAAGAGCCAGAAGTACGGGAAGATGAAATGCCAGACGCCCAGCGCGCCCCAGCCGAGCCGCGCCGGATCGCCGCTAATGAGCAGCGCCAGCGCGGCGGCGGCGAGAGCGCGCGCGAGCATGCGCCCGCGCTACCGCTTGACCGCGATCGCGTCGATCTCGACCCCGGCGCCCTTAGGCAGCGCCGAGACCTGGACCGTCGCACGCGCCGGAAACGGCGGCCGGAAGCGCTTTGAGTAGACCGCGTTCATCTCGGCGAACTTGCCGAGATCGGTCATGTACACCGTGGTCTTGACCACCGCGTCCATAGTCACGCCGCCCGCCTGAAGAACCGCGAGGATGTTCTTCAGGCACTGCTCCGTCTGATCGGTGACGGAGCCCGCGACGAGCGTGCCGTCTTCCTTCAGCGGCGTCTGCCCCGAGACGAAGATCAACTCGCCGAACGCGATGCCCTGCGAGTACGGTCCGATCGCCGCGGGGGCGCGCGCCGTGATCAGCGGCTGAATCACTTTCTGGTTTTCGTTCATTTGAGCGCTTCGAGCAACTTCTTGTTGGTCTTGTGCACGCGCATCATCTCGGTCAGAGCCTTGATCGCCTCGATGTCGCCCATGCCCGCCACGAGGCGGCGTAGCTTGTAGACGCCCTCGAGGTATTCCGGCGTGAACAGCTTCTCTTCCTTGCGCGTGCCGCTGTCGCGGACCTTCAGCGCCGGGAAAATCCGCTGTTCGGCGGCCTGCCGGTAGAGGACGAGCTCCATGTTGCCCGTTCCCTTGAACTCCTGGAAGATGATGTCGTCCATCTTCGAGCCCGTATCGACGAGGATCGTCGCGAGGATCGTCAGCGAGCCGGCGCCCTCGAGTTTGCGCGCCGCGCCGAAGAAGCGGCGCGGAATCTCCATCGCCCGCGAGTCGAGGCCGCCGGACATCGTCCGGTTGCCCGTCGCGAACTGGTTATACACGCGCGCGAGGCGCGTGAGCGAGTCGAGCAGGATGAAGACGTCCTCGCCCGCGACGACTTTCTCGAGCGCCGTGCGGAACAAGTCCTCGGCGAGCCGCTTGTGCTTGTCGTAGGACTGGTCGGACGAGGAGGCCCACACCTCGGCGGGCACGGACCGCTTGAAGTCCGTGACCTCCTCGGGGCGCTCGTCGATGAGCAGGCAGTACTGCCGGATCTTCGGGTCGATCTCATGCACCGCGTTCGAGATCTGCTTCAGGAACGTGGTCTTGCCGGCCTTCGGCGGAGCGACGATGAGCCCGCGCGTGCCCTTGCCGATCGGCGCGAGCAAGTCGAGCGCGCGCATCGACGGGTCGGTCGAGCCCTTCTCGAGCTGGAGCCACTCGAAAGGATCCACCGGCGTCTTCGCCGCGAACTGTTGCTCGACGTCGGAGCGCACGGGCGCCTGAGGAACCTGAGGGACACGGGGGCCGCCGCCGTTCTGGCTGCGGTGGCCGCCGTGGTGCTGGCCGCCGCCCTGGCGCTGGCCGTGCTGGCTCTGCGAGCCTTGCTGCTGGCCTCCGCCCTGTCCGCCCTGGCCGCTGCGGCCGCGTCCGCCGCGGCGACGGCGCCGCCGGCGTCCCTGGCCGTCTCCGCCCGGCTGACCACCCGGCTGACCGCCCTGGCCGCCTTGATTCTGCTGGCCCTGACCGCCGCCCTGGGACTGCGGACGGGGAGCTTGATCGCCGCTTCCCCCGCTCGGAGGGTTGTTGGAACCCGCCGCACCGCCTTGTCCCGTCGTCTCTTCATTCATCATCTCTTTATCCTCTCGTCATTTTTGCGCCCGTCCACATCTCTTCGGATCCGGGGAATTCCCCGGGCCAGCGTCCATCCAGCGCCTTGAGCGCATGGCCTAAAAATACCGCCGTGGCGGGCAGAACTTCCTCGGCGCGCCGTCCGGGGCGCGTCGCATCGGCGAACACGTGGCCCCACGGCAGGCCCTGCGCCGAGCCTCGCGCGAAATCAGCCACCGATCCGAGCACCGCCTCGAGCGCCTCGCCGGGCACCGAGTACGCCTCGGCGCGCTCGCGTAGGCGCGCGCTTGGCCAATGCGTTTCCCAGTCCGGGTCCTGAAGCTCACCCAAGGCGCCGACGGCGCGCGCGGTCGAGTCCTTTTCGGCGACCCAGCGCATCGTCAGGCAGACCTCGGCGAGTCCACGGAGAATCGGCAGCGCCTCGTTGGCGAGCCCGCGCTCGCTGAGCGCCATGACGGCGTTCGCCTGCGCGATCGCGCGCGCGGCCATGATCATGAGCGCCCGGTCGGCCGGGGCGTTCGCATCCAGGCGGCGCCCGACGCGGGAGAAACCCGCGTCCATGCGCGTCTTGGCCAATCCCGTCAGGGCGATCATGTCTTTCATGAGTCGAATTGGTGCAGCCGGACCTTCGTGACGCCGGGCCCGAGCATGCGCTTCGCTAAGCGCTTGAAGCGTTCCGGAGCGTCGGACGCGTAGAATTCGCGGCGGCCGCGGCCGCCGCGCGGCGCGCGCAGCCCGAGCCCGCACAGGACGTTCTCCGTCTCGCGGGCGGTCTCCTCCGCCGAGTCGATCAGGCGCACGCGCGGGCCGAGCGCGCCCGCCAGGACCGGCTTCAGGTACGGATAATGGGTGCAGCCGAGGATCACGGTGTCCACGCGCGCCTTCTTGAGCGGCGCCACGTACTTGCGGGCGACGGCCTCGACGACTTCCCCGCCCCACCAGCCTTCCTCGACGAGCGGCACGAACAGCGGGCACGCGGCCGACGCCGTGCGCGCGTTCTTTTTCAGCGCCTTGATCGCCTTCTCGTAGGCGCCAGACCGGACCGTCGCCTCGGTGCCGATGATGCCGATGCGGCCGCCGCGCGAGACGCCGAGCGCGCCGCGCGCGCCGGGGTCGATGACGCCGACGACGGGAACCTTGACCGCCCGGCGGATCGCGGGCAGCGCCCAGGCGGAGGACGTGTTGCACGCGACGACGAGCAGCTTGATGCCCTTCTTCGCGAGAAACTTCGCGACCTCGCTCGAAAAGCGCGCGATCGCCTCGGGCGACTTCGAGCCGTAAGGCACGTGCGCAGTGTCACCGAAATAGATCAAAGACTCCTCGGGCATGCGGCGCGCCAGGACCTTGAACACAGTCAGGCCGCCGAGGCCCGAGTCGAAGACGCCGATCGGGGAGCGCTTGTTCACTCGAGCCACCCCTGGCGGCGCGCATAGTCCGCGATGCCCGACGCGACGCCCTCGGCCATCGTGCGCCGGAAGCGGCGCGAGGCGAGCTTCGCCTCGTCGCGCGCGTGGCTGACGAACGCCATCTCGACTAAGATCGCGGGAGCGTGCGTGCCGCGCAGGACGTAGAAGCCCGCCTGCTTGGCGCCGCGCGGCTCGACGTCGACGCGCTTGCCGATCGCCTTCGCCGTGAGCGCGGAGAACGCGGCCGACTCGTTGATCATCTCCGTCTTCGTCATCGCGAGCAGGATCATCTTCGCGGTCTCATCCTGAGGATTCTTCCCCTCGAGCTCGAGCACGGCGTTTTCGGAGGCCGCGAGCGCCTCGGCTTCGGGATCGCTGGCGGTCTCGGAAACGGAATAGACCTCGAAGCCGTTCTCGCGCTTGTTGCCGGCCGCGTTGCAGTGCAGCGAGACGAATATGTCGGCGTCGTGGCCGTTCGCGAGCTCCGAGCGCTCCGACAGAGGGATGAAGACGTCCTCGTCGCGCGTGAGCAGCACGTCGAAGTCCCCCCGCTCCTTCAGGACGCGGGAAAGCTCGAGGGCGGCCGCGAGGTTCACGTCTTTCTCGCGCGTGCCGTGCCCGCCCGTGGCGCCCGGGTCCTTGCCGCCGTGGCCGGGATCGATGACGATCAGGCGCCGCCGTTTAGCGGCAGGAGCCGGTGCCGTAGCCTTCGCGGTCAGCTTGGGCGCTGGAACGGCCGGTGCGGCGGCCGCAGGAACCGGCGCGGTCGGTCCCTTTTTAACGACGCGTGGAATGGCCGCTTCCTCGCCTTTCGCGTCCTCGGGCGGGAGCGCCATGCCCGGGGCATAGATGTCGAGCACCGCGCGACGCGGATCATTCAGCTCGGAAGCGCGCCAGCGCTGGCCGTTCTCGGCGAAGCGGACCGACAAGCGCGCGAGCTTGGCCTCCTGCTTGAGCGCGTAAGACGCGACGACCCCGTCCTCGATACCCACGCTCGCGTCGCCCTCAGCGACGCCGTAGTCGACGACGAGGTCCACTCCACCCATGCCGCGCGCGGTCGCGTGATACGAGGCGCCCGGCGCGAGCTCGAGCGAGATCCGCGTGTGCCCCTTGTAGGAGAACGCGCGCGGCGCGCCGACCGTTCCGGTCTTCTCGACGATCAAGGTCTTCGTGCGTTCGTCGTAGCGCGTCTGATACCCGCTCCAAGCCGCGAACTCCGCTCCCGTGAGGAACGAGAGCGGCACGAACGCGCGCGAAACGCGGACGATGACGGGATCGCTCATCTTCAGCTCTTGATCGCCGGAAGCCGCCTTGTCCGAGCCGGCGACGAGCTGGAGCGAGCGCCCGCGCAGGCTCAGCTGCACGCGCCCCGACACCGGATACCAGTAGACCTGTCCGCCGTACAGCGTCCCGATCCGCTTCACGTCGAGGTACAGCTTGCCTCCGGCCGCGTACGCGTCGGCCGCCTCCTGGGGCTTTCCGGAAACGACGACGGAGATCTCCGCGGCGCGCGCCCGGGAGGGCGCGGCCGAGACGATCAAAAGAGCCGCCGTCAGGAGGACCAGTTTTTTCATCTACTCGAGGACGATGTGATAGTCCTCCCACATGAGGTTCGGATCGGTCTGGATGCGCACGGCGCGCTGGACGTTCTTCTCGATGATCGGCTGCTGGGAGCGGAACGAGTCCGCGACCGTCGGATGCAGGGACACCTTGATCGAGCCGCCGGGACGGCCGCCCGTCATCTCGAAAATCTCGCGCTGGATCTTGATGCGTAGAGTCTCGACCGACAGGACGCGACCGGACGCCCTACACTGCGGGCACTCGGCCGTGAGCAGCGCCGCGGTGGACATGCGCTTGCGCTCACGCGTGAGCTCGATGAGGCCGAGCCGCGTGATCGGGAGGATGCGGATCTTCGCCCGGTCTCCCCGGCACGCGTCGGCGAAGGCCTCCATGACCTTCGCGCGGTTGCTCGCCTTGCGCATATCGATGAAGTCGACGACGATGATGCCGCCGATGTTGCGCAGGCGGATCTGGTTGGCCACCAAGGTCGCGGCCTCGATGTTCGTCGCCGTCACGGTCTCCTCTTGAGACTTAGATCCCGTGAAGCGGCCGGTGTTGACGTCGATCGCGCACAGCGACTCCGCCTCCTGGATCACGATCGAGCCGCCGTTGGGCAGCGAGACCTTCGTTTCGCGGATGGTCTCGATCTGCTTCTCGATATTGAAGGCCTTGAAGATGGGCGTCTTGGCCTCGTAGAGCTTGATACGGTCCTTGAGCTCCGGCGCGAAGCCCTCGACGAAGTCGATGACCTGCTTCTGGGACTCCTTGCTGTCGAGCAGGTAGACGTAGACCTGGTCCGACAAGACGTCGCGCGCGATCTGCATCGCGAGACCCAAGTCGTTGTGCAGGATGGCCGGCGACGGCTGCTCCTCGTGCTTCTTCTGCACGGTAGCCCAGAGATTCTGCAGGTACTTCACCTCACGCTCGAGCTCTTCCTCGGTCGCGCCCTCGGCCTCGGTGCGGACGACGACGCCCTTGCCGTTTAAGTGCGCCTTCACGAGCTTGTCCACGATCTTCTCGAGGCGCTGGCGTTCCTCGGGCTCGGCGATGTGCTTGGAGATGCCCACGTACTCCTGGTACGGGGTGAACACGAGGTAGCGTCCCGGCAGGGACACGTCCATCGTGACCTTGGGACCCTTCGTGCTGATCGCCTCCTTGGCGACCTGCACCATCACGGTCTGGCCCTTCTTCAGCGTCGTGTCGATCGGCACGTTCTTATCGCCGAGCACGTCGGAGATGTACAGGTACGCGTTCTTCTCGAAGCCGATGTTGACGAACGCCGACGAAATGCCGGGAAGAACGTTCTCGACGGTGCCCTTGTAGATGTTGCCGACGATGTTCTGCGAGCTCTTGCGCTCCCAATGGAGCTCGGACAAGCGTCCGTTCTCTAATATGGCGATGCGCGTCTCCTCGAAGCTCGTGTTCGCGAGCACCTCGCGCTTGACGGGCCCGCGATTGCTCTTGCCCGCGTTCGTGCGCTCCTGGCCGCGTCCGTCGCGGTCGCGGCGCTCGTCGCGCCGGCTTTCGCCGCCGCGGCTCTCGCCTCCGCGGCTTTCGCCGCGTCCGCGTCCGCCGTCCCGCCGCCCCTGCTGGTCGCGGCGTCCCTGATCGCGCCGTTCCTGGCCCTGGCGCTCCCGGCCGCCGCCCTGCTGAGGATCACGCCGCTCCTCGCGGCGCTCCTGCGGAGGAGTCGGCGCCGAAGGCGACGAACCCGCCTGGCCTTCGGCCGGCGGCTGAGCGGGCCGCTGATTGCGGTCCTGTCCGGGCGCACGCTCCTGGCCCGGCTGAGCGTTTTGTCCGCGCTCGCCTCCGCGGCCGCCGCGCCGGCGGCGGCGGCGGCGCCGGCCGCCTTCGCGAGGCTCGGAGCCGGGCTGCCCGGGAGCGGCCGGGGCGCCGCCTTCGGCAGACGGAGCCTGGGGCGCGGCGGGCGCGATCCCGGTCAAAGGAATCTCGACGGAGACCTCGGGGCCTTCGTCCTCGTCTCCGTCGTCATTGTTCGCGTCGTCGACGATGTTCTCGACCGCCTGGGGAATGTCGCGATCGGCTTCGACCGGACCGTCGGCGCGAGGATACAGGTCTTCGCGCGAACGCGCGGGCTCCGGCGCGGGCGTAGGAACGGGCGTGGGAGCGGAAGCGACGACTTCGGCGGCCTGCGCCGGAACCGGAGCCGACATCGGCCCGGGAGTCGAGTCATCGTGCACACGGACCGGCTCCTGACGGGCGGACGGCTGCGGCGTTTGAATCTGATCGTTTTCGTTGGACACGGTGGTCTCCGGGATTAAAGCAGCGCGTATCTCCGCGCATAGATGTTGGCGACGATGCCGAGCGTCCACAAAGTGACGAGGAGGCTCGAGCCGCCATAAGAAACGAGAGGCAAAGGCACGCCGGCCACGGGCATGAGGCCCAAGCACATGCCGACGTTGAGAGTGAGCTGGAACGCGAGGGTCGAAGCGAGGCCCGCGCACACCAGATAGCCGTAGCGGTCGCGAGCAAGACGCGCGGCCGCCACGATCCGCCACAGCAGGATCATGTACAGACCGAGGATCAGGGACGTTCCCCAGAACCCCATTTCTTCGCCGAGGTTGGCGAACACGAAGTCGGTATGGCGCTCGGGCAAGAAGCCGAGCTGGGACTGGGTGCCGGAGAACAGGCCCTTGCCCCACATTCCGCCCGAGCCGAGGGCGATCTGCGACTGGATGACGTTGTACGCCGCGCCCTGCACGTCGCTCTGCGGCGCGATCCACGCTACGAAGCGGTTGCGCTGGTAGCCCTTGAGCGCGTGCTGAACGACGATGCCCGACAGCAGCGCGGCCGACAGCAGAATCGGGATCGCGGCGAACGCCGCGGGCTTGACCTGCACGCGCATCCAGCTCGAAATGCGCCAGGCCGTGAAGCCGATCGCGCAGAAAATCCCAATCGCGGCCAAAGTCGCCCAGCCCATGCGCGACGTCGCGAGGATCATGCCCGGCAGGCTGTGAGCCGGCGCGAGCGGATAGCGCACCTGGCAGATCGTGTAGATCAGCGGCACCGAGATCGCGACGCCGCCGAAGCCGAAGATCGCCGCGAGCTGGAACAGGTCAGCGCCCGCGGCGAACATCATGCCGAAGATCGCGGGCACGAACGTCAGGGTCGTCGAGAAGTCCGGCTGCTTGAGCACCAGGAGCATCACGGGGGCGCAGAGCGCCAAGCCGAGCAGGATGGTGGAGAGATCGCCGATTCGCCGCGCGCGGCGGTCGAGCAAATCCGCGAGCGCGAGCACGACGAGCGTGCGCGCCATCTCCGCAGGCTGGAAGCTGAAGCCGAACAGATGCACCCAGGAGCGCTGGCCGCGGGAAATCTTGCCGAGGATCAGAGTCGCCGCGACGATCACGATCGCCAGCCCGTACATGAACTTCGACTGGTCCTGGAACACCTGATAGTTGAAAGCCAGGGTCAAGGTAAAGAGCGTGACGCCGAGCGTCAGCGCGATGAAGTGCTTCTGCAGGATCGAGGAGTAGAAAGTCGTCGTGCTCGCGGCCGACAGCATCGCGAGCGAGCCCACGATGATGAGACCCGCCACGGCCGCGATATAAGTCCAATCGACGCGCCCGGACATGCCGGACTGCACGCGAACGGCCCGCACCATGCTCATCTCATCATTCCGTGCGGCGCCAGGGCGCGGGGGATGGTCGGGATCGCGGCGGGCACGGGCGGGGCCGCGGGCTTCGCGCCCGGCTCCGTCATACCGAAATGAGCGAGGATCATCTTGCGCGCGACCGGCGCGGCCGTCGTGCCGCCGTGGCCGCCGTTCTCGACGAGAACGGCGATCGCGATCGACGCGGGCTCGCCGGGCTTGGCGGCGTAAACGATGAACCAGGCGTGGTCCTCGCCGTGCGGGTTCTGAGCGGTCCCCGTCTTGCCCGCCACGATCAGGCCGGGGATGCGCGCGCCGCCGCCGGTGCCGGAGGAGACCACGGTCTCCATGCCGCGCTGGACGTCGTCCCATGCGGACTCTTTCGCGGGCACGATGCCGAGCCGTTCGGCGGCCGGCATGAAGTCGGGCCGGCCGTCGGCGTAAACGATCTTCTGCGTGTAACGCGGGCGCCAGACGCTGCCGCGATTGGCCAAAGCCGCGGTCACGATCGCCATCTGCAGGGGCGTGACCGTGAGCTCGCCTTGTCCGATCGAAAGGTTGAGCGTGTCGCCGTCGTACCAATAATTCTTCCCC
>JBBQVX010000013.1:0-38943 GCA_038211115.1 Elusimicrobiota bacterium | reverse complement strand
CCCGCGGCCGGCCCGTTCGGCACAGAGAAGAACTGATTCGAGGACCTCTACCACGGCAAGAACGAGCCCGCAGACATCAATAACATCATGGTATCCGAAAAGGGGCTCATCGATCCGATGGACCTCGAGATCAGCCCGTATCAGACCAACGCGCTGTGCCGCTCGCCGTACGTGTCCGACACGCCCTGATCAGTACTCCCGCCGCTCGAGAAAGGACTTCTTGCGTCGGAAGCGGGCGGCCGCGAACAGCAGGAACAGCACGCCGGGCAAGGCGCCCATCCCCAGTAGCCTGCGGTTCCGGCCGCGCTTCGCCGCGGCGGCGCGCGACCGCGCCGCGGGACGAGCCGCGGCCGAGGCCGGAGGCACGATGGAGCCCACACGTGCCTTTCCCGTTTCGCTGAACGCGAACGTCCGGTCCCCGCCTTCCCCGGAGCCGCCCCAGCCCGCCTCGCCGGAACCCGCGCTCACGGCTCCCGGCTCCGCGGGCTTGCCCGTGTCGCCGATCCCCATCGTGTCCTTGATCGAGCCGATGAGGCCGTTGAGCTTCGCGTAGATCGCGTCGAACGCGGACCCGTTGAAGGCGGCCCCCTTCGGCTCGGCGGCGGCCTCTCCCGGCCGGACCTCGAGATCAGGATCGTCCTCCAAGGGCTGGAGGTGCTTCTGGATATTGCTGAGGTCCTCCGGCGGGACGAAGTCGCCTTTGCGGTACGACATCTGGGTGGTGTGGGGGTTGCATCCGCCGGAAAGCTTGTCGCACGACGCGGAGCGCATGAAGTCCCGCTCCGCGGCGCTCATCTCGATGTGCTTGAAGTCCGTGTCGCGCAGCGCGGGCTTGCTCCGATAGCTCTCCTTGAGCGACTCGAACTTCTCGCGCGGCAACACTTTGAAGAAATCGGGGCGGCGCATCAGCGCGGCGGGCTCGGCGGCGATGCTTGCCTTGAGCTTCGAGAGCTCCTCGGCCGACGCGGGCTCTCCGTTCGCCCGCAGGATCGACGCCTCCCCGGAGGGGCCCTTCCCCGCGTGCAATCCGAGGGCGGCGAAGGAGGACGAGAAGCCGGTCATCGAGGCCATAGCGAGCTCCTGGGCCGTCTTCGGATCGGCCACGCCGGCGCCGCTTGGCGAAAGCCCCGCTTTTCCCTGCTGGCCGCCCCCGCCCATGGCGCCCGGGCCTTCGCCGAGGGTTTTCTTGAGCGACTCGGCCATTCGCTCGGCTCTTTTCGCGGCCGGAGCCGTCTTCGCGGCTGCGCCCTCGGCCGTGCCGGAGGGTTGCTCCGCGGCCGGATCCGCGACGTCGTCGGAGCCTTGCGCGGAGGAGGCGCCCGGAGACGGCGAAATCGTTCCGCCGCCTTTGGGCAGGGAGGTGGGTTTCGGCTGGAGGCCCGGCTTCGTCGGCGTATCGGGCAGGAGCGACTTGAGATCGCTTTGCGTCTTTTTCCGGACCTGATCGGGGTTCGTCTTTTCCTGCTGTTGCGAACCCGATTTCATCATGTCCTGATACAGTTGCTCGTCCTGCTCCTCGGTGGTCGGAGGAGTCCGTTCCTGCTTCGGCGGAGGATCGAGAACAAGATCTTTCTGCGGCGGGGGATCCAAAACGAGATCTTTATCCGCAGCGGCGAATCCGGCGAGGAAAATCAGCGCACCGCAGAGAAGGAGCCTAGTTGTCACAGCTGCCGTAACCCCACGATACGTAGTTCCCCGTGAGTCCGCCGCCGAGACACAGGAACCGGGTGAGACCGTGGTGCCACTTCGCCGAGGCGTCACCGTTCAATTTTTCGCCCTTGTACTTGGGCAGCACGAGGTGCAGCACCTCGTGAGCGGCGGTATGGTTGAGCTTGATGGCCGGGTCGGCCTTAGGGTCCTTTTCGCTGCCGGAGTCGTTGAAGATCAGGATGGCGGCCTTCTTATCGTCGGTGCCGATCGTGCACTGGCACCACCCCTGCATCTTTTTCTTCAGCGCCGGCGTGAGCCCGGCCCCTTTGGCGCCGCCCGCGATGCTGACCTTGCCTTCCTCCTTGGCGAGCGCGATCCATTTGGTCTGGACGAAGACGAGCTCCGTGTCGGCCACGACCGCGTCGATCTTCGCTTTGTAATCGGCCTCGGTGGCCTGGTCCGCCGGCTCACCTCGCTGGTTGATGAATTTGACGGCGGCGCCGATCGCGGAGGATTTCCCGGACCCCCCGAGATTCGTCTTTGGCGATAAAAGGATCTTGGCCGCTTGGTCGAAGAACTCCTTCTGATAGGCCGCGCTCGCCACGTTACCGATCGGAGGAGGTCCGCCCGCGGGCTTGGCCGTGACCTCGACTGTCGGCTTGCGCACGAGCGGCGCGTCTTCGGCGCCGGCTACGACGGCCAGCACCAGCCCGGCCAAGGCCGCGGACACGCCGCGGACGATAACGCCGGAATTCGCCATGCGTCCAGGATAACAGGGTCCTCCGGCACAGTCAATGGCGGCGCTGGGCCTTGTCAAAGCGCGGGCGTCGCCTTATAATCGGATCATGTGGAGAACGATTTTCCTCTCGGCGGCGCTCGCCGCCGTCCTCGTTCCCCTCCCAGCCCGCTCACAGCTCACGCGCACCTCCGAAAACCCTCCCGCTAAGACGATCACCACGGGCGACTATCTGCTCGGCTGCACGCCGGATCAGCAGAAGACCGTCAGCGGTGCCGCCGTCTTGGCCTCGAAGCTGCTGTATAAGCGGGTCGAGGGTTTGAAGGCGGAGCTCAAGGTCATGCAGGGTCCTCCGGCGGCTCTCGCCGGCGCGGCCATGCAGGCGGCCCTCAAGAAGCACTTCCGCGTCCCGCCGTCCGTCGGCAACCACAAGGCCATCATGGAAAAGCTCGTCGAGGTCTACGAAACCATGTACGACCACCTCGTCGATCCCCTGCACTGGCCGAAGCTGTCCTGCGAGGATGAGCAGAAGCAATGCGAGCCGGGCAAATACGGCTACACGCTCGCCATGCAGGGCTCCTCGACTTATCTCTGCCCGGAATTCTTCGCCGCCAAGGACGCAAGGATCCGCGCGGACACGCTCATCCACGAGATGGCGCACCGCCAGGTCCCGACGTCACCCGACGACTTCAACGAGAAGGGCTACTACCCCTATACCGGCGCGACTCCGTTGGGTCAGGCCGACAGCCTGAAAAACTCCGATTCGTACTCGCATTTCGTAACGGACAAATAATCCATGAGAACCTCCCTGATCGTTCTGGCTCTTCTGCCGGCCGCCGCCGCCGTTCACGCGGAGGACTATCTAAAGAAGTCCGACGTGAGCCCGATCGCCAAGGTCGTGGAGGCCGGCAAGAGCGTCGACTCCGCCCCGGCTCCCGCCGACGGCCTCAAGGAAGGCGGCCCCACCGTCGTGTGCGACGGGAAAAAGCCCGGCGGCTATCGCGTCGCGATGAACGGGAAGGACGGGCTGATCTTCGCCTCGTGCATGAGGAAGCACGAGGAGTCTCACATCGAGGACTACAAGAAGACGTGCCCCGACGGCTGCAAAGGCCAGGCGGACGGCGTCCCGTCGCCGACCGACGCCCCGCGCTGCGCCGCCTTCCTGAAGGCGGAAGATTGGAACAGCTGGCGCGCGGAGTCCGAATGCACGGCCTACGCGGTCGAGCGCCGATGCCTCGGCGACCTCTTCAAGGCCGCGACCGAGCCCCAGAAAAATCCGATCCGGATCAAAGTCCGCCAAGTGAAGTGCCGTCTCACCAAGTATAAATGCCCGGAAGGCGCGCAGCCGCTGAAGTGGTATCAAGACAACTGCAAGGAGTGACGCGATGAGAATCCTGCTGACGATCTTCTTGTTGGCCGCGCCGCTCGCGCGCTCGGAGGATTTCCTGAAAAAGGACGCGCCCGTGGCGAAGGTCCAGGCCAAGGCCGCGGCCGTCGGGAAGCTCGCGCCGAAGGACTATCAGAAAGCGGTGCTCGACCACGCGCTCGAGGGCATCGCGGAGCGGGCCGACGTGATCGCTCTCTTCATCAACGACAACGGCTGCCGCGTCGACGGCGGGAAGAAATCCCCGGTCTCCGGGGCGGACGTCCTCGCGAAGGCCAAGCAGATCGCTCCTGACATCCAAGTGATCCTCTTGTCGTCCGACGAGATGAAGAGCAACTTCACGGGCGACGGCAAAGTTCCGTGGGCGGCCGGATTGTGCGGCGAGGGCCGCGCGACCAAGGACTATCCGCTGCCCGGCAAGAAGGACGCCGACACGATGGTCTTGCGGGTTCCGGACGGCAAGGCCGCGCCGATCGCCAAGCTCGTGGAGAGCATGCCCCCTCATACCCTCGCCCACGAGTTCCTCCATATTCTCCTCACCCACTTCGGCAACCCCGCCCTCGGCGGCGGCGCGGCCAGGCCGGCCTGCGTGACCGATAAAAAAGTCGCGAACGCGCACCACCGCCTGACGCGCCACCTCTATTGGGGTCAGTACGGCGGCGATTGGGACGAACCGAAGACGGCGCCGGCCTGCAATTAGCCGCCTTTAGGGCTGCTTCTTGACCTTGCGATAGGCGAGGAAGTACGGCTTCATCACCTCGCCGAGCACGGCGCCTGTGCTCCTGCACAGCGGCATCAGGACGGCGGCGAGATGGCGCGGGAAGAGCTCCACCGATTGCCACGGCTGGAACGTATCGTCCATCAGGCTCCACGGGTCGGAATCCGTGGACCAGGTCTTCGAGTCCGGGCACGAGGCGTCCTTGTACTCGTCCGGAAGCCCGAGCGAGTGTCCGAGCTCATGCGCCATCGTCGCGCAGAACTCGTCGCTGACCTCTCCTGTGCAGGCGGCCGGGCACGGCGCCTTCTTGGCGACGCAGGCGACGCAGTCCCCGTACTTCTGGCCGTAATAGTAGTACTTGGCCGCATCGGATCGGCCGAACGCGTCGACCAAGTCGACCCGGATCTCGGGATGCTCGGTCTTCGCGTTCGTCGCGAAGACGGACGGATTGCGGATCACGAGAAAGTCGGCCTCGAAACCGATTCCGTAGCGGCGCAGCAGCCCCGCCATCTTCTCCGGGCACGTCGCGGTGATCTTCTCGACCAGCTCCAGCTCCCGCTCCGCGGGCTTATCCTCGGAGGTCATGAAGCGCACGCTCACGCCGACCTTGATCCCTTTTTTGTCCCGCCAGACGTCGTAGGCCACGCGGTTGACCCGCAGCTCGTTCGCGAGGATGAAGGGCCGCTCGCGGCAGACGTATTCCGCGTTCCTTTCGACCCGCGCGCGCTCGCCTTCCTTCACGTGTTCGGCACAGTCCTGGACCAGAAAACGGTTGTAGGTGCGCAGATCGTGGAAGTACCTGGGCTCCTCGCCGGCCCTCACGGTCGCGACGACGGCCTCCGCGAAGGACTTCTCGACGTCCGCCTTGGCCATCCAGACGGAGACGACCTTCTTGTCCTGCGTCAGGTAGACCTGGACCTGGTCGCTCGCGACCGCGACGCTCTTGGCCTCGGGAGCGCTCTTCGCGTCGCGCGTCATCTGCGCCGGGGCCGCGGACGCGAGAACCGCCAGCGCCCCGGCGAGGAACGCTCTTCTCATTTGGTCCCGAGCGTGACGACGGACGGATGGGCGAAAGTCGCCTTGATGTGCGCGGCGGAGTTCTGCTCCTTGACGAGCTTGCTCCACGACAGAAAGTAGGCCCATTTCACGTCGTCGGCCAGGCAGGCGTCGACGTCCGGAATGGGCCCGTTCTCGGTCAGCGCGACCATTTTCTTGCCGCCGGTCAGCTTGTACAGCTTGTCGAACGCCTCTTTCTGCGTGGAGTAGTCGAAGTTTCCGGGATATGAGTCATAGCCGACGATGTCGACCTTCTCGCTGCCGGGATACCAGCTCGACTTCGGCTCCGACCAGACCCAGATCAGGTTGTGGAGCTTGTGGTGGTTCGTCAGACGGTCGTATAGGAGATCGTAGAGCTTCAGGAGCGGGGCCGACCCTTTGGCGCCCCACCAGAACCAGCCGCCTGCGGCCTCGTGCAGCGGCCGCCAAAGCACGGGGACGCCGGCCTCGTTCAAACGCTGGAGTTGGGCCGCGATCGCGTCGATATCGCGCAGGACCGCCTTGTTCTCCGGGGTCCCCTCAGCGACCGCCTTCGTCACGTCGAAGCCGCCGGCTTCCTTAGTATAGAAGGTGCTGGTGCGGAGCACGGCGCCCGTCGGCGCGAACCAGTGCCACTGGAAAGAGACGATGCCCTTCTTTTTCGTCGCGGCGTACCAGTCGATGGCCGCCTTCACGGTGCCGTCCTCCATCGCGCTCCAATCCTCGCTCCACGGATTGTGCGGCGAATAATTCTGCATGTCGTAAGCCCTCACGACGGGGATCCTGCCGGAGAGGACCGCGAGCTCGGCGAAGTAATCGCTCGTCTGCCCCGAGACGATCTTCTTGCCGTACTCCGAACGCAGCCGCTTATACAGGGCCCGGGTCGCGGGGCCCGCCGCGGCGTCGACGGGCGACGACGACGTGCTCGCGTAGTCGCGCGGAGGAGCGTCCGCCGCGGCGGCCGCCTTCGAGGCGGAAGCCTTCGGCGCCGGTACGCTCTTGGACTTGGGGTCGAGCTGGGCCGACGCCGCGAGAGGAAGCGTCCACGCCAACGCGGCCGCGCAGAGGAGCTTTGACATGCCCCAGTATAAGGCGACCCCGGGAAACTGTCAATCGGCGATTAACCTAAGTTAAGGACGAAACCGCGAGGCCCTGTTACCATGATGGCATGGATCCTTTCCTCAAGATGGCGGCACTCGGAGCGATCATCCTGCTGTCGTACACGACGCAGGCGATGACGGGCTTCGGCAGCACGGTCATCGCGCTGACCTTGGGCGCCCATCTCTTTCCGATCCAGGACCTGATCCCGCTCCTCGTGGCGCTGAACATCCCGATGTGCGCGGTGCTCGTCGCGCGCCACAGCGACCGCGTCGACGGCGAGATCCTGCGCAACAGCATCTTTCCGTGGATGGGGCTCGGGCTCGCCGCGGGGCTCGCGGGAGCGACTATTCTGCGCGGCGGCGCGCTGCGCCACGCGTTCGGCCTGCTCATCGTGCTGCTCGCCGTGCGCGAGCTGTCCACGTTGCTCGACCGGCCCGCGCCGCGCGAGGACATGAGCGGAACGGCCTTCCGTTTCTGGATGACCGTCGCGGGCGTCGTCCACGGCGTCTACGCCTCGGGCGGGCCGATGCTCACCTACGCGCTCAGCCGCCGCCGGATGGACCGCGCGGCCTTGCGCGCCACTTTGCTTACGGTCTGGCTCGTCTTCAACGTCGCGGTGCTCGTCTCCTGCTTCTGGCGCGGGACTTGGACGGGGTTGACTGCCTGGCGGGCGCTGGTGCTGCTGCCCGTCGTGCCGGCGGGGCTCGTGCTCGGCGAGAAGCTCCATGCCGAGGTGCCGGAACGGGGATTTCAGCTGGTCGTGCAGTCGGTGCTGGTGCTTTCGGGCGCCGCGCTGCTGATTTAAAACGCTTCAAAGGAGAAAACACATGGCGGAGATCATGGGCGGAGACGCGCTGGCGCGGATGCTGGCGGCCGAGGGCGTGAATACGGTGTTCGGGATCATCGACGGCACCTACTTCGGCTTCTACTCGAGCCTCAAGAAGCACGGGATCCGGCTGATCACCCCCCGCCACGAAACCTCCGCGGCCCACATGGCCGGCGCCTACGCGCGCGCGACCGGCAAGCTCGGCGTCTGCATGGCCTCCAACGGCCCCGGCGTGGCCAACGTCCTCTCCGGGATCGTCGTCGAGCAGGCTGAGGGCAACCGCGTGCTGCTCGTGACCAGCGCCCGCCGCGTCGGCGTCATGTACCCCGAGCGCTTCGGCGGCTTCCAGTGCTTCGACCAGACCGGCGTCATCGGCAAGACGTCCAAGTGGAGCGAGCGCGTGCCGTCGCCCGCGCGCCTGCCCGAGCTCGCCCGCGCCGCGCTGCGCGCCTGCTTCGAGGGCCGCCCCGGCGTCGTCCACCTCGACATTCCCGAGGACATCATGAACGGCAAGGCCGAGTATCCCGACGCGTGGGCGCCCGCGAAGTACCGCCGCCTCGAGCCCCTGTACCCGTCCCCCGAGGCCGTCGAACGCGCCGCCGATGCGCTAATCAAGGCCGAGTTGCCGATGATCCACGCCGGCTCCGGCGTCATCCACTCCGGCGCGTACTCCGAGCTGAAGGCCGTCGCCGAGCTCCTCCAGGCGCCGGTCACGACGAGCTGGGCCGGCCGCGCCGCGATGGCCGAGACGAGCGAGCTCGTCATCCCGCTGATCCATCTCGAGCTCGTCGAGAAGATCCGCAACGAGGCCGACACGTTCCTCATCCTGGGCTCGCGCCTGGGCGAGACCGACCGCTGGGCCAAGGCGCCGTTCTGGCGTCCCGCGTCCGAAAGCACGACGATCCAGGTCGACCTCGCGGACGACGCGATCGGCGTCAACCGCCCCGCCGACGTGGCGGTCCAGGCCGACGTGAAGGTCTTCCTGACCTTGCTGCTCGCGCGCCTGCAGGCGCGTTTTGGTGAGTTGAAGCTCGAGGAGCGGACCCGCACGATCGCCCGCTACGCGCGCCTGCGCCGGGAGGCCCGCGCCGAGCTCGACGAGCGGCTCAAGGACATGTCCGCGCCGATGAACTCGGCGCACGCGGCCGCCGCGTGCCGCGAGCTGTTCCCCGACGGCTCGATCATGGTGGTCGACGGGGGCAACTCCGCGATCTGGGCGAACTTCTACCACGAGATCCGCACCCCCGGCACGGTGCTGTCCACGTTCAAGTTCGGCATGCTCGGCGCCGGCACGGCGCAGGCGCTCGGCGCCGCCGCCGCCTCGGACAAGCCCGTCTGTTGCATCACCGGCGACGGCGCGATGGGCTTCCATCCGCAAGAAATCGAGACCGCGGTGCGCAACAAAATGAAGATCGTCTACGTCGTGCTCTGCGACAAGCAGTGGGGCATGGTCAAGATGAACCAGCAGTTCATGCTCAAGCCGATCAAGACCCTGATCTTCAAGGCCCTCGGACCCGACGAAACGATCAACGCGGACCTGGGCGAGATCCGCTTCGACGACCTGGCCCGCAGCATGGGCGCTCACGGCGAGCGCGTCGCCGACCCGAAGGACCTGCGCGCGGCCCTCAAGCGCTGCCTCGAGACGGACGGGCCGTCCGTCCTGCACGTCGACGTCGATCCCGTCAAGCACATGTGGGCGCCGGGGCTGAAGTGGTTCAAGGACATGCACGGGGAGCCCAAGGGAAAATGACGGACGTCGACTCGCTGCGCATCGCCTTCGATCCTATGATGCGGGCCGCGCTCGACGCGGTCCTCGCCTTGGTGATCTTCGGCGTCGCGCTGGAGCTGCGGCCCGCGGACTTCTGGGTCGTGGCTCGGGCGCCAAAAGGCGTGCTCGCGGCTCTGTTCTGCCAATTCCTCCTGCTGCCCGCCCTGGCCTTTCTGCTGGGGCGGGCGCTGGGGCTCGGGCCGAGCATGGCGCTCGGGATGATCCTCGTGGCCTCATGCCCCGGCGGCAGCATCTCCAACCTCCTCACGGGCGTCGCGGGCGGCAATACGGCGCTGTCGGTAAGCATTACGGCGATTTCGACGTTAATATCTTCCATGCTCATACCGTTAAACGTCGCGTTTTGGGGCTCCCGAAACTCCGCGACGAACGCGCTGCTCCAAACGCTCGCATTGGATTCCAGACATTTGGCCATGCAAGCCCTCTTCTTTATTGGCCTACCTCTCCTAGCCGGCGTGGCGCTCCGCGCCAAGCGTCCGGAACTCGCGCACCGCTTGATGCGCCCCGCGCGAGGGCTGTCCCTGCTGCTGCTGGCGTCCGTCGTCACCGCGGGCCTGTCCGCCAACTGGCGGGTCTTCGCCGAGTGCTTCGGGGCGCTGACGGCTCTCTCCCTCACGGGCAACGCCATGGCGATCTCCTCCGGCTACGCCTCCGCTTGGGCCGCGGGCTTGAGCGAACGCGACCGCCGCGCCGTCACGCTCGAGGTGTCAGTACCCAACACCGGCTTGGCGCTGGCCCTCGTCTTCAAGTTCTTCGCAGGCCTGGGCGGCATGGCCGTCGTCGCCGCGTTCTGGGGACTCTGGAACCTCGCGGCGGGCGCGGCGCTGGCCGCCGGCTGGTCCCGCGCGCTTCCCGCGCGCGTCGAGGCCGCCGCATGAGGGACTTCGCGGGCAAGGTCGTCGTGATCACGGGCGCGGGCGGAGGCTTGGGACGCGCCCTCAGCCGACGCTTCATGAAGGCGCGCGCGCACGTCGTGGGGCTCGACCTGACCGTCAAGAACATCGAGCCCGGCGCGCTCGCCTTGTCCTGCGACGTGACCGACGAGGCTTCGTGCCGCGCGGCGCTGGAGAAAGTCCGCGAAGCGCTCGGCGGCGTCGACGTCCTCGTCAACAACGCGGGCATCTCCCATCGCAGCCTCTTCGGCGAGACCGGTTCCGCCGTGCTCCGCAAGGTCATGGACGTCAATTTCTGGGGCTCCGTGAACTGCACGCGCGAGGCGCTCGAGAGCCTGACGGAGCGCCGCGGCCTCATCATCGTGCTGTCGAGCGTCGCGGGCTTCTCGCCGCTCGTCGCGCGCACCGGCTACTCGGCGAGCAAGCACGCCCTCCACGGCTTCTTCGAGAGCCTGCGCTGCGAGTTGAGCGCCTTCGGCGTGCAGGTGCTCATGGTCTGCCCCTCTTTCCTCGACACGGGAATGGACGCTCGCGTGCTCGGGGCCGGCGGCGCGCCCGTGGGCACGAAGAAGCCCGTGACCGGGCGGCTGCTCGGCCCCGATGAAGCGGCCGACGGGATCTTCGAGGCGGCCCGGCGCGGCCGCCGCCTTCTCCTACCGGGCATGACCGCGAAGCTCGCATGGTGGGTCCACCGCCTCGTCCCGGCCCTCTTCGAGAAGATCATGACGAGCCGGCTCGCCGCCGAGCTCCGCCCGGCGCGGACGCCCGCGGAGGCCGCCAGGTGAAGCGCGTCCTCGTCACCGGCGCGTCCGGCTACATGGGCGGCCTGTTCCTCGAAGAGCTCGCCGCGCGCGGCGGCTCGGTCGTCGTCGCCGCGGACGTGCGCGAGACTCCCGCCGCGCGACGCCGGCCCGGCGTGACCTATCTCGTCCTCGACGTCCGTTCCCCCGACGTCGAGAAGACGCTGCACGAGCATCGCATCGACACGGTCGTCCACCTCGCGTCGATCGTCACGCCGGGACCCGACAGCAGCCGCGACTTCGAGTACTCGGTGGACGTGCTCGGCACCGAGAACGTCCTGCTCGGCTGCGCGAAGGCCGGCGTCAAGCGCATCATCGTGACGTCGAGCGGCGCCGCCTACGGCTACCACGCCGACAGTCCCGCCTGGCTGACCGAAGATCACCCGCTGCGCGGCAACGACGAGTTCGCCTACTCGCGGCACAAGCGGCTCGTCGAGGAGATGCTGTCCGCATGGAGGAAGGACTTCCCGCAGCTCGAGCAGGTCGTCTTCCGCGTCGGCACGATCATCGGGCCGTCCACCCGCAATCAGATCACGGCGCTGTTCGAGCGGCGGCGCATCCTCGTGCTGAAGGGCGCCCCGACGCCGTTCGTCTTCGCCTGGGACCGCGACGTGGCCCGCTGCCTCGTCCAGGCCGTCTTCTCCGCGAAGACGGGCACCTTCAACCTCGCGGGCGACGGGGCGCTCGGCCTGCGTGAGCTCGCCGCTTTGCTCGGCAAGCCGTGCCTCGAGATTCCCGCCTGGCTGCTCAAGGCGGCGCTCGCCGTGCTCAAACCCCTCAAGCTCTCGCCTTACGGCCCCGAGCAGGTGGACTTCCTACGCTACCGGCCCGTGCTCGACAACACCCGTCTCAAGAACGACTTCGGGTACCGGCCCGCCTGCACCAGCCGCCAGGCGTTCGACCTGTACGCCGCCGGCCGCCGCTAAGCGGCGCCCAGCAGGGCGGAGACGGCCGCGAGATCGGCGGGAGCCGTCCGCGGCGAACGGATCGCGTCGCGCAGCGGCGCGGAGAAGCGCTCGTCGAGGCGGGGCAAGCCGGACAGCTTGAGGACCTGGAGCGACAGGTCCTCGACGAGCTGATGGAAGATCACGGAGGCGAGCGCGTCGGGGGTCTTCATCAGGACCGCGTTCTCGGCGATGAGCTGGCCGTAGGCGGCGACGGCGACGCACTTGCCGAGCGCGATCATCCCCTCGACGTCGTCCTTCAGCGATTCGGCCGCCCCGGCGGCCGCGGCCGCGAGCGCGCGCGTCTGCCCGGCGAAGATCGCGGCGTTCGGGACGCCCGACAGGCGCGCGTAGGCTTTCGAGGGATCCTCGAAGCTCACGCCCGGAAAGCCGCCCGTCTCCGCCGCCATCAGATACGGGTTCTCTCCCGACGCCAAGGTCCCGGCGAGAACCGAGCCGACCTCGGGCGCGCCGGCGGGCGCCGCCAGGAAGTTTTTGACGAACTGCGCGGCCATCGCGAAGTTGATGTGCGTGCTTCCTTCCAGCCCCGGGATCAGCTGAATATCGCGTAGCGCGGACTCGAAGCGCGCGTCCGACTCGAAGGCCTTCGCGCCGATGCACTCCGACAGGAGCCGCACGACCGCCTCCCCCTCCGTGCTCACTTTGGCCTTCTGCACGCAGTTCCAGAGGAGGTAGCGGCGATCGCCGACGCTCGCGACGCGCAGGTAGTCGAGCGCGCGGTACGCGTAGAGCTTCATCGCGGCGAGCTTCGCGTAGGCGTGCGCGAACGCGGACTGCAGGTGCGGCATATCGGCCGCGGGCTTGCCGTACAGGAGGCGTCCGCGCGCGTGGGCGTACGCGTCATGGAGCGCGCGCTCGCAGATGCCGATCGAACCGAAGCCGAGGAAGAACTTGCCGAGCGTCACGGTGCCGAACACGGCCTCCCACGCCGAACGTCCCTCGCTCAAGAGGTCGCTCTCCGGCAGGTCGTGGCCTTTGATCTCGAAGCCGCCGACGAACGCCGTCTTCACGCCCATCGTGCGGATCTTGACGGCGCGGCTCATTCCCGGCGCCTTTTCCGGGCGCAGCGCGAAGAAGACGAACGGTTTGCGCTTACCCGCCTGGCCCGGCTTCTCCTTGGCGGCCAGCACGGAGATCAGCGCGGCCGCGTTCGAGTTGCCGATGTAAAATTTCGCGCCGTCGGCGCGATACCGTCCGGGCGCCGTCTCGCGGATCACCGTCTCGTTGCCGTAGATATCGGAGCCGTGCGCTTTCTCCGACAGCCCGAACGCGAACAGCCCGCCTTTCTCGAGTGCTACGGCCGCCTCCTTCTTGAGCGCCTCGTTGGCGCTCATCCAGAAAGGGAAAATCCCGAGGAAGGAAACCTGCAGGCTGTAGCCGTGGGCGGGGCTGAAGTAGGCGAAGGCCTCCATCAGCCGGCACAGCTTAAATAAATCGAATTCGCGGCCGAGCGTAGAGTAGGCCTTCGCGCCGAGGACCGAGGCGTAGATCTTGTGCTCGGCCTGGTACGCGATCCAGTCTCCGTACCAGCCTTCCGCACGGTCTTCCGCGATGATCGCCGCGGCGCCCTTGGCCCGAAAGAACTCGACGAGCTTGAGGACGGGCGGGTCCTGCAGATACGCGTCGGCCCCGAGGCACGGACTTTCCCCGTCGAACGACACGGGCAGGATCGAGGCGCTCATGCGGCCGGGGCGAAAACACGCGCCATCTCCGCGCGAACCCGCTCGCTCAGCGCCTCCGCGTCCTGCTCGCCGCGCGTCTCGATCGGCGGAAGGTAGCGCAGCCGGATAGTGCCGGGACGCGGCAGCCACGCGTCGCGCGGCATGAGCTCGAACGCGCCCCGGATCACGAGCGGATAGATCGGAACCTGGGCGCGGACCGCGATCTGGAAGGGCCCGCGCTTGAACGGCAGCATCGCGCCGTCCCTCGTGCGCGTGCCCTCCGGCGCGGCCAGAAAGGAGCGCTGGTCGCGGTTGATGGCCTCGGCGACCTCGGCGATCGAGGCCACCATCTTGCGCGGGCGCTTGCGGTCGACGGTCATGAAGCCGAGCGCCCACCACGCGAGATTGACGAAAGGCACGAAGACGATCTCTTTCTTGCCGACGGCGAGCATGCCGGGCGCGGACACCGCCGCCGTCAGCATCATGTCGAGCGCGCTCTGATGGTTGAAGACGATCACTCGCGGCGCGCGCGTCTCGAGCGTGCTGTCTCCCTCGAGCACGAGCCGGATTCCCGCGATCTTGAGCATCGTCCTTCCCCAGAAGCGCATCGAATGCTGGAGGAACGCCGGAGGCATGCGGCGCAGCGTCACGATCTGGAGCAGGAATACGGAGGTCCAGAGGACCGCCGTGAAAATCCAGCCGACGAGGGCGCGCGCGATGCGCAGGAGCATTCCCGGATATTAGCATTCCGTCCGCGCGGGAAAATCGATAGGATGGGGCGATGCCCGATATCGGACACGTCGCCGTCGGCCTGCTCGCGGGGCGCCTGTACGCCGCGAAGGGCGACGCCAAAGGCGCCTGGCGGGCGGGAGCCGCTTTCAGCGCCGTGTCGCTGCTGCCCGACCTGGATTTGATCGGCCGCGGACTGGGCGCCGATGACCTCGGCCCGCTCGGCCACCGCGGCGCGCTGCACTCCCTCGCCGCCGCCGCGCTCATCGGCCTCGCGGTCGCGGCCTTCAACCGCCGCGCGGGAATTTTCGCGGCCCTCGTCGCGGCGAGCCACGGCGCGCTCGACATGCTCGACGTCGGAAACCTGGGGGTGGCCTATCTCTGGCCCCTCACGCCGCGCCGCTTCTTCTGGCCTTGGCGTTTCCTGCCCGGACCGCCGCCCGGCGAGCATTGGCTGTCGCTCGACGGCGCGCGCGCCGTGGCCGCCGGAAGCCTGTATTTCCTCCCAGTCTTCGCCGCCGCCCTATGGCCGCGCTCCGCCTTGCAATCAAGAGCGCCGAGCGCTATCCTCAAATCATGAAAGTCTCTCTCGCGGCGCTGCTCCTCGCTTTTCCCGCGCACGCCGCTCCATTCAGCGACGACATCCGCGCGGTCAAATTCATCAAGGGGAATCTCCACGCGCACAGCAACAGCCAGCACGGCGCGCCGGGAAAATGCCTGAGCTACGCGGACGGCTGCGGCGACGGCGACTCCGATCCCGCGGCGGTGGCGTCCTGGTACGCCGCCGCCGGCTACGGCTTCGCCGCGCTGACGGACCACAACGAGCTGACGGCGACGACGGGCCTCCCCGGCGTCGAGCTCACCTCCTACTACGGGCCGAAGAAACTGCCCGTCCACGTCAACGCGATCTGCGTCGCGCGCGAGGCCAAGGGCGTGCGCGATTCAAAGGAGACGGCCGCGGCGGTTCTGCGGCAGACGATCGCCGCCGCCCGGAGCGCGGGCGCGGCCCTCGTGATCGTCAATCATCCGACCTATGCCGGCGCGCTCGGCAAAGCCGAGCTGACCTCGGTCGCGGGCTACGACGCGCTCGAGATCGCCAGCGGCCATCCGAAAGTCACTGCTGACGACGCCGCGGCGTCCGAGAACGCCGAGTCGCTATGGGACGACGCGTTGACGGCAGGCCTGAACGTCTGGGCCGTCGCGGCGGACGACGCGCACGATTTCACGGGCGCGCTTCAGGCCGGCGAAAGCGAGCTGCGCCCGCCGGGCCGCGCCTGGGTCCAAGTCTGGGCCGATTCCGCGGACGGCGTATGCGACGCGCTCAAAAACGGCCGCTTCTACGCCTCGACCGGCCCGGAGCTCAAGTCCCTGACGGTCCACGGCAACGAGATCGGAGTCGAGGTCGCAGGAAGCTGGGACGCGGCGGCCGACAAGATCGAGTTTCTGAAGAAGAAGACCGGCCCGAAGGAGAACGTCGCGTCGGCCTCGACTTACGCCTCGGCGAAGTATCTCAGCGACGGAACGGAAGGCTACGTCCGCGTCCGGATCACGCAGGCGGGCCGGCGCGCCTGGACCCAGGCCTACCGGGTCAAATAAGCGCGGCGGCCGCCGATTTCCGGCGCTTGCGGTCGGCGACGTCTTTCGCAGTGCCCACGAAGACCTCGCGCGTGCCGCGGACCACGTCGAACCACGGGCGCGTCACGCACCAGTTCTGATCCTGGTCCGGAGCGAGGTGATGGTCGACGTGCCACGGCAAGTAGACGCGCGCCCACTCGGGATCGAGATGCGCGCGCTTATGCTTGTAGTAGTAGTTCGCGGTCGAATACAGCGCCGCGAGCGCGAAGCCAGGCACGTACGGCAGCAGCGGGATCCACGGCAGCGCCCCGCCGATCAGCGCGAGCGCTTCCCGGGTGCGCGCGTTGAGCCCGGTCCCGAGCCACGGCACGGCGTACGCCTTGTCGTACATGTCGTGCTTGCGGCTCTCGGCATGGTGCTCATACCAGTGGAAATTCCAGAACGTCCCCTTCTTCTTGCCGAGGCCGTGGAGCACGTACTTGTGGAAATACCACTCGAACGCGTTGGCGAACAGGATGCCGAGCGGGAAGCCGATCGCGAGATGGAGGACGAGCCGGAGGGACATGCGGCCATTTTACCATAGCGGGCAGTCGTCGATCTTACGCCTGCGGTGCTTCGCGGAGTCGTACAGCATGAATTTCAGGCCCACGCTGTTTCCCGTGAAGCCCAGCACGTACTTTTGGGTGCCGTCGAGAAAGCCGTGCTCGAGCGAGTAGCGGGACAGCTTGTTCTCGTAAAAGATGCCGACCGCCTCCTTGGGCGCGTTGAACTCGAGGCGATTGGTCAAGCTCCCGCCGAAGCCCTGCACGCCGTAGCTGTCCCCGTGATCGTCGAAGTCCCACCACTTCCCCTCCTGGACGACGACGGAGAGGTTCTGCCCGACCATGACGCCCACAGCGATTCCCGGCACGTAGGACATCGATCCGAAGCGCGTATCGAAAAGCTTGAAGCGATGACCGTAGCCGATCTCGAAGGACATCTCGCGGTACGTGTTCTCGTTCCGCTGGATCTTGCTCTCGCCGGGCGTCTGTTCGTAGCCGTGGAAAGGCGTGCTGACCGGCTGCCGGCCGTCCACCGCGACGCCGTCGATGGTCCCCTTCATCTCCTTGACCTGACCGGAGGCCTGGAGGAACTTGGGATGGAAGGCGGACAGGAAGAACTCGTGGCCGTTCTTCTCGATGCTGACGACGAAGGCGTTGGTGGGCTCGTCGAAGACCTGCAGCGGGTTGTTGCCCGGCTTGGCCCACGTGTTCGGAGAGAAGAACTCGCGCGAGCTCCGCTCCGCCCATTCGTAGTCCTTGATCTCGACGTCGTAGCGGGACGAGTGGAACGTCACGTCGGAGTGGAAATACGTCGTGAACGAGTTGCTCGCGTAGAGCCGGATTTTCCAGCCCGGCAGGCGCCGGGGCGGCGCGATCACGGAGGAGGCGGCGAGAAGTTCCTCGAACGCCGGGAGGGGCCGGCTCCAGACCGACGGCGGCCGCTCGCCGCGTTCCGCTTCCGCATAGGCGGCGCAGAAGCCCTGGTCCAGGACGGCGAAGCCGCCGTCGGGCAAGGAGATCATCTTCGCGGCGGCGCGCGGCGCGAGGACGGCCGCCTCGGGCGCGCGGCCCGCGCACACGGCGGTGAGATCAAACGGCACGGCCGGCTCCAGCGCCGCCGCGAAGGCGGGGAGAAGCGTCAGTACGGCCAACGCCGCCCGCACTACGCCAACCCGGGGCAGGCGGCCGCGCCCAGGATCAAGGCCAGCGAGGGAAGGTGCGAGGGGTCCCGGCGGATCGCCGCGGCCACAGCCTTGCGGCCTTCGGATTTCTCGAGGAGGAGCGTGTGGGAATCGTTCACGAAGATAGTCTACGCGCGCGCCGACGCCGGCGCCTTAACCTAGGTTATGCCGCGCGGACGCGAAAATGGGGTGGCGAAATCCTCTTTCCGGGGCTAAAGTAAGGGTATGGCGAATGTCCCCTCCGCCGCGCGTCTCTCGGCGCTTTCGCTGGCGCTCCTGCTCGCGGCCCCTCCCGCCGACGTCTCCGGACAGGAGAGCGTGCACTTCTATTTCGTCCGAGGCGGGCTGGCGTGGGCGGACGCGATCAAAGCCGCCGCCGGCGAGATGAACACCGCTAAGGCCAAAATGGGTTTCTCCTACAACACCAAGTTCAACTCGAAGTACTGGAAACAGACCCAGGGCCCGGCGCGCTGGGCGCTGCGGGCGCGCGAGGGCGAGAACGAGAGCGGCCCCGAGGTCAATCCGGCGGAGGCCGTCTTAGACGTCCTGAAGAATCCGGACGAATACAGCCTCGAGTGCGCGACCGCGCTCAAGTTCGTCCTCTATATCGCGATCATCAAGAACGTCGGCAGCGGCCCGTTCAACACCGAGGTCAAGAAGACCCCGCTCGAGATCGGCGCGAAAGACTACGAGAGCATCCTCAAGAAGGTGATGCGGCGAGGCCTCGGGCGCGCCGTCGACGAGCCCGGGTTCCCCGGCATGGCCTCGGGGGACTGCGCCCCGGCCAAGCTGTGCGACCACACCGCCGAGGAGCGCAACGACGCGGCGTTCGTCAAGAACACCCTCGAGCCCGGCGACGCCGTCTACATCGTCAATCTGAAGACGGACTCGACGGCCTGGCAGGGCGAGAACACCTTGTACATCGCCGGCGAGCAGGCTTTCGGCTATCCGCTCGGCCTGAAGACGATTTCGGAGATCAAAAACCACGTCAAGGCCCATTGGATCCGGGACGCGGGAAAATCTCAGATCGGCGGAGTCCCGAACGGGCCGCCCGGCTTCGTCTACGACTATTTCCGCGCCGACCCCAACGAACTCAAGAACCTCGGCAATTGGGTCACGAAGTAAGCTCTACTTGGCGCGCAACGAGACTCCTTCCCGGTCGGCGAGATCGAACGCCCGCTTGATCCATTGCGCGCGCTCGTGGGACGTCGCGGCGCGGCGGGCGAGCAGCAGGTAGCCTTCGACGGCGTGCTCGGGCCAGTCGAAGTCGCGGTGGAGGAAGAGGGCGCGGTAGTGGCCGGCGTTCCAGTAGCCGCGCCGCGCCACCTCGGGCAGCGAGTCGTGGCGCGCGAGCCCGCGCTTGAAGTCGCCGAGCATCGTCACGTAGCGCTCGAGCGCGGCGGCGTCCAGCGGCGCGTGAGGATCAGCCTTGAGCTTCGCGTGAACGTAGTCGTGCTCGAACAGAAGGGCCTCGCGCTCGGCCTCGATCGGTCCCGCGTCGAGGTTCTGCCCGTCGTAGAACGGGTTGTTCATCGCCTGGGACATGCGGAAGAGCTCGCGCGCGGCGTCGGCGTCGAGCTCGCGCGCGAGCCGTCGCTGCAGCACGGGCGAATTCACGAACTCCTCAACCGTCCAGCCGCGCGCGGCGAGCGCCTTCGGGGAGATCAAGAGCGCGTGCAGGCGCGGCTCGTAGCGCACGGGCAGAGCCGAAACGTCCGCCACGAAGACCGCGGGGGTCTTGAGCCCCTTGATGCGCTCGATCGTCGAACCCGCCATCGCCTCCTCGGCGAAAGCCGTGCCCGCCGAACGCGCGCCGAGCTCGGGGGCGATGAGGCCAGCGCCGCGCTCGACGATATGGGATTGGACCTTCCACGGGGCCGTGCCCAGGCCGGCCCCGAGGACGAGGCCGGCGACGAGCGCTCCCGTCGCCCGCAGCGCGCGGCGCCAGACGGGGCGTGTCTCGGATTCCACGCGCTTTCCGCGGCGACCCGCCCAGCGGCCGACGCGATAGAGGGTGTAGAGCAGCTCGAGACCGGCCGCCAAAGTCCAGGCGGCGGCCAGCGCGTAGAGCAGCGCGGACGCGGGGACCTCGCCGCGCACGACAGGAGCGAGCACGGCGACGGACAAAGAACCCGCGGCCGCGACGCGCAGAGCGGCGCCGTAGGTCTTTTTCGCCGGGGGAAGCGGCGGCGGCAGGCGCTCGTCGTCGGCGCCGGAGACTTCCCGCGCCCCGGGCTTCTTGCGGCCGGCGCCGTCGAAAAGAAAACCGGGATCGAGCGTCGGGACCGTGGCCCACTCCCCGAACGCGGGGATTTTCATCTTCGCGGTCTCGATCGGACGAAGCGTCGTGAAGTCAATGGGAACCGCGATGAACGGAGCGGACGCCGTTTGACCCTTCTGCGGCGCGAGGGGAGCGAGCGCGACCGGCACGAACGCCACGGGCGCGATCCGGGCCTCGGGGACTATCGACGCGGCGGACAGTTGGAGCGGAAGGGAGGACGAAGTCCGCAAGGCGACCGGCGACGAGAGGCCCGATGGCGCGGGCGCGATGGTCGCGCGCGCGGAGAGACCGCTCTCGGCGGCGCTCCCGGAGACGGTCTGCGCGCGGAGCGGCGCGGCGACGGCGAGAACGGCGAGCGCCAGGGGCCGCAACGCGGCCATGATCCTCATAAAGAGAGTGTGGCGCTTGTCTCCGTCGAGGGAACAGGGCCCCTTGGCCCCAATCCGCCTGGGCCCCCCTCAGCGCCGGCGGAAAACGTACAGGCGGTCGGGGACGCGCCAATCGGGAGCGGCCACGGCGACGAGGACCGGCGGCGCGGGATCGCGGGGGACGGGGACGTAGCCCTCGAGGCGGTAGTCGGCCGCGAGCCAGGCGCGTACGCCGTCGCGGAAGGACAGGCCGAGGCGCGAGCCGTACAGCGTCGAGATCGGCTGATTGACGTAGACGACGTAGGCCGGCTTAGCCTCGCGCAGGGCCGAGAGCTCGGCCTCGAGCGGCTCAGGGCTCTTCGGGAACATCGTCAGCGGATAGACGAAATCGTGCCGGGTCGCGGCGCGCCGTTCGGCGTAGACGTACAGCGCCGGCTCCGAGCCGAACACCCAGATGGACTCGGACGGCGCGGTGCGCTCGCGCAGCCATGCCCCGAGCCACTCGGACTCGAGCAGGGGGCTCGGGTACAGCAGGTCCTTGGCGACGGCCTCGCGACCTTTGCCGAAATAGAAACCAGCCTGCGCCGCGGCGGGGACCAAAGCCAGGGCGAGCAGCGCGGCCCAGCGGCGCCGCGGGGAGCGCAGGCGCTCGACGCCGTAGGCCGCCGCGAGGCACAGCGGCGCCGCCGCCTGCAGGAAATAGTGCGGGAAGAGAAGGAGGCCCGTCGCGGCCGCTATCAGGGCGCCCGCGAGCCAGAGGACAGCGGCCAACTCGCCGCGGTTCTCCCAGGTCGCCCGGACGCCGCGCAGCCCGAACGCCGCGAGCGCCCACGCGGGCCAGCTCCCTTTGAGAAAGGCCGGCGCGAGTTCGACGGCGAAGAAACGGCCCTGCTCCGCAGCGGCCTCCCAGCCCGCCGTCGCCGCGTAGCGCATGTTCCCCGCGACGACGCAGTCCAGGAAATAACCCAGGCCGCCGCGGGCCCAAAAATAAGCGAGCCACGAGAGCGGGACGGCCGCGGCGCCCAGCGCGAACGCGGCCGCCGCCTTAGGCTCCCAGCGCCGCCCGCCGCGCCACGCGGCGAGAACGCCCACGGCCAGCGCCGGCCACAGCGCGGTCTGCTTCGTCATCAGCGCGGCGCCCGCGAGCACGCCGCTCAGCGCGGCGAAGCCTCGCCGCGGGCTCAGGGCCGCCCACACCGCCCAAGCCGTGAACGCGGCGGCGAACACCTCGGTATTGGCGGCGAAGCCGAAATCCCCGACGGGCGTCGTGCTCAAGGTGAAGTACGCGAGCGGCGCCGCGAGCCGCGCCGGGGCGCTCCACCGTTTCGGCGAGAGCAGGAGTAAAGCGAGCCCCGTCAGCAGCACCGCGAGCATGGCGGCGTATCGCGGCGCGTAAGGCGAGGACGACAGCGCCGCGCACGCTCGGTACACCGCTATGATCATCGGCGGCTTCTGGTTGAAGACGTCGCGGTACGGGAGGCCGCCGCCGGACCAGACGCGGGCCGCGTAGGCGTATTCGCCTTCGTCGGACAAGAGCGGCAGGCCGGCGCCGTGCAGCCGTAGCGCGAGATGCCAGCCGAAAGCCAGGGCCATGCCCAGAGGAAGGGCCCATCGACGGGTCGTCATGGCCCTGACTCTACTTATTTTTTGGAATAATCGTACCCATGAGACGCGCCGCCGCCGTCGAGACGCTCGTCCCGTACGCGCTGGCCTCCGCCGTGGCCCTCGTCTACGCCGCGACGCTCACGGCCCCGGTCTTCGGCGACGACCGCCGTTTCGTCGAGGGCGCCGCGTTCCTGCAGACGCCGTTCCTGGAGTTCCTGAGCGGGCTTTTCTCCCGGGACTACCTGTCGCTGACCGGCGAAGGGACTTACCAGCCGCTCGTGACCTTGTTCCACTACGCGACGCACGGCCACCCGGCCGTTTATCGCGCGTTCGGCGTCCTGCTCCACGCCTTCAACGCGTGGCTCGTGTGGCGTGTCGCGCTCCGCCTGAAGGCCGCGCCCGTGTCCGCTTATCTCGCGGCCGCGCTGTTCGCCCTTTTTCCGGCGCACGCGGAGACCTTGATCGTCTCCTCGTTCAAAGGCAACCTGTTCGCGTTCGCCTTCGCGTTTTCCGCGCTCTTGTGCTGGGCGGACGCGCTCGAGACCGGCTCGACGCGCTCGACGGCCGGCGCGTTCGCCTGCTTCGCGCTGGCGCTCGGGAGCAAGGAGACGGGCATCCTCGTTCCGGGCCTGCTCGCCGCGTACTCCTTCCTGTTCGCGCGGCGCAAACGGCACGAGCTCCAGCGCCGGGCCGGCCTGGGCTTCGCGCTCATGGCCGCGTGCTATCTGTTCTGGCGCTTCCGGGGCCTCGACACGGGCCCGATGCCGCCGTGGCCGCACTCGCCGTCGCTCCTCTTCGGCTGGTACGTGAAGACCCTGCTGTGGCCGCATCCGCTGTGCCGTGAGCATCTGGCGCCCGAGGGTCCGAGCTGGCACGCGTTCACCGCGCTCTTCCTGGCCTCACTCTGGGCGGCGCGCCGCCGGCCGGACGTCCTGTTCGGGCTGTTCGCGCTGGCGCTGGGCTTGGCGCCCGTCCTTCAGCGCGCCCAATACTACATGGACAGCCCGGTCGCCGACCGGTTCCTCTATCTGGCCGCGGCGGGCTTCGCCTTGGCGCTCGGCCTCGCCGCGCGCGGCCCCGCCGCCATGGCCGCGCTCGCGACGGCGGCGTTCGTGTGGGGCGCCTGGACCCTCCAGCGCAACGTCCTGTACCGCGACACGCGCGCGCTCTACGAGCAGACCGTGACTTGCGCGCCGGACCACTTCAAAGCCTGGGGCGTGCTGGCCGGCAGCCAGCTCGACCGCGGGGAGATCGCGGAGGCCCAGACGAGCGCGAAGCGGGCCGTGGCGCTCAACCCCTATTACCCCGGCGGGCTGAACGTACTCGCGGTCTCGAGCGAGATGCTCGGCGACGACGCGCAGGCCCGCGAGGCGCGGCGCCTCGAGCGCGAGCTTTTCCCGGCGGAGCCTCCCGCTCCGCGGAAATAAATTCGCTCCGCGTCCGAAGGCTGACGAGCAACTTTTCGGGGGTCTCGATCGTATGAAGGGATGGGGACCTACTGGGAGATCGCGCTGGACATCCTGCTGCCGCGGGCCTGCGCGCATTGCCGCGAGGATCTCGGCCGCGGCGACGGACCGCTGTGCCGGGACTGCGCCGCCGCGCTGCCGCCCCCGCCGGAGCCCGCGTGCGTGCGCTGCGCCGGCCGCCGGGGCGGGGCTGCCCCCTTCTGCGCCGACTGCGCGGGGCGGCGCTTCTCCTGCCGCCTGATCCGGGCGGCGGCCGCGCACCGCGGCCCGGCCGCCGCGCTCGTGCACGCGTTCAAGTTTCGCGGCTCGAAGCCCGCTGCAAGGGCCGCCGGGCGGAGCATGGCCGCGGCCCTGACCCTTCGCCCCGAGCTGTCGGGCTTCGACGCGCTCGCCGCCGTCCCCGTGCACCCGCGGCGGGAGCGCGAGCGCGGCTACAACCAAGCCGAGCTCCTCGCCCGGGAAATCGCCGCGGCGACCGGACTTCCGCTGCTCGACGTCCTCGAGCGCGGACGCGCGGCCGCGCCGTCGTGGAGGCTGGGCCGCGTCGAGCGGCGCGCGGAGCTGGCCGGCGCCTTCGTCCCGCGCGCGGGAGCCGCGGCGCTCATCGCGGGACGGAGGGTGCTCCTCGTCGATGACGTGACCGCGACCGGCACGACCTTCGAGGAATGCGCGACGGCGCTGCGTTCGGCGGGGGCGGCGGACGCGGCGGGCTACGCCTTCGCGCGGGCCGGGGACTTCACTTGAGGCCGAGAAGCTTCTTCCACCAGGGCGCGTCCGACGGCGGCGGGGCCTTGGTGCGCACGACGGACGCCTCCGCCCTCTCCCCGATGTGCACGGGCAAGGTGAACAGGAAAGTCGCTCCCTGCCCGGCTTCGCTCTCGATCCACATCTTGCCCTTCTGCAGATGGACGAGGGCCTTCGCGATGGACAGGCCCAGACCGGTGCCGCCGATGTGCATCTCGCCGGCGGCGATCTGGACGAACTTCTCGAAGATCTTACCCTGCTCCGCCTTCGCGATGCCGGGGCCGGTGTCCGTGACCGCGTACTCGACGAAGCCCTGGTTTCCCTCGGCGCGCTTGGAGACCTTGACCGTGATCTTGCCGCCGGCCGGGGTGAACTTGATCGAGTTGGACAGGAGGTTGACGATGACCTGAACCGTGCGCGACGCGTCGGCCTCGACGAGCGGCAGGCCCTCGGGCGCGGACAGCAAAAGATCGATGCGCTTCTTCTGCGCCCACGGAAGGAGGCTGTCGACGGAATCCTTGGCGATCTTCGCCGCTTCGACCGGCTTCGTGTACACCGTCATCTGGCCGGACTCGATCTTGGAGAAGTCGAGGATGCTGTTGATCATCTCGGCCAGGCGATCGGAGTTCTTGATCGCGGTGTTGAGCATCCGCGTCTCGTCCTCCTCGATCTTGCCGGTGAACTGGCCCTGGAGAATTTCGAGCGCGGCGCGGATCGACGAAAGCGGCGCGCGCAGCTCATGAGTGACGTGGGCGACGAAGTCGCGCTGCATCCTCTGCAGCTCCTTGTGCTTCGTCGTGTCAGGCAGCGAGGAGACCATGCCGACGACCTTGCCTTCCTCGGTCTTCACGACGGCGCTCGACGCGCGTAAAGTGCGCTGGGTGTCGACGACGCCGGAGATCTTGACCTCGCCGGTGACCTCCTTGTCGGCCGTCGCCTGCAGCTCGGAGGAGAGCGTGATGACGAGTTCCTCGGTCGTTTTGTCGGTAATCGCCTTGCCCGCGGTCTGGGCGAGCGTCTGGCCGTAGATCTGCTCGGCGGCCGGGTTCATCATCAGGATCTTGCCCTGGTCGTCGACGACGACGACGCCTTCAACCATATTGCTGATGACGCCCTCGGTGCGCTTCGCCTCGTTCTGGAGGGTCTTCTTTTCGCGCTTGAGAGGAATCGTGACTTCTTCGACGCGCTTGGCGATATCGGCCTCGAGAAGCTTCAGGACCTGCTCGATGACCTTTTTACGCAGGACCGGATCGGGTACGGCCTTCTCGACGAGAGCCGCCATCGTGCGCTCGAGCGAGCCGCCCGCGATCGCGTCGCTGATGCCGCGGATCGCGGCCTCCGACCCGCCGCCGCCCGCGCCTCCTCCTCCGCCCGCGCCCTCGCCGTCGCCCGAGCCGCCGCCGGTGCCGGATCCGCCGCCGCCCGCCCCTTCGCCGTCGCCCGCGCCGCCGCCGGTGCCGGACCCTCCGCCGCCGGGCGCTCCGCCGGACTGGCCCGCGCCCGAGCCCGCGCCCTTGTCGCCGGCCTTCAGGTAGACGGCCTCGTTGAAGACGATGTTCGACACCGAGCGTCCGGCGAGCCAGCCTTTGGGGTCGGCCGCGGCCGGCGAGTCGGCGCGCATGGCGGCCAACTCGCAGAAAGCGACGAGCTCATCGGTGCTGAGGCCCGTCTTGAAGGACAGACTCGTCAGCTTGAAGCGCTTGAACAGGTTGGTGAGCGACGTGGGAAGCTGGCTCAGGTTTCCGACGACGCGGCTGTTGAGGATGAGCTTGTCCTGGTCGATGCCGATCTCGAGCTCGCCGGTCGGAGACAGCGCGAGCGCGGCGGCCAGGTTCTCCTGCGCGGCCGCGATCGTCGCGATCACGGCGGGGTGCCCGACCTTGTACAACGCCATCTGCCCGAGGGCCTTGCCGATGGCTTTGAGAGCCTCGAGCGTCTGGCGATCGAGATTCGGGCCGGGCCCGGGAACCGGCGTGGACGGCGGCGGAGTATCGGGCACGGCGAGAGTATAGGGCATGAAGCGGGTCTTGTCCATGCCCGCTATTTATGAAAGAATGCGTCCTTCCTTATGAAGAGCCATGATGTCTGCGTCGTCGGCGCCGGCTACGTCGGCCTGGTCACCGGTTCCTGCCTCGCCGAGATCGGGCACCGCGTCGTGTGCGTCGATTCCGACCCGCGCAAGCTGAAGTCGCTGAAGGCGGGCAAGGTCCCCATCCACGAGCCCGGCCTCGACGAGGTGTTCCGGCGGGCCGTGAAGTCGAAGAAGCTGTCCTTTGCCGCGTCGGTGGAAGAGGGCCTTCTGTACAGGGGCCGCCGCGCCTCCGTGGTCTTTATCGCCGTCGGCACCCCCCCGCGCCACGACGGCTCCGCCGACCTCTCCGCCGTCGAGGCCGTCGCGATGACGATCGCCAAGCACATGACGGACTACACCGTGATCGTCGACAAGTCGACCGTGCCCGTCGAGACCGGAGACTGGGTCTCCAAGACGATACAGCGGTTCAACAAGAAGGGCACCCCTTACGACGTCGTGTCGAACCCCGAGTTCCTCAGCGAAGGCTCCGCAGTCCGCGACTTCATGAAGCCCGACCGCGTCGTGCTCGGCGTCTCGTCGAAGCGCGCCGAAGTCCTGATGCGCGAGATCTACGCGCCGCTCAAGGCGACGGTCCTCGTCACCGACCTCAAGAGCGCGGAGCTCATCAAGCACGCGTCGAACTCCTTCCTCGCCACCAAGATCTCCTACATCAACGCGGTCTCCGCGCTCTGCGAGAAGGTCGGCGCCGACGTGCAGATGGTCGCGCAGGGCATGGGGCTCGACCGCCGCATCGGCCCGATGTTCCTCAACGCGGGAATCGGCTTCGGCGGCTTCTGCTTCCCGAAGGATCTCGAGGCTTTTTACTGGATCAGCCGGCAGAAAGGCTACGACTTCAAGCTCCTGAAAGCCGTCCAGGAGATCAACGCGCTCCAGCTGTCCTGGGTCGCCCGCAAAATCGAGGAGAAGCTCTGGAACCTGGAGGGCAAGACCGTCGCCGTCCTCGGCCTCGCGTTCAAGCCGAACACCGACGACATGCGCTACGCTCCGTCGCTCGAGGTCGTCACGGGCCTCCGCGCGCGCGGCGTCAAGGTCCGCGCATTCGACCCCGTCGCGATGGAGCGCGCCAAGGTCCTGCCGGAATTCAAAGGCGTGCACTTCGCGAAGGACGAGTACGACGCGATCAAGGGCTCCGACGCGCTCGCGATCGTGACCGAATGGCCGAGGTTCAAGGACCTCGACCTGGCCCGCGCGCGCAAGCTCATGCGCACGGCCGTGCTCCTCGACGGGCGCAACCTCTTCGATCCGGACAAGGCGCGCGCGCTGGGCTTCGACTACGCCGGCGTGGGCCGCCCATGAAGAAGTACAAGCGCGTCGTCATCACGGGCGGCGCCGGCTTCCTCGGCTCGCATCTCTGCGAGAATTTCCTCGACCAGGGCGCCAAGGTCCTCGCGATCGACAACCTGATCACGGGCTCGCTCGCGAACGTCTCGCACCTGATGAAGAACCCGCGCTTCGAGTTCATCAAGATGGACGTCACGAACTTCCTGCACGTGCCCGGCCCCGTCGACCTCGTCATGCACTTCGCCTCTCCCGCGTCCCCGATCGACTACGCGCGGTGGCCGATCCCGACGCTGAAGGTCGGCGCGCTCGGCACGCACAAGGCGCTCGGCTTGGCCAAGGACAAGAAGGCGGTCTTCGCGCTCGCGTCCACCTCCGAGGTCTACGGCGATCCCGAGGTCAACCCGCAGCCCGAGACCTACTGGGGCAACGTCAACCCGATCGGTCCGCGCGGCGTCTACGACGAGGCGAAGCGCTACGCCGAGGCGATGACGATGGCCTATCACCGCTATCACGGCGTGCCCGTGCGCATCGTGCGCATCTTCAACACCTACGGCCCGCGCATGCGCACGGAGGACGGCCGCGCCGTGCCCAACTTCATCACGCAGGCTCTGAAAGGCAAGCCGATTACGGTGTACGGCGACGGCTCGCAGACGCGCAGCCTGACCTATGTCTCCGACCTCGTCACGGGCATCGACCGGCTCGTGAAGTCCTCGTCGACCGGCCCGATCAACATCGGCAACCCGCGCGAGATGACCTTGCTCGAGATCGCGAAGGTGATCAAGTCCTTGACCAAATCGAGGTCCAAGATCGTCTTCAAGAAGCTCCCGGTCGACGACCCGAAGGTCCGCCGCCCCGACATCACGCTCGCGCGGACGAAGCTGAAGTGGGAGCCGAAAGTCACGCTCGAGGACGGCCTCAAGAGCACGATCTCCTACTTCCGCCGAATTCTCTGACCGATCCTATGGCGAGGAAATGCCGCTTCCACGCGCCGTTGGAGGGCGGATGAACCCCGTCCTCTCCGTCGTCCTTCCGTGCCACAACGAAGCGGAGAACATCTCGCGCTACGCGGCCGAGCTGTTCCCGGTCCTCGACGGGCTCAACGTCCCCTACGAGGTCGTGATCGTCAACGACGGCTCGACGGACGACACGGCCGCCGTCGCGCACAAGCTCCTCATCACGCGCCGGGATACGATCATCCTGAGCGTCTCCCCGAACCGCGGCATGGGCGGCGCCCTGCGCGCGGGCTTCGACGCCGCGAAAGGGGAATGGATCGCGACGCTCGACGCGGATCTCACCTTCCCTCCCGCCTCCCTCAAGGATCTATACGCGGCCGCGGTCGCGGGCAAGGCGGACCTCGCGGCGGGCTCCCCGTATCTGCGCCCCGGCGACATGGACGGCGTGTCCTGGGTGCGGCGTCTGCCGAGCCTCATGATCAACTCGCTGTACCGCGGCCTGTTCGGGCACGCGCTGACCGCGTACACCCCGGTGTTCCGCCTGTACCGGGCGTCCTTCCTCAAGAGCCTGCCGCTCGTATCGAACGGCTTCGAGATCAACGCGGAGATCGCCGCGCGCGCGCTGATGGCCAACCATGTCGTCGTCGAGGTCCCCGCCCCGCTGCACGCCCGCGTCGCCGGCGTTTCGAAGCTGCAGCGCGGTCGCGAGCTCAAGCGCCACATGTCTCTGATCTCCGTCCTGCTCTCCGCCAAAAAATCTTGATTTGATTCGGAGTTGATCCCGGCCTGCTACGCTCAGGGGGATGAGACTTTTTCTCGTTTTTCTAGCGCTCGCCGCCGCGGCGCTCCCCGTTGCGGCCCAGGTGGATCCCGATAAGCGCTCGCTGCTGCAGATGGGATTTAGCCGCCCGCTCGATGGACGCGGGCCGCTGGCCGGCTACATCTACTATTACCGCAACCAGCCCTTCGCGCACGACACCCGCACCTTGCGGCTGGCCGTGGCCCCGGTCTACGTGGACTCGGAGCTCGCCCTCAAGCACGCCCTCGGCGAGCATACGGACCTGGGCGCAGGCCTCGCCGGCGGCGGCTACGCCGACAGCTACACCGAGATCCGGGGCGGACGCTTCCTGCGCGGAGAGTCCTTCACCGGCGACGGGATGAAGGCGTCGCTCTCCGCGTATCACGCCTTCGGCAAGCTCGGGCCCGCGCCGCTGGCCGGCATCCTGCGCGGGGAGGCCCGCTACGCGGAGTTCCGCCGGAGCAACGACACCGAGCGGAGCTTTGAGCTCCCGAACGCGCAGACCGACTTCAACGTCCGGACCGGCCTGCGCTGGGGCGGCATCGAACCGCTGATGCTGCCGAAGGTCGCCGGCGAGATCTCCGTCTGGTACGAGGGCCGCGTGCGGACCGCGCCCGGGACTTACGGCTACGCCGGCGACCGGCGCGTCGAGCCGCACTCGCACCTGTTCTGGTCGCGCGCGCTGATCGTCTACAACCTGCCGAAAGCCCAGCACCGCTTCCTCGCGCAGATCGCCGGCGGAACGAGCCGCCGCGCGGACCGGTTCAGCGCGTTCCGCCTCGGCGGCGTGCTCCCGCTGGCCTCGGAGTTCCCGCTCTCCATCCCCGGCTACTACTACCAGGAGGTCAGCGCCCAGAGCTTCGGCCTCGCCGGCGGCAGCTACCTCCTGCCGCTGTGCCGGGACAAGAAGACCTGGCTCGCGTCGTTCACCGTCGCGACCGCGCTCGTGGATTACGCCCCCGGCCTCGAGCAGAACAATAAGTGGCACAGCGGCCTCGGCGCGGGAATAAACTACATCACGAGCGGCTGGCAGGCGCTGCTCGAGTACGGCTACGGGATCAATGCCGTGCGCGGCCACGGCAACGGCGCCCACACTCTCGGTCTGCGCGTGCAGTTCGACTTCCGCAAGATGACCACGCAGATGCAGGTGCCGCGCGACGTGGAAAAGGGCTTCGACGACGTTCTCGACCACCTGCCCGGACGCTGATCCTCCCTGGTTTTAAAGGCGGCAACTTGGTAGCCTAGCCGCGATGCCCGAACTCGGCACGCCGGAACGTCCACTAGCGGTCGCGATCGTCGGCGCCGGGCCTTCCGGCTTCTACGCCGCGGAAGCCCTGCTCAAGGCTCCCGGCCTGACCGTGCGCGTGGACCTGTTCGACCGCCTGCCCACGCCGTTCGGCCTCGTCCGCGGCGGCGTCGCCCCCGATCACCAGAAGATCAAATCCGTGGCGGCGGTCTACGAGAAGACGGCACAGGACCCGCGGCTGCGTTTCTTCGGCGCGGTCAAGCTCGGGCGCGACTTCACCGCCGAGGAGCTGTCCGCGCGCCACGACGCGGTGATCTACGCCGTCGGCTGCGAGAGCGACCGGCATATGGGCATCCCTGGCGAGGACCTCGCCGGCTCGCACTCGGCGACCGAGTTCGTCGGCTGGTACAATGGCCATCCCGACCACCGCGATCGCACATTTGATCTGAGCGCCGGCGCCGTCGCCGTCGTCGGCGTCGGCAACGTCGCGATGGACGTGACCCGCATCCTCGCCCAGAACCCCGACCAGCTGGCGAAAACGGACATCGCCGGCTACGCGCTGGACGCTCTGCGCAAGAGCGGCGTCAAGACGGTGTGGCTGCTAGGCCGCCGCGGTCCGGTCGAGGCGGCGTATTCTCCCGCCGAGATCGAGGAGATCGGGGAACTGGAGTCGGCCGATCTCGTCATCGATCCCGCCGAGGCCACCATCGACGAAGCCTCCAAGGCCGGGCTCGCCGACCCGGCGGCGAAGAAGAAGGCCGAGTACGTCCAGGAGCACGCGAAAAAAGGCGAGGGCTCGCGCGAGCGGAAGGTCCGCGCGCGCTTCCGCGTCTCGCCCGTTGAGATCACCGGCGAGAACGGCCGCGTGAGCGCGATGCGCCTCGAGAAGAACAAGCTGGTCGACGACGGCAAGGGCGGCGTGAAGTCCGTCGGCACGGGCGTCTTCGAAACCATCAAGGTCGGACTCGTGCTCCGCTCGGTCGGCTACCGCGGTATCCCGCTTCCCGGCGTCCCTTTCGACGAAAAGTCGGGCCACATCCCGAACGACGCCGGCCGCGTCGTCCCGGCGCCCGGCAAGCCCGCGCTTCCCGGCCAGTACGTGGTCGGCTGGGCCAAACGCGGCCCGTCGGGCCTCATCGGCACCAACCGCGCCGACTCGGTCGCTACCGTCCAGGCGCTGCTCGCCGATTTTAAGGCCGGAACTTTGCCGGCCGTCTCCGACGCCTCGCTCGACGCGACGCTGAAGCTTCTCGCGGACAAGAAGGTCCGCGCGCTCAGCTTCGCCGACTGGCAGAAGCTCGACGTCCTGGAAAAAGCCGCGGGCGCCAAGGCCGGCAAGATCCGCGAGAAGTTCACGAGCGTCGAGGACATGCTCGCCGCTCTTCCCCCGCGCTGATCAAGCTTCTATTTTTCACTGCCAAAGTGGCAGTAACATGAACGGATGATCCTGTAGCGGATTTAACGGGAGACCGCAAATCCGGGGAGCATAGCCCTCGATAGGCCCTCCGGCCTCTCCGGTAGGCCTTAGGGCTCTTACGACCTCCCCGCCTTCCTCTTACAATGAGGGGGATGCTTCGCGTCCTCATCGCTTTTCTCCTGATTCCCGTCCCCTCCTTCGCCCAGGTGCGGGGCCAGTCCGTCTCGGTGATTCCCGAAATTTCGCTAGGGAATATCGTCCCTTTTTCCCAGGCTCCGTCATTTAACGCTTCGCTGCCGCTGACGTCGCTCCCGGTCCCTTCCGCGCTGGGGGCCGTCATGCCCGCCCCTTCCGTCGCGGTTCAAAACGTCGCGGTTCAAAACGTCGCCGTCCATGCCGTCGAGCCGCTCACCACCGTTCCATCCGAGCGCGCCGTTCCGGCCGCTCTCTCCGTCCTCAAGACCGCGGCCGTCACGCCCCAAAAACCCGCCGCCCCGGCCTCCGCCTCCGTGCCGGCCGAACAGCAAAAGACCGCCTCCGCAACGATGTTCGACGGCGCGCTCAAGATCATGATCGCCGGCTCGGAGGCCGTGCCGTTCATCAAGACCGGCGGCCTCGCGGACGTCGTGGACGCGGTCGCGCGCGGGCTCGCGGGGCGCGGCCACGACGTGACTTTGATCCTGCCGAAGTACCGCGACCTCAAGACCGCCGGCGTCGAGTTCACGAACGCGGGCAAAGTCCTCGTCCCGATCGACGGGCGCGTCGAAAGCGCGAACCTCCTCGTCGGCCGGCGCGAGGGCGTGCGAGTCGTTCTGCTCGAGCATCCCGAGTTCTACGAGCGGCAGGGCGGCCCGTACGCCGCCAAGCACGCGGCCCTCGGCCTCTCGGCCTACGACGCGGCCGGCATCGACGACGCCGACGAGCGCTTCGGCTTCTACGCGCGCGCGGCCCTCGAGGCGATGCGCGTCCTCGACATCAAGCCCGACGTCATCCACGCGCACGACTGGCACGCGGCCCTGATTCCCTCATTCCTCAAGACCGCCGCGTACAAGGACGATCCCTTCTTCGCGGACACGAAGACCGCGCTGACGATCCACAATATCGCGTTCCAGGGCGCCTTCGCGCTGACCACCGCGCTCAAGCTCGGCTTCGACGAGGCTCACCTCGAGCACAACGAAGGCGCGAACTATCTCAAGTCCGGCATCACGCACGCCGACGCGGTGACGACGGTGAGCCCGACGTACGCGCGCGAGATCGTCGAAAACCCGCTGTTCGGCATGGGCCTCGAGGAGCCGCTTCGCGCCCGCGACGAGGTGCACGGCATCCTCAACGGCATCGATCCCGCGCTGTACGATCCGGCGACCGATCCGCTCCTCGTCCGCAACTACGGCGTCGACGACGTCGCCGAGGGCAAGGCCGCGAATAAGGCCGCGCTGCAAGCCAAGCTCGGTCTCGACGCGGCGCCGGAAGCGCCGCTGTTCGTCGTCGCCTCCCGGCTCGCCCACCAGAAGGGCATCGACATGATCTTCGACTCCGCGGCCGATATCGTGCGTCTCGGCGGCCAGCTCGCGATCATGGGCACCGGCGACGCCGAGACCGAGGCGCTACGCGCAGCGCTCGTGCTCGCGTTCCCCGGAAAAGTGGCCGCGCATCCGTTCGACGAGAACGCCGTCCGCCTGCTCTTCGCTGCGGCCGACTTCCTGCTGATGCCTTCCCGCTTCGAGCCGTGCGGCCTGTCCCAGCTGATCGCGCAGCGCTACGGCGCGTTGCCCATCGTCACGAGCACGGGCGGCCTGGCCGACACCGTCGTCGACCTGCGCGACGACCCGCTCAACGGCAGCGGGCTGATCGTCAAGGCGATCGCCTCGATCTCGCTGTCGCGCGCGATCGCCGACGCGGTCTCCGGCTACCGCCATCCGCTCGCTTTTCCGCTCGCGCGCCGCGCCGCGATGACGAAGGACTCCTCGTGGGAGCTTTCCCTCGACGTCTACGAGGCGCTGTTCCGCCGCCTCGTCGGGGCCGGGCGCCCCCGCGCCCTGCTCGACGGTTCGCTCCCGGCGGCTTCCTCCTCCGAGACGCCCGACGGCCCTTCGTCGGCTTCCGCTTCGACGAAGCCGGGGCTGCTGGCGCGCTACCGCGCCTATCGCGCCCGGCCCGACGGCGCCTTCTCGCTCTTCGGGAAGAGCCTCGTCTTCGGCTCCCTGGCCGCCGCGGCCGTTCCGGTCGTCGCGCACGCGGCTCCCGCGCTGAAGCTCGTCTACGCGCTCGGCGCCGCGAGCGCCGTGTTGTTCGCGCTTCTCATTCCGACCGCCGTCGTCCTGTGGGCGGTCCGCAAGATCCGCCGCAAGCCCGAAGCGGCCAGGCCGCCGCCGAAGAAACGGGCCCGGCTCGCCGTGATCGCGCTCGGCGCGCTCATCGGCTTGGGCGTCGGCATGCTCCCGCACCAGGCCTCCGGCCCGTTCACCGAGCGAGTCGGGGCGTACATGGACCGCTTCGACGCGCCCGAGCACCGCGCCCACGCGCGCTGGATTTCCGGCGGCGCCGTCGAGTCCGAGACGATCGAGGCCCTTTCGCGCAATCCGATCGGCCGCGACACCCTGGACGCGCTGCGCGACCGCTTCGGGGTGCTGCGCATGCCCGCCTTCTTCGTCTCGCACCAAGCGGACTCCTACGCCCAGCACGAGAACATGTTCGACGGCGTCTATCTCAACGAAACCGAGATCACCGACCGCGGCTGGACGGTCGAGCGGTTCCTCGCGGATCCGTCGCTGCAGCGCCGCCTGATCCGCGAGATGGACTCGACCGTGCTCCACGAGCTCACGCACGCCGTGCAGGGCCGCCGCCCGCCGTGGAATCCCGGCTACTTCACGAATTCCATCGAGGCCGAGCAGGAGGCGTTCTTCCAGGAGATGCTGTACCGCTTCGCGGCGCTGGAGGCGAACCCCGCCGCGCGCAACAACGGCTTCGACCAGTGGATGATCCCCGACGCGGCCGGAAATATCGACAGCTTCCTCAAAGCGGTCGCCGCGATGTACGAGAAGAACACGTACGTGCGCAACGACCCGTACTTCAACGCCTACATCGGCGCTCAGCGCGCGCGCTGGCCCGAGTTCCGCGTCCACATGTACGTGGTCCTCGCGGAGCACGCAACGGGCTCCGGATCGGCTAACATGTACATGGAAAAAGCGCGGGCCGCGGCCAAGGCGGCCGGCCTCCCGGAGCCGCCTCCGCTCGTCGTCTCCCGCTGATCCGATAACACCGATGCTATTTCCCCTCCTCTACTGGATCGTCATGCCGCTGTTCCTCGCCTCGCTCGTCGTGCGCTGGCTGAAGAAGAGCAGCCCGCTCGTCGTCCCTCCCGCGGTCGCGGCTCTGTTTGCCGAACGCCCGATCGAGCCGAAATGGTTCCGCGCCGCCCGACGCGACCAGGGCGGCCTGCTCCGCTGGCTCGGAGACTACGAGAAGCAGCCCGAGGCCGTCGACGCCGCGTACGCCGCCAAAGAGACCGCCGTCGCGGCCGGCGAGAAGGCCGCGTTCCTCGTCTTCAACGCGAAAGCGGAGCTTCTCGAGCAGGTCGATTCCTAAGTTGTCCGCCCTGCCCCTGCGCGTCATCGGCCATCTGCGTTCCTGCTTCCGCGAGAAGTTCGGCACGCCGCGCCAGCCGCTGCTCGTCCCGGGCGCGACCGCGTCCCTGACGATCGCGCGCGAATTCCTGCCCGAGCACTCCCTCGCCGGGCTCGATCGCTTCAGCCACGTATGGCTGCTCTCGTACTTTCACCTGAACACGAACAAGACCGTGCGCCCGAAGATTCATCCGCCTCGACTCAAGGGCGAGAGCGTCGGCCTGTTCGCGTCCCGCTCGCCGCACCGGCCGAGCCCGATCGGGCTGTCGCTCGCGCGGCTGGTGTCGGTGAAGGGAGCGACGGTGCATCTCGCGGGGATCGACCTCGTGGACGGGACGCCGATCCTGGACATCAAGCCGTACATCCCCGAGTGGGACATCGCGGCGGACGCGACCTCGGGCTGGGTGAAAGACGCGCCGTTTCCCAGCTTAAGAGTCGAAATTGCGCCTGCGGCGCTAGCCGACATCGAACGCGCCGAAGAACGGCTTAACGTCAACGGATTGGGAGCCGTTCTAACGGACATTCTGAGCCAAGATTTGCGGAACCCCAGGGATAAGTCCCAGATGAAGGACGGATTGGAGCTCGGATTCTTTCTGCATGACTTCGACTGCCATTACTCCGTGATCAAGGGTACGGCGACCGTCTTGAAGCTCGTCACCGGGACCGTCATGCACAAAAAGGAGCGGCGAACGTCCCCTAAAAAGGTCGATATCGCTTGAGCTCGCCCGAGGTCTGGCGCCGCAACGTGCGCCGCATGTACGTCTGGCGCGCGCTCACGATGATGCACTTCTTCGCCGGCGCGCTCGTGCCGTTCTTCACCGAGTGGGGCGGCCTGACCTTGCCGCAGCTGTTCCTGCTCCAGGCGTGGTTCTTCCTGTGGATCTTCCTGCTCGAGGTTCCGACGGGCGCGGTCGCCGATAAATACGGGCGCAAGGCGTCGATCCTGTGCGCGAACGCGTGCCTGCTCGCGGCGACGGCGATCTACGCCACCGGCAAGGGCCTGCCCCGCTTTCTCCTGGCCGAGGTCATCTGGGCCGCGTCGTCCGCGCTCGCCTCGGGCGCCGACGAGGCGATGGTCTACGACAGCCTCAAGGCGTGCGGCGAGGAATCCCGCTCGAAGAAGGCGCTCGCGACGCTCGCCTCGTTCGACATCGGCGCGATCGCGGTCGCGGCGCCGATCGGAAGCCTCGTCGCCGCCCGGTGGGGGCTGCGCGCGCCGATGGCGCTGATGCTGGTTCCGTTCGCCCTCGGCCTCCTCGTCGGCTTCGCCCTCGAGGAGCCGCCGACCGGCGAGGAAGGCCCTAAGCCCGGCTACCGCGAGGTGCTCACGCGCGGCGTGCGCTACTTCGCCTCGCACGAGCCGCTGCGCGCGCTCGCGTTCGACTCCGTCACGATCTGGATGCTCTCGTTCATGACCGTGTGGCTGTTCCAGCCGCGCCTCAAGGAGCTCGGCATCGGCGTCGCCGCGTACGGCTTCGTCACCGCCGCGATGACCTTGTCGCAGATCGCGATCCTGAGCAGTCCCGACCGGGTCGAGAAGCTGTTCGGCGGCGCACGCCGCTACCTCATCTGGAGCGCGGTGATCCCGGGCCTGGCCTACCTCGGCCTGCCGTTCGCGACGAACCCGTGGGCCGCGTGCGTCTTGTTCGTGCTCATCCCCGCGTTCGGGTTGTCCCGCTCGGTCGTGATCTCGAACTACATGAACAAGCACATCTCCGGCCCGCAGCGCGCGACGGTGCTGTCGACGGTCGGCATGGGCCGCCAGCTCATGGGCGTGATCGTGCTGCCCGCCGTCGGCCTGCTCACGAAGCTCTCGCTCGGCTGGACCTTCGCCGCGCTCGGCGCCGCTATCCTAGCGTGCGCGTGGGCCTCCTCCGTCGAGGAAGCCCACCTCACGGCTTGACCTTCAGCATCATCCCGTCCGAGTGCGCCGTCATCTCCGGCGCGTACATCGACTGGAGCACGGCCGCGCCGATGCGGTAGGTCCCCGGCGTCGTCGGCCGGACGCGGTAGCCGAGCTTATACTCTCCGTGCGGCAGCCAGTCGATGAAGAAGTTCGTCAGCGAGTCTCGCGGCTCCTCGTAGCGAGAGAGCAGGTCCCACTTCCAGCCCGAGCGCAGCTCCTCGCCCTCGAAGCCGGCGCCGCGCGGATCCTTGAGCTGCACGTACTCGAACTGCGAGCGCGTCGTGACCGTCAGCCGCACCTCGATCTGGTCGCCGACTACGACCGTGTCGCCCGAGGCGAGCGGCGTCAGCTTATAGCCTTCGCCGGCTTTGTCGCGGCGGAAGTACGTGCGCGACACCTCCATCATGCCGGGCCCGGAGGCCTTCGGCGGCTTGTCGGTGCTGTAGATCCACGTCAGCGAGGCGAACGCGAAGCCGGGCCCGGTCTTGTCGATCACGGCCTTGCCGTGCGACTCGCGGATCTCCGAGCCCGAACGGCTCCAGCGCAGGGGCTGCTCCAGCCAATCGAGGGGCTCCACGTGAGCCGATTCGACTTCAGAACCCCATTTGATCTTGTAGTCGTCGGCCTGGTCGAGCGCCCCGCGCGACTTCAGGACGTCGAGCAGGGAGTAGATCGCCGCGGCGGAAGCGCGCGTCGACTTCCACTCGTTGCCCTTGCGATTGAACAGAAGCCACTGCACCATGCCGGGGATGCGCGGGTCCTTGGGCTTCATCGTCAGCAAGGTCCGCAGGAAGAACGCGTGCTTCTCGACCGTATCGTTGTACCACAGCCAGGAAATCTTCTCCGGCGCCCAGTACGCTCCGGCGACGGGATCAGTCCGTATGCCGTCGAGCGCGCGGGCGAGATAGGAGTCCGCCTTGTCCTTTTCCCCGAGACGCCAGTACACGTAGGCCGCGTAGCCGCGGCCGAACGGCGTCAGCGCGTCCGTGTACTTATCGGCGTAGTCGGCCCAGACCTTCGCGAATTTCCAGCCGCGCTCGGCGCCGGGCATCGTCCTCGGGAACGAGGTGACGACGTACGCCGAGTAGAGGATCAGCGAGAGCTCCCCTTCCTCCGGCTTCAGGTGCTTCGGGATCTCGCCGTTGACGTAGGCGAGCGCCCGCGAGACGACCTCGGGCGGCGGCGTCACGCCGTAATGCTGCGCCTCGGCGAAGCCCGCGAGCACGAGCAAGGTCATGTACGGGCTCGAGCGGCCGCCGGGAAACCACGGGAAGCTCCCGTCGGACAGCTGGTAGCTCTTGAGCTTGCCGAGCGAGTCGGCGAGCTCGTTCTCGACCGTCTTCGGATCGAACATGTCGATGATAGGCCAAGCGGACTTGCGTCCCTTGGAGATCTCCTCCCACGGCGACTCCATCAGGCGCGTCAGCCGCCTCGGGTCCGAGCGGTCCCACGCCGGCGTGATCGTATTCCGCTTCGGAATTTTCTTCGCCGCGGCCGCGAGCGCCGGGTACTTGCGGTAGAACGCGTTGACGATCGCGAGCGGTACGTAGCGGTCGAGCAACTGCTCCGTGCACTCGTAC
>JBBQVX010000012.1:0-38966 GCA_038211115.1 Elusimicrobiota bacterium | reverse complement strand
CACGGCCGCGCCGTACAGGATGTTGCGGGCGACGAGAGCGACGTTGCGGTTTTCGGGCGCCTGCAGGAAGGAGCCCAGCGCCCACTCGTTGAACGCGCCCATGGCCGGGCCGCACCAGACCTGATAGTCGAGCACGCGCTCGGGCACGCCCGCGTTGGCCCAGCGCGAGGCCTGGCCAAGGTAGGAGCGGAACACGAGCGCCAGCTTGTGCTTCGGCTCTTTCTCGGCGCGCTCAACTTGAGAGGGGTCCCGCTTGAGGAAGAACTCGCGCGTCGCGGCCCAGGTGTCCTCGAGCGTGGCCTTGAACAAATCACGCTCGATCTGCGCCTTGAGCGGCGCGGGGATCGTCTCGAGCGAATCGTGGCTCTTCCAAATCTCGTACAGCTTCGCGCCGCGCTGGGCGAACATCGTGCCGCGCTTGAGCACCTGGACCTTCACGCCGAGTTCGAACATGTCGGCGGCGGGCGCCATGATGCAGTCGGCTTGGCCCGCGGCGGCGAGCATCGCGCGAACCTTGTCCGAGGAGCCGGACTCGACGCAGCTCTGGTTGACGGAGCCCGTGAGCACGTAGGCCGCGCCCATCATGTACGCGGCCGCGGCCGCGTCGGGGGTCGCGATGCCGCCCGCGGCGCCGACGCGCGCCGGGCTCTTGAACTTGAACTTCGCCTGCAGGCGGTCGCGCAGCGCGATCATCGCGGGGAACATCGCGACGAGCGGGCGGTTGTCGGTGTGGCCGCCGCTGTCGGCCTCGACCGTGAGGTCCTGCGCCATCGGGATCTCGGCGGCGAGCGCCGCCTGCTCGGCCGTGATCAGGTTCGACGCGGCCATCTCGCGGAGCATCGTCTCGCCCACGGGCGCCAGGAACTTCTCGGCGACCTCGACGCGGGAGACCTTCGCGACGACCTTGTTCGGGGCGGTCACGCGTCCATCGGCGCCGCGGGCGATCCCGTGCAGGCGGTAGCGCACGATCGCGGGCGTCAGGCCCATGAACGCCGACGCCTCGACGAGGCGCACGCCCCGGCGCAGGTACAGGTCGCAGACCGCGTTCTCGAGGTCGCTCTCGCTCGGGCTGTGGATCAGGTTGAAGCCGCGGGGCGCGCCGCCCAGCGACTTGTCGAGGCGGTCGATGGCGGCCTCGACGCGGACGGGCGGCAGTCCGGCGGCGCCGAAGAACGAGAGCAGCCCCGCCTTGGCGCCCGCCTCGACGAGGGCCTCGGAGGCGATGCCGTTGGCCATGGCGCCCGTCGCGTAGGCGTAGCGCACGCCGTGCTCGGCGAGAAACGCGGGGTCGCCGAGTTGCTCAGGCATTAGGGCCGGGGCGGACGCCTTCCCGGAAACCGCGGGAGAACGAAGATCGCGCAGGAGGCCGCGCAGGGCTGAGGGCGTCGCTTCGAGAGTGCCGGGGCTCGGGGTCATTGAGTACGCGCGCGTATAGGGAGAGACGGGTGATTATACCCGTTTTAGGGTGATTTTTTCAGCGAATGTGGTATCATCCTCGCCCATGCAAGAACACTTTCACGCCCTGCTGAAGACCTGGTTCCATTTCGTCGAAGTCTGGGGCTACCTGGGCGTGTTCCTCCTGATGGCGCTCGAAAGCTCCATCGTTCCGATTCCGAGCGAGATCGTCATGCCGCCTGCCGCCTATTGGGCCGCGCAGGGGCGCATGAGCTTCTGGCTGGTCGTCCTCGCGGGAACGGCCGGCAGCTGGTTCGGCTCGATCGGCAGCTACGGGATCTCGCGCATACTCGGCGAGCCGTTCGTTCGCCGGTACGGCAAGTATTTCTTCATCTCCGCCGACAAGGTGGCCGCGATGGAGGGCTGGGTCGCCGAGTACGGGGTGTCCGGAATCTTCTTCGCACGTCTGCTTCCCGTCGTGCGCCACCTGATTTCTATTCCGGCCGGTATTCTTAAGATGCCCGTCGGGGCTTTCTCCGCGGCGACCACCGCGGGTGCGTTCCTTTGGTGCGCGGTGCTGTCCTGGTTCGGCATGAAGGTCATCGGCGACGAGCCCCGCCTTCTGGACTCCCCCGCCGAACTCGCGCACGCGCTGAAGGCGAAGATGCACCTCGTCGTGGTCGCGATCGTACTTTTCGCCGGCGCCTACGCGGTGATGGTCTGGCTCCGCAAACGCTCCGCCAAAACGCGCGCCCTATAAGGCGAGGTGTATCCGCAGCGTCGCGTCCACATCCGCCATCGCGCCGAGCGGCAGCTCGCCGAGCTTGTCGCCCAGACGCGTCTTGTCCACCGCGCGCAGCTGATGCGCCTTGACCCGGGCCGGACGGCCGTCCCCGATCAGCCCCCCGGGAACGGCCGCCTCATACGGCTCGATGGGGCCGGCCGCGGATGACAACGGCGCGACGGTGACGGTCCGCATGTAGGCATTGTGGTCGTCATCGGATACGACCACGGCCGGGCGAACCTTCTGAATCACCGCGCCGACCGAGCCGCGGAAATCCACCCAATAAACCTCCCCTCTCCGTATCACCAATCGGCGACCGCGTCCTTCTCATCGTCGCGATTAGCCGCCGCCCGCTTATAGCCTTCGATGAGACGACGCCGGAAGTCGTCCTTTTCCAGCGTCTTGAAACGGTCGGCGACGGCAAGGGCGATGAACTCACTCTTGTTCGAGACCTTCGCGAGCTTCTTGACGACCGTCCGGGGCAAGGTGATGTTCATTCGCTGGTATTTCACGCCCTCAGTATAGTGTGTATCCAATGCGCATCAAGACCTAGAAGGGAACCGCGGGGGCTCCGGCTCCCGCCTGCCGGTACTTCTCGAGGATCAGCCCGATCGCGGCGGTCCTGGCCTCCAAGGTCACGGGGTGCGCGAGGTCGAACCAGCGATCGGCCAGCGCGCCCTTCCCCTTCTCCGCCGGAAACACGACGAACGGGTCGCCTTCGCCTTCCGCTTTCTTCAATACGCGGATGTTTCTGATCACGAACGCGTCCGCGATCACGAGGTCCGCGAACGCCATGAGCTTCGTCGGACGTCCCGACTGGTCCTGATACGGCCGCACGCGCGCGTCCAGCTTCGGCAAGTTTTCCATGTTCTCCCCCTTTCGGCCTCCGGTCCCGGCGGCCTCACTATCAGACGATCGAGGGGGTCGAAAAGTTGCCTAGCGTCAGCCCTCGGCGAGGGTGCGCAGCGCCGAATTGTCGACGAGGGCGGCGCCCTCCTCGGTGTCGCGCAGGACGCCGCGGCGGCGCAGGATCTTGACCGCGGCGCGCGCGCGGTCCGCCGGCAGGTGGGCCTGGGGGATGAACGAATGGGCTCCGCCCCACAGCGCGGACAGCGCCGGCACGACGAGCACGCCGTCGCCGAAGCCCGCGTAGGCTAGGATGTGGAACAGGACGACGGTCTCGTCGGGAGTGAGGATCGCGGCGCGCTCGATGAGGCCCTTCAGCTCGACGACGAGAGCCGCCCGGAGCTCGGGCGTCAGCTTGGAGAGATCGCGCTTGCGGTCAGGATCCGATCCACTCATAAGCCGACCGGTGGCTGTCGAGCTCGTCGGAGTGCGCGACGAAGCGCGCGTAAACGGGATGGCGCCCGATCGTGGCGGAATCGCCGATGACGATCAGGCATCGACGCGCACGCGTGATCGCGACGTTGAGACGGCGCATGTCGGACAGGAAGCCGATCTGGCCGCCCTCGCTCGAGCGCACGAGGCTCAGGATGATGGCCTCCTTCTCGCGGCCCTGAAAGCCGTCGACAGAGCCGATCTCGAGGCCGGGCTCCCGGGCCAAAGTCTTCAGCAGCTTCGCCTGCGCGGTGTAGGGGGTCAGGATGCCGACGTCCTTCGCCTTGAGGCCGGAGCCCAGCAGCTGGTACAGCAGCTTCACGGCCAGCTCCGCCTCGCCCTTGTTCTCGCGGCTCTCGAGCAGATCGTTCCACACTTCGTCGTAGCCCGCGCCGGCGGTGTCGATGAACGTCACCGGGCGGCTCGTGAGGTCCGACGGCGAAGCGCCCGGGAGCTCGGAGGCGACGTGCTTCGCGACCGACTCGTCCGCGATGAGCTTTCCCTCGTAGAACTCCTTGGACGGGAAGCGCATGATGTCCTCGTGCATGCGGTACTGCACGCGCAGCAAGGTCTGCGCCGAGGCCGGCAGGATGTCCTTGAGGCGGTCGAACAAGGTGACGGTGAGGCCGCCCTCGGCGGCCTCCTTCGAGTAGATCGTGGGCGGAAGCTGGTTCGAATCGCCCGCGAAGACGGCCTTGCGCGCGATCGTCAGGGGCACCCACGACAGCGGCTCGCTCGCCTGCGAGGCCTCGTCGAGAACGACGAGATCGAAGTCGCCCTTCACGTAGCGCTTCGACATTCCCGCGTGCGTCGCGAGCACGACGTTCGCTCCCGCGACGATGTGCCGGGCGATGTCGGCCTCCAGATCGCGCGCCTGGCGCCAGAGCTTGCCGACCTCGCGTTCGCGTAGCTGGCGCTCCTCGTGGCCCAATTGATTGATGCCGCGGCCGTGGCGCGACTTGCGGTGGATCATGCGCTCGCGGAACGCGTCGAGCTCCTTGACCTCCTCGTACGCGGGATCCTCCTCGATCTGTGCTGCGAGGTTGCCGTGGCGCAGGCTCTCGAGCGTACGCGCGGGATGGCCGAGCCTCGTGACGCGCAGGCCGGTGCCGATGAGCTTCTCGAGGATGTTGTCGACCGCGATGTTCGAGGGCGCGGTCGCGAGCACGCGCTCGCCGCGGGCGACGTGCTGGCGGATGATCTCGACGAGAACGGTCGTTTTGCCGGTGCCGGGCGGGCCGTGCACGAGCGCCACGTCTTGAGCCGCGAGCGAGGACTTCACCGCCGCCTGCTGCCACTCGTTTAGGTTCCGGTTGAGCCAGATGATCTTCGGGACCTTGACGCGCTCGGGCTCCTGCTCGCCGAGAAAGATCTCGCGCAGGGTCGACAAGCGGGAGCGCTTCGACTCGGCGACGGTGACGAGCGCCTTGCGCATGCGCTGATAGGTCGCGTCGGAGCCGAGCAGGTCGATCTGGCAGTTGCCGCGGATATCCTCGTCGGGCGCGGCGCGGTTCATCGCGACGGTGGCGGTGTACTCGCCGACCTTGAACAAGGTGCCCTCGACCGTGAGGAACTCGTTGCCCGGCGACAAGGTGAGCAGGACGTTGTCGCCGGCGTTCATCGCGTGGAACGGGGCCATCTCCTCGCCGCGCGGCGGGCGCGAGAGCGTGACCATCGTCAGGCCGCCCATGCCGCCCTCGACGGCGTCGACGATCAGGCCGGTGACCGTCTTGCCGCGGGTCTCGCGCTGCGAGACCGGGAACTTGCGCAGCTCGCGCAGGTTCTCCTGCTTCTCGGCCTCGCGTTCGAGGTCGATGAGGGTCTGCAGTTTTTCGAAGTGTTCCTTGCCGGCCATGGGGGACGACATGATACCACTTCGGGGAGGCCCACATCGCCGTTCCCCGGTTTGGTACCATGGCTTTCGTGGCGCTCACCCGCATCCCCAGCCTTCCGCCCCCGGTCCGTAAGTACCTGCGCCGCCCCAAGCCGGGCTCGGGCGAGTTCGATTGGGACGCCGACGAGTACGTCGCAGGCAACTCCCTCGCGCTGTTCGTCCGGGGCAAGACCTTGTTCGCCTCGATGGCGGAAGCCATCGAGGCCGCCAAGGAGTCGGTCAATCTCGAGACGTACCGCTTCGGCGGCGACGCCACGGGGCGGACGTTCGCCGAGCTGCTTGCGCGCGCGGCCAAGCGCGGCGTGCGCGTGCGGCTGATCTACGACTCCGTCGGCTCCATCGAGCTCCAGCCCGAGACCGAGACCGCGATGCGCAACGCCGGCGTGCAGATTCTCGAGTACCACCCCGTGGCGCCGTGGCGCCCGCACTGGGCCTGGAACAAGCGCGACCACCGCAAGATCCTCGTCTGCGACGGCAAAACCGGCTTCATCGGCGGCATGAACCTGTGCGACGAGCACGCGCCGAAGGAGGAGGGCGGCCTCGACTGGCCCGACGCGCACGTCCGGGTCGTGGGGCCCGCCGTCCGAGAGCTCGAGAACCTTTTCCGCGCGGTCTGGCAGAAGGAGACGGGCCGCTGGTTCGACGACGCCCCCTCCGGGGAGGCGCCCGGCGGCGCGGCGGTCAAGATCGTCGGAAACCACGAGCTCTTGCGCCGCTTCGTCATCCGCGAGTCCTATGTCAACGCCCTACGCGCCGCCAAGACGGACGTCGCCATCGCGAACTCCTACTTCATCCCGGACTGGCGCGTGCGCCGCTCGCTCGCCCAGGCCGCGCGCCGCGGCGTGAGCGTGCGCGTGCTGGTGCCGGGCAGGTCGGACATCAGCTCGGTCTGGTACGCGATGCGCGCGACCTACGCCCCGCTGCTCGCGCACGGCGTCAGGATCTTCGAGTGGCAGGGACCGATGATGCACGCGAAGGCGGTCGTCGTCGACGGAAAGTGGTGCGCGGTCGGCTCGTACAACCTCGATCACCGCTCGCTGCAGCACAACCTCGAGGCGAACCTGCAGACGCTCGATCCGGGCTTCGCCGCCGACCTCAAGACGAGCTTCGCCCTCGGCCTGGCCGGAGCGCGCGAGGTCACGCTTGAAGGCTGGAACCGTCGCTCATGGGCCGAGCGCGGCCTCGAACAGTTTTTCGCGTCGTTCGACTATTTCTTCTGAGCGCGAAAATGAACGAAGACAAATGCGCGCTATGCGACAAGCCCCTCGGCGAGGAACGCGCCGAGGTCAACGGCAAGCGGACGTGCGCCGCCTGCCGCGACGCCGTGCTCGCCGAGATCGCGAGCGAGACCGACGCGGGCGTCAAGCTCGGGCCGGTGATCGCGGTCGGGGCCGTCGCGTCCGCCGCCTGCGGCGCCGCCTGGGCGTTGCTCATCGCGATGACCAAGAGCGAGATCGGCTTCGCCGCGGTCGGCGTCGGTTACGCGGTCGGGCACGCGGTGCTCCGCGCGTCGGGCGGCAAGCGCGGCCGCCGGCTGCAGAAGGTCGCGGTCGCCTGCGCCATGCTGGGGCTGCTGCTCGGCAAGTATTTCTTCGTCGCGCACCTCGTGCGGGAGATGGCCGCCCGCTCACCGAAGCTCGCCGTGGACGGCATCCCCAATTGGTTCGATCCGCGCGTCTTCCTGTTTTTCCTCAAAATCCTGCCGAAGCTGACCGGCCTATACGACGCGCTGTGGCTGTTCCTCGCGCTGAACGCGGCCTGGCGGACGCTCCAGCCTGCGCGCGTGGTTCTCGGTGATGGAAGAAACCCCCCTCCAGCGGCTTAGGCGTCTCGAGTCTCAGCAGCGCGAAAGCGCGGGCGGCCGCCCGGCCGCCGGCAAGGCCGCCGCCGCCGGCGGGCTGATGCTCCTGCTCGCGAAGGGCAAGTTCCTGCTCGCCGGGCTCAAGCTCGCCCCGCTGCTCGGCACGTTCGCCTCGATGGCGGTCTTCGCGGCGCTGTACGCGAGGCTGTACGGCGCGAGCCTCGCGATCGGCCTCGTGCTCTTGATCCTCCTGCACGAGCTGGGCCACGGCGCCGCGGCCAAGGCGCTCGGCCTGAGCGTCGGCGCGCCGGTGTTCATTCCGTTTCTCGGCGCGTTCATCGCGCTGAAGGATCAGCCGCGCTCGAGCTGGGTCGAGACGCGCGTCTCGCTCGCCGGCCCCGCCGCCGGCTTGCTCGGGGCGCTTCTCTGCCTCGCCTGGGCGGCCGAGGCTCCGGACCGCGCCGGCCTCGCACGCGCTCTCGCGCACATCACGCTCGCGCTCAACCTCTTCAATTTATTGCCCGCGGCGGGGCTCGACGGCGACCGCGCGACCGAGCCCTTCGAGACCCGGCAGTGGCTGGCGGCGCTCGCGGGCCTGCTCGTCCTCCTCGCGGCGACGCGCCGCCCGGACGGAACGCTCCACCCTCTCCTCCTGATGCTGGCGTTGGTCGGGACGTGGAAAGCCTGGCGGACCCGGAACGCTTCGCCCGCGCGGCTTGTCGACCGGCTTGCCGCCGCGGGCCGCCGCCCGGACGAGGCCGGCGTCGAGCCGCTGCATCGCTGGACGGCCTTCGCCGCGTACCTCGGCCTGTGCGCGAGCCTCTCTTTGCTCGGCGCCTGGATCGAAAGCGGCCAGCCGACGCCCTGAGAATTTGGTAGTCTGGCACGGCATGAAGCGGCTTTATCTGATGCGCCACGGCCATTCCCCGACGACGACCGAGGCCGGCGTCGCCAAGGACGCCCAGCGGCCCCTCTCCGACCTCGGGCGCGAGGACGCACGCCGGATGGCCGCGGAGCTCGCGCGCCGCGGCGGCGCCCCGGGCCTGATCCTGCACTCGCCGCTGCTCCGCGCCGTGCAGACGGCCGCCGCCGCCGCCGGAGTCCTCAAGCCCGCCGGCGGCAGCGAGATCTTCGCCGCCCTCGACAACACGCAATCAGCCGAGGAAGTCGAAAGCGCGATCGCCGCGCGCGCCGCGTCGGTCGACGAGGTGCTCGCGGTCGGCCACCAGCCGCAGATCGGTGAGATCGCGGCGCTGATCGGCAAGACCTTGTTCGAGTTCCGCCCCGCCGCGATCGTCGCGATCGAGCTGCAGCCCTCGCTTCGCGTCCTCTGGACGATCACCCCCGAACAGGCGAAATGAGCGTCAAACGCAGGCGCCAGCGCGACCACGCGGACTTCCGCGCCGACTGGCGCACGATCCCGCATTACTACCTTTACCCCGCGGCGGGCATGCTCCTCGGCCTCGGCTCGCCGACCGGGGCGTTCCTCCTGCGCTACCTGCTCGCCGACCCGCTGCTCAAAGGCGCCTGGGTCCGCAGCGAACTCGACTACAACTTCCTGTTCTACGCGTACATGGGCGTCGGCACCGTCGTCGCGTTCATGCTCTTCGGCTACGTGATCGGCCTGCGCTCCGAGCGCCAGCGCGTCAGCAACCGCGTCCTATCGGCACGCATCGACGAGCTGCACCTGAAGTCCGTGACCGACGGCCTGACCGGCGCCTATACGCACGGCTACCTGCAAGAGATCCTCGAGCTCGAGATCCAGCGCGCGCTGACTCACAAGACCCCGCTTTCGGTCATGATGATCGACATCGACGACTTCAAGCGGATCAACGACAGCCACGGCCATCTTTTCGGCGATCGCGTCATCAAGGAGACGGCGGAGACGCTGTCTGCGAACGTGCGCTCCGACGACATACTCGGGCGCTATGGCGGCGACGAGTTCGTCGTCCTGATGCCCGGCGCCGACGCCGCGACGGCCGTCCACGTCGCCAACCGCGCGCGCAGCGGCATCGCCAAGAACGGCTACCTCGCGACGATCAGCGTCGGCTCGGCCACCTTCGACGGGTCGAGCGAGGAGTCCCCCGCCGAGCTCCTGCACCGCGCGGACATGAACTTGTACCAGGCCAAGCACGACGGCAAGAACTGCGTCCGTGATTTCTGCGCTACTTCGCGGCGGAGTACGGACACTCCTTCCTGAAGTCGCAGCGCGGGCAGTAGCGCGTGTCGGGCGAAAAGACCGCCGCCTCGATGCCCGACGCCGCCGCGCGGATGTCCGCGTCGAGCGCGTCCTCGCCGGCGGCGTCGTACGGAGCGCTGACGCGCTCGCCGACGGTCACGCAGTCGACGGTCAGCGTCTCGGGGCGCGGCAGATGCAGACCGCGCTGGGCGCCCAGCGCGTAGAAGCGCATCTGCACGTCCTTCTCGACCTGCTCCGCGGTGGGCACGCCCGGGCCGGTCTTATAGTCGACGATCTCGTAGGCGCCGTCGGGGCCTTGGTCGACGCGGTCGATCTTCCCCCGCACTTGATGGGCGCCCGACGCGAAAAAGAACTCCTTCTCGACGCAGATCGTGCGCGCGCGGCGGGACTCCTCCTCGCCGTAAAAACGGGTGAGAGCGCGCTCCGCCTTGGAGTATGCGCGGGCCTCGGAGTCCTCGTCGGGATACCCGGTCGAGAGCCAGCGCGAGCGCAGCGCCGCGAGCAAAGTCCCGAGCGAGAGCTCGCCGCCGCTCAGCCACGCCTCGAGCGCGCGGTGCATGGAGAGACCGTAGGAGGACTTGGGCGTCAGCGGGATCTGGCGGCCGTCGACGAACAGCAGCTTGTACTTCCAGGGGCATTCCCGGTAGATGCGGTACCGGGTGAACGAAATCTCCAAGCTAAACGGCCGGGGCGGCGCGGCGGATAAACTCGACGTCGGTGTCGCCGTAGCGCTCTTCTCGGAATTTTTCGTAGCCGGCCGGAAGCTCGACTTTCTCCTTCTTGTAGCGCTGCAGGAGCGCCAAGCCGCCGGAGGCGAGCAGATTGGCCTCGGCCATGCGCGCCAAGGTCGGCGTCGAGTACGCGAGCATCACGTTGTCCTCGGTGCGGTAGGGCGGCCCCATGTAGATGATGTCGAAGTCGGGGACCCCGGCGCGGTAGCCGATCCACGAGAGGTCCTGGAGGATGTCGCCGTAGCACGCCCGGCCTTTGGCCGAGAGGTTCAGGATCTTCAGGTTCTGCTCGATGACCGCGACGCAGCGCTTATCCGCGTCGACGAAGAACGCGGAGGCGGCACCCCGCGACAGGGCCTCGATGCCGACGGCGCCCGTTCCGGCGTACAGGTCGAGCACGCGCGCCCCGCCGAGGCGCGGCCGCAGGATGTCGAAGACGGATTTCTTGATGCGCGCGGAGATGGGCTTGACCATCATCTCCTTCGGCACGCTCTTCAGGGCACGACCTCGGCTTTCGCCGGCGATGATCCGCATGGGTACGATTATTATAGAATACCCGCGCCAATGGCGGTTCAAATCATCGTAGTCGACGACGACCCTCTCGTGGGCGGGCTCACGCTCGAGCTCCTCACCGACGCCGGCTACTCGACCCGCCTGATCCAGGACAGCCTCAAGGCCCAGGACATCATCAAGGCCGAGAAGCCTTCTCTCGTCGTCCTCGACATCCTGATGCCGGGGCTCGACGGCTTGACTCTCCTGCACCGCCTCAAGTCCGATCCCGAAACCGAGCCGATCCGCGCGATCATCGTCTCGGGCAAATCGTTCGAGGCCGAGAAGCAGCGCGCCGCGCAGTACGGCGCCGAGGCCTTCATCGAGAAGCCGTACGACGTCGAGCTCTTCGCGCAGAAGGTCAACGAGCTCATGAAGAAGCAGGGCGTCGAACCCAAGAAGATCGCCCGTCCCCCCTCCGAGCCCGCCCCGGTCGTGCGCGCCGAGCTCAAGGCCGTCGTCTGGGGCTGCCGCTCGACCTCGTCGGCCGTGTCGCCGGTCGTGACCAAGTACGGCAAGCACACCTCCTGCGTCTCGGTCGAGACGCAGTCCCACATCTTCATCTTCGACGCGGGCTCGGGCATCAGCCTGCTCGGCAACGAGCTCATGAAGAACGGCAAGCACAAGGAGCTCTGGATGTTCCTGACCCACTTCCACCACGACCACGTGGAAGGGCTCGCCGGCTTCCCTTGCGCGCGCGACAAGGACTACACGCTCCATATCAGCGGCGCCTCGGACCCGGACAAGCCGCTCGAACAAGCCTTGAAAGCCGCTCTCGAGCCCGGCTTCGGCGACGTGATGCCGCCCGCGAAGATCGAGCTCTACGAGCTGATGGAGCAGACTTACGAGATCCTGCCCGGCGTGCGCCTGACCGCCTTCTACGCGAACCACCCCGGCACGACCCTCGCCTACATCCTGCTGACCGAGGGCCGCAAGATCGTGTACTGCCCCGACAGCGAGCTGTACGGCGAGTACGCGACCGCCCTCCAGGACTACGACGAGAAGATCGGCACGGTCTGCCGCGGCGCGGACCTCATGTTCCTCGACGGGCGCTATACGGCCGAGGACTACAAGAAAAATCGGAACTCCGGGCACTCGAGCTTCATCTCCGCGGTCGACTTCGCGGGCAAGAACCTCGCGAAGGCCCTCGTGCTCGTCCACCAGGACGACAGCTACGCCGACGGCGTGCTCGATCAGATGGCCAAGGACGCCCAAGCGCGCGCCGACGAGCACGGCTACAAGATGAAGGTCGTCCTCGGCCGCGAAGGCCTGCGCATCACGGCCTAGTCAGCTTCCGCGCGAACGCGAGGTTCGCGCGATCCGCCTCGAGCCCGTCCTTCGGCGTCTCGAGGATCCCCGGCGACGACGCGAACTCCTCCCGGTCGAGCAGAGCCTTGAGGCCCTCGCTCCCGAGACGACCCTTCCCCCAGTGCTCGTGGTGCTCGCGGTGGGAGCCGAGCAAGGCGCGCGAGTCGTTCAGGTGAAACGCCCGGACGGCGTCGAGGCCTAGGAGGCGATGGGCGCGCGCGAGGAATTTGAGCGCGCCCTCCGCGGAGGAGCAGTCGTAGCCGGCGGCGTAGGCGTGGGCGGTGTCGAGGCAGACGCCGATGCTCGGGAGGGACGGCTTGAGGGCGTCCTGCAGACGGGCGAGGTCCTCGAGCGAGCCGCCCATGCGGCGGCCGCCGCCGGGGACGTTTTCGAGATATAACGGAATGCGGCAGGAGCTTTGTTCGACGGCGGTTTTCACGGATTCGGAGAACAGTTCGACGCCCGCTTCGAGGGTCGAATCCGGAGAGTAGGCGCCGCCGTGGATCACGTAGGCATCCCCGCCTAACGCCGAGGTCAACGAAAGCTCTTTGGCGAGATGTTGTATGGAACTGGATCGACGAGTCCGGTCCGAGGACGCCAGGCTGGGAACGAACCGGCTGTGCACGAGCACCGTCAACTTCGCCGCGCTTCGCGCGGCGGAAAACGACTTCAACTCTTCAGGCGAAGGTTCGTGATGACGCGCGTACGGCAATATCTGGAGGGCATCACAGCCTAACGACAACGCCTCGTTCAGGGCGGCCTGGTAGCCGCCTCGTACCGAGGCGTGAACGCCGAGAATCACGGGAGGCCCATCAACTTCCTCAGAAACCCCGCCTTCCGCTCATCATACGGAAACCACCACAAATCCGGAGCCGCGTCGGGCCACTCGTGCACCACGACCGACTGAGACTGAGTGAAGGCGAGCAAGCCCTCCTCTCCGTGCCTTCTGCCCAGGCCGCTCTGCTTCGTGCCGCCGAAAGGCAAAGAGCCATACGCGTAGTGCGACGACGGTTCATTCACGCCGACGAGGCCGACCTCGAGCGCCGCCGCGAGCTTCTCGCCCTTGGCGAGGTCGGTGGTCCAGACGCTGGCCGCGAGGCCCTCCGTGCCGGCGTTGGCGAGGGCGACGGCCTCCTCGGCGCGGGAGATCTTCATGATCGGGATCACCGGGCCGAAACACTCCTCGGTCATCACGCGCATGTCCATGCGCGCGTCGAGGACGAGGGCGGGCGCCATCATCAGGTTGGCGCGGTCGAGGACCTCGCCGCCGATGACGCGGGCGCCCTTCGCGCGCGCGTCCTCGAGCTGCTCCTGGATGCGGTCGATCAGCGGCGGGAACACCATGCGCCCGATATCCGCGTCGCGGCCGTCGAGCTTCTGGCGCAGCGCGGCAACCTTCGGGCGCACGAGCTCGATGAAGCGGTCGTAGGCTCCGGCCTCGACGAAGACTCGCTCGACGCCGACGCACACCTGGCCCGCGTTCGCGCACGCGGCCCATACGGCGGCCGAGGAGGCGCGCTCCAGGGAGGCGTCGGCGAGCACGATCATCGGGTGCTTGCCGCCGAGCTCGAGGACCGCCGGTTTGAGCTGGCCTGCGGCGCGCACGGCGACCGCGCGGCCCGTCTTCGTCGAGCCGGTGAACACGACCATGTCGGTCGCGTCGACGACGGCCTCGCCGGCGGAGCCGCCGCCGGGCACGACGGACAGCAGGCCCTCCGGGAGCAGGGACGTCGCGGCGATCGCGCCTTCGAGCCACAGCGCGGTTTTCGTCGTCCACTCCGACGGCTTGAGCAGCACGGCGTTGCCCGCGAGCATCGCGGCGAACATGTCGCCGAACGGGATCAGGAAAGGCATATTCCAGGGCGTGATCAGCCCGATGACGCCGCGCGGCACGCGGCGCTCGTAGGCGCGCTTGTTGAATAGGGACCACGGCTTGCTCGCGGCCCGGTCGCCGAGGACCCGCGGCGCGGCCGAGGTCATCCAATCGACGAGCAGGCCCGCGGCGCCGATCTCCATGAGGTCCACTTCGACGAGAGGCTTGCCGGTCTCCTCGTGGACGACGGCGCGGATTTCCTCGCGGCGCTTCGCGAGGGCCTTCCACACGGCGCGCAGCGCCTTGACCCGCTGGGGAACCGTAGTCCGGCGCCAGACGGCGGCGGCGCGACGCGCCGCGGCGGCCTTCGCGGCGAATTCGACGGCGGCGGCTTCGACGGCGGACGGCGTGAGTGCGCTCATTTTTTACCCTTCCCTTTGAACAGTCCGCCGAGCTTGCCGATGACGGCCTCGGCGGCGCCGCTGATCGCCTTCGTGCCCACGCCGGTCACGGCCCGCCCGGCGGAACTCGCGAGCACGCCGAGAACCTCGGCCGCGGCGTCGGCCGGCGAGCGGCCCTTGCCGCCGAGATTGCTCAGGCGAATCGCCGGCAGCGCGACCTTGACCCCGCGCGTCCCGAGAGCGGACGCCGAAAAGCCGATCTGCCCTCCGGTCACGAGCAGATCCTTGATGAACATCGACTTGCCGCCACCGTTCGGCGACGGCGAGGCCGCGTCCTTCCCCTTGGCGCCCTGGGCGTTGCGCTGGAGCCGGGAGAGGTTGCTGCCGCCGCCGCCCATCTCGTAGAGGATCTCCGGCTCGCGCACCACGACGCTATCGACGACGATTGTATCGGCGACGAGCGACGCCAGGTCGAGCTTGACCTCGACGGAGCCGACGCTCAGCGCGTGCGCTCCCTTGAAGCCGGGAGGGTTGCCGATCACGAGGTTCGAGATCGAGCCGCGCCCGGACCAAGGCGTCAGGATGACCGTCCCGACCGTCACCGGCGCGCCGACGATCGCGGGGCCGTAGCGCTCCACCGCGAGCTTGATCCCGCGCCCCAGCCACAGCGACATCGCGCCGACGGCGACCATGCCGAGCACGACGACGAACATCAGCGCGGCTTTGACCGCCTTCACCGGGGCACCTGATCGAATGGAATGTCGAGCACGGGCCAGGCCTTCGCTTCCGGATCCCGGTAATGCCACCACTCGTCGGCGAGCGACTCGAAGCCGGCGCGCTCGAGCTCGGCCTTGAGCGTCTGGGCATTGCGGCGCGCCTGCGCGGGGACGCCCGGAGCGCCGTGCCGCGCGCGCGGGCCGAACTCGTCGAATTTCGAGGGCATCGGGAGCGGCTTGCCCGCCTCGTCGGCCAGGCCGAGATCCACGGCGCCCGCGCGGTTATGGGACGAGCCTTTGGCCGGATCGGCGACCCAGCGCGGATCCGGCTTTATGGCCCACAGCGCCTTCTGGACGGCGAGCGGACGGTAGGCGTCGTAGATCACGAGCCGGAGCTTCTTCCGCCTCAGGCCGGCCGCGGCCGCCTCGAGCTTCTTCGCCGCGGAGCGGCGCAGGAACGCGGACGCGGACGGATACAGCGGGCGGCCCGCCAGGTTGTCCTTGCTCGCGTAGCGGATGTCTAGAACCGCGTCCGGAATCAGGGCCTGCAGGTCGATCAGCGGGTCGGTCAGGGGCAGGGCGGTCATCGCGAGAAGCGCCATCAGCACGTCTCATCGTAGCAGACGGCCCCCGGCCGCCGCAACCTACGCTTTCGCGATGGGAACCTCACGCAGATACTCCATGAACACCTCGCCCGCGCCCATATAATGCACCTCGATCTCGGTACGGATGTCGTCCATGCGAGCCGGCTCCACGAACCGGCGCAGGTCCGCCAGGCCCTTCAGCGCGGCGCGCATGGCGTCGGTCGGATCGAGGTCCCGCTTCGCGGCGACGTCCATCACGGCTTCCACCGTCAAAATCGAGCCTCTCGTCATGCTGTGGTCGGCCAGCAACAGGGCCGTCATGGCGCCCTTGACCGCGTCCTCGATCACCCGGGCCGGAGGCGTGTCTCCCGGAGCGGCGCCCTGGAAAGCGGCCATCAAGGTCTTGCGCACCACGGACGCGGCGGCCGCGCACGGGTCTCCCAATAAGCGGAGCTCTTCCGCGACCATCTCTTTCGTCAGTTGCACGATGCGAAGCTCATCCATGGTGTTTTGTCACGCTCCTTTCATTCACAGGATAGCCGTGATGGGGCCTGATTACGACCAAATAAAACCTAAATGAATAGTTAACGCCCCGGAGGCAATTAAAAAGCCCTCTCTTTCGAGAGGGCTTTTCGCGGGAAGAATGGTGAGGGTCTGCGCGGTCCTTCGGACCACGGGGTGCGCAGACCATTCCCTTCATATCCCCCTCTTCCCTTCAGGGAAGAGGGGCTAGGGGTGAAGGGTATATAAAAAGAAAACCACTCGTCCCTGTCGTTGCCGTTATGACGGCCGTACTGAAAATCTCGAGGGACGAGTGGTGGACCTTAGCGGGATCGAACCGCTGACCTCCTGCATGCCATGCAGGCGCTCTCCCAGCTGAGCTAAAGGCCCGTAGGGCTCATTCTACCAGATTGGCGCGGTTCTCTCAACTGGTACGCGGCATTACTCGCGCGAGGGCTTGAGCCCGGAGCGGCGAGGCCGCCCGTCCGCCCCGTAGCCGTCGAAACCCACGGGAGCCGACACCGGGGTCGCGACCTCGGCCACGTCGCGTCCATCGGAGCCGACGCCGTCGAAGAGGCGATCGAGCTGTCCGAAGCGATCGTAGGTCAGGGGCGCGCCTTTCGGCACGACCGCGCCGCGGGCGCGCAGCGCTTCGATCAGGCGCCGGTCGCCGCGCCCGGTCGTCTCGCGCAGGAGCTTCGCCGTCTGCTTCCCGAGCCCCGCCTTGCGCGACTCGAGGCCGTCGAGCACCTCGCGGAATTGCTCCGGTCGCGCGAGCGCATGGGCGAGGAGCAGCGCCGCCGCGCGCTGCGGCTCGAGCGGCTGCTTACCGAGAGCGGCTTTGACGTCGCGCGCGGAGCTCGCGCCGATCACGGCGACCTCGAGGTAGTCCTTGACCGCCTGCAGGGAGGTCATCGCCGCGACGGAGCGTAGATGCAGGTCGAAGGAGTCGAGCAGGCGCGAGCCGTAGAGCGCGTCGGCCGACAAAGATAGGGACACCGTCCCGAGATACGCGCCGGAATAGCCCGTGGCCGCCACGGCGTGCCCGTCGGCGGAGCCGGAGGGTCCGGCCGCGGCCCGGACCGCGGAAAAGACGAGCAGGGCCAAAGAAAGAGCCTTCACCTCCGGAGGATAGCCCCGGAAAGCCTTGGATTCAAGAGGCGAGCAGAGCGGGAAGACGCGTCGCGAACTCCAGGTCCGCCGGGAACATCTCGCCCACCGGGAGCGCCCCGAGGTCGCTCCAGAACAACTCGAGCACGTCGTCGCCGTTGCCGGCGAGACGGAGTTCCCCGGAGACCCGCTCGACGAGCCAGTACGCGGACACGATCTGGATCGGCGCCTGGGTGGACAGGTGCGCCTCCTGGCTCGCGTGCAAGATGCGGACCGGCTTGACGACGAGGCCCGTCTCCTCCGCGAACTCGCGGAGCAAAGCGCCGCCCGGCGCCTCCTCGATCTCCACGCCGCCGCCGGGGAAATTGATGAACGTGCTCGAGCCGAAGCGGGAGCGGGTCAGAAGGACGCGATTACCGTCGCGAAGGACGCCGTAGATGCGGCAGGAAAACCGTCTCACTTGCTCGCGTTCAGGAAGGCGACGACGGCGGACTTGGCGTCGCCGAGCAGCGGGTCGCCGTCGCCGACGAGCAGATGGTCGAAGTCGTAGGTCCGCAGCAGCTCGAGCGAACGCGCGAGCGCCGCCGGGTCGTCCTGCTTCTCGGCCGGCACCGTCTTGAGCTTGCCGCGCGGCGCGATCAGAGCGTCGCCTACGAGAAAGAGCCTGCGCTCGGGCCAGTACAGCGCGATCTCGCCCGGGGATTTTCCGGGGAGATGCACGCAGACGAGACCGTGGATCTTGTCGCCGTCCTTGACCGTTTTGTCCGGCGAGATGCCGGCCGAAGCGGCCTCCGCCTCGTGCAGGACGGTCGGGATCTTCCAGCGCGCGAGCACCGCGTCGCGCTCGCGAAGATGGTTGCGGTTCGTGATCACGAGCGCGTCGGGCTTCAGGCCGGACGCCTCGAGATAGGCGAGGTCGTCGGCCGAGAACGCGACGGGATCGACGATGACCGTGCCTTCGGCCGTCTTCAAGACGTGCCCGTTGAAGTTGAACTTCTTCTCCGGGTTGAAGGCGGACCAGCAGTAGGCGCCGTCGGCGAGTTGGATCATAATAGAAGAAGCTGCGTACCGATGATAGCTTTTTCGTACACTGGGTCCATGGTTCGCTGGGCCGTGCCGGCCGCCCTCCTGATCCTCGCCTGCGCGTGTTCGCGCGAGGGGTCGGAGCCCGCGCGCCTCGTGGTCGCCGCGCCGCTGACCGGCTACATGGCCGCCGAAGGCAAGGGCCTCGAGCGATCCGTGCGCATGGCCGTCGAGGACGAAGCCGCGGCGACCGGGCTTCCCCCCGTCGAGATCGTCGTCCTCGATGACCGGGCCGACCCGTTCGAGGCCGCGTCGGTCGCCCGGCGCGCCGTGGCCGACCCCGCCGTGTTCGCCGTGATCGGCCACATGACGTCCGGCTGCGCGATCGAGGCCTCGCGCGTGTACGCGCAGGCTTCGCTCGCGATGATCACGCCGTCGGCGACGGCGACCCAGCTGACGCTCCAGCAGGACCGCCCCGACTGGGGAGGCGAGCGTGTCGTCTTCCGGCTCCCCCCCTCGGACGCGGTGCAGGGCGAGTACGCGGCCGAGTACGCCGTGAAGCGCCTGTCGCTCAAGCGCTTCGTCATCGTCCACGACCGGACCCCGTACGGCCTCGGCCTAGCCGAGGTGTTCCGCGGCGCGCTCGAGCGCAAGGGCGGCATGACCGTGGGCTTCGAGCCCGTGTCGCGCGGCGACAAGGATTTCCCCGCGGTCATCCGGACGGTCGCGGGCGCGCACTCCGACGCGGTCTTCTTCGGCGGGCTGTATATGGAGGCGGGCTACCTGGCCAAGCAGCTGCGCGCCGCGGGCTGGAAAGGAACGTTCATGTCGGGCGACGGCGCCAAGAACCCGGATCTCTTCGACTCCGCGGGCGCCGCGATCGACGGCGCCTACTTCTCCGTCGGAGGCGTGCCCGTCGAGGCGCTGCCGAGCGCTGCGGACTTCGTCGCGCGCTACCAGAAGCAGTGGGCGGGCGCGCAGCCCAGGACCTTCGACCATTACGGCTACGAGGCCGCGCGCGTCGCGATCCAGGCCCTGCGCCGGGCCGGCTCCCCCGACCGGAAGAAGGTGCTCGAGGCCGTGCGCAACACGAACCTGCGCGCGATGGTCGGGGACATTTCCTTCGACTCCAAGGGCGACACGTTGCGCGGCTTCGTCACGATGACGAAGGCCGACTTCGCCCACAGAAAGTTCGAAGTCTCCTACTAAAACTTTGCACGAGGGGGGACTCGAACCCCCAAACCCTTTCGGGCGTACGCACCTCAAGCGTATGTGTCTGCCAGTTCCACCACCCGTGCGCGGGTTTGCTGCTTGTTTTACTTCGAGGTTTTCGGAGCGGCCGGCTTCGGCTTGACGTCCGACTTCGGCTTGACGTCCGGCTTCGCCGACGGAGCGATCGACTTATACGCATCGGACGCCGCCGGCGACGAAGGCGTATTCGAAGCCGCGGCCGGTGCTTCCGCCGGGATCGGCGTCGGCATCGGCGGGGCCTTCGAGGTCACGCTGGACATGCCGGTGCGGTCCGAGAGAAGCGTCAGAAAGAGAGAAGTAATGGCGAACGTCGCGGCCAGGCCGCCCGTGAACTTCTTCATGAAGCTCGAGCCGCTCGGCGTGTTGATCAGCGAGTCTCCCCCGCCTCCGAACATCGACAGGCCCGCGCCGCGCCCGGTCTGCAGGAGCACGAACAGGATCATGCCGAGGCACGCGGTGATGTGAACCGTCAGTAGAAAGTGGTACATGGAGGTTGGATTATACCTATTTTATGACGCGAGCGCGACCAGCCCGGGAAGCGCCTTGCCTTCGAGGAGTTCCAGGGAGGCCCCTCCGCCGGTCGAGCAGTGGCTCATTTTTGACGCCAGCCCCGTCTTGGCCAACACGGAGAGGCTGTCGCCGCCGCCGACGATCGTGATCGCCCCCTTCGCGGTCGCGGCCGCCATCGCCGAGGCCACCGCGTTGCTGCCGGAGGCGAACGCCGGCATCTCGAAGATGCCCATCGGGCCGTTCCAGAATATCGTTTGGGCCTTCGAAACGTGTTCGGTGAAGAACTCGATCGTGTGCGGGCCGATGTCCACGCCGATCATATCGGGCGGGATCGACATCGCCTGAGTGACGCTCGTCGCGGCGTCGCCCTTGATCTCGCGGACGATCACGTGGTCGGCCGGCAGGAGGCACTCGACCTTCTTATTGTAGGCCTTCTCGATGATCGCCTTCGCGGCGTTGATCTGGTCCTTCTCGAGAAGGGACTTGCCGATGTTGATGCCCTGCGCGGCGAGGAACGTGTAGGCCATCGCGCCTCCGATGAGCAGCGCGTCCACGCGCTCCAGAAGCTTGTCGAGGACGGCGAGCTTGTCCGAGACCTTGGCGCCGCCGATGATCGCGAGGAACGGGCGTTGCGGATTGCCGATCACGCGGTCGAGGAACTCGAGCTCGCGCTGGACGAGAAAGCCGATCGCGCCGGGCAGGTGCTTCGTGACGCCCGCCGTCGAGGCGTGCGCGCGGTGCAGGGCGCCGAACGCGTCCTGGATGAACAGGTCGCCGTTCTTGGCGAGCGCCTTCGCGAACGAGGGCTCGTTGGCTTCCTCCTCGGCGTGAAACCGCAAATTTTCCATGAGCAGCACGTCGCCGGGCTTCATCGCGGCCACGGCCTTCTCGGCGACGGGCCCGACGCAGTCTTCCGCGAAGGCGACCGGCTTTTTGAGCAATTTGGCGAGCTCCGCCGCGACGGGCTTCAGCGAATACTTGGGCTCGACCTTCCCTTTCGGGCGGCCGAGATGCGCGATCAAGACGGTTTTCGCGCCTTCGGCGATCAGATGCTCGAGCGTTTTCAGCGTCTCGCGAATCCGCGCGTTGTCCTCGATCTTGGCGCCCTTCATCGGGACGTTGTAGTCGACGCGGACGAGCACGCGCTTGCCCTTGACGGTCATATCCTGGAGGCGCTTGAGCTTGAGGGCGGGCTTGTCGGTCATATCAGTAGATGTTCTTGCCCATCGCGGACGCGATGAGTTCGCTCGCCAGGACGGCCGTCGCGTTCTGCGTGTCCTCGAGAGGATTGACCTCGACGAGGTCGAGGCCGATCATGCGCTCGGAGTCGGCGCACAGCTCCATGAGCAGATGGGACTCGCGGTAGGTGAGACCGCCGCGCTTGACCGTGCCGGTGCCCGGCGCGTTGCCCGGGTCGACGGCGTCGATGTCGAAGCTCAGATGGAAGCCGGCGGTGCCGTCGCTGGCCATGTCGATGGCCTGCTCGGTCACGACGCCCATCCCGTAGCGGTCGATCTCCTGCATCGAGAAGACGCGGATGCCGGACTTGCGGATGTTGACGGCCTCCGCACGGTCCACGTCGCGGATGCCGACGAGGACGACGTTGCGCGGGTCGATCTTCGGGGAGAAGCCGCCGAGACGCGCGAAATCCTTGTGCCCCATGCCGAGCAGATGCGCGAGCGGCATGCCGTGCACGTTGCCCGTCGGAGAGGAGTCCGGCGTATTGATGTCCGCGTGCGCGTCCACCCAGATCAGGCCGACCTTGCGGCCCTTGTCGCGGAACGCGCGCGCGACGCCGGAGACGGAGCCGACGGCGAGCGAGTGATCGCCGCCGAGCGTGATCGGGACGGAACCGTTGGCGACGGCCTCGTAGGTCTGCTTCTCGAGGCTCTGGCACACCTTGAGGATCGCCGCGCCGTTCTTGAGCCTGCCCTTCGCGGCGGCCGCGATCTTCGGCACGGAGAGGTCGCCGGCGTCGGTGACCTCGAGATCGAGCGCCTCGAGGCCCTCGACGAGGTTCGCCCGCCGTACGGCGGCGGGCCCGCCCGAGGCGCCCTTTTTAGAGGCGCCGTAGTCGAGGGGTACGCCGATGATCGTCGCGTGCCGCTTCTTTCCGCTCATTACGCCGCGACGGCCGACTTCTTGGCGATGTAGGCGACGAGGTCCACGACGCGATTGGAGTATCCCCACTCGTTGTCGTACCAGCCGAACACCTTCACGAGGTTGCCGTCGATGACGTCGGTGAGCGTCGAGTCGAACACCGAGGAGTGCGCGTTGCCCATCACGTCGCGGGACACGATCTGGTCCTCGTTGTACTGCAGGAACCCCTTGAGCTTGCCGGACGCGGCGGCCTTCTTGAACGCCTCGTTGACCTCTTCCTTCGTAACTGACTTGTTGAGCGTTGCGGTCAGGTCGACGATCGAGACGTCCTGCACGGGCACGCGCAGCGAGGTGCCGGTGAGCTTGCCCTTGAGCTTCGGCAGCACGAGGCCGATCGCCTTCGCGGCGCCCGTCGAGGACGGGATCATGGACACGGCGGCCGCGCGGGCGCGGCGCATGTCGGTGTGGCGCTGGTCAAGGAGGTTCTGGTCGTTCGTGTAGGCGTGGATCGTGGTCATCAGGCCGTTCTTAACGCCGAACGCCTCGTCGAGCACCTTGCCGAGGGGTGCCAACGCGTTCGTGGTGCACGACGCGTTCGAGATGATCGTGTGCTTCGACGGGTCGAAGAGCTCGTCGTTGATGCCCATGCAGATCGTGATGTCCTCGCCCTTCGCCGGGGCGGAGATGATGACCTTCTTCGCGCCGCCGACGAGGTGACCCTTCGCCTTCTCGGCGTCGGTGAACAGGCCGGTGGACTCGACGACGATCTCGACTCCGACCGAGGACCAGGGGAGCTTCGCGGGATCCTTCTCGGCGAACACCTTGATGACGCGGCCGTCGATCTTCAGGTCGTTGCCCACGGCCTCGACGGTCCCGGGGTACGGGCCGAACGTCGAGTCGTACTTGAAGAGATTCGCGTTCATCTTCGCGTCCGTCAGGTCGTTGATGGCGACGACCTGGATGTCGGGATTCTTAAGGGAGGCGCGCATGACGAGGCGCCCGATGCGTCCGAAACCGTTGATGCCGACTTTAATAGCCATGATGACTCCTCCGGGCCCCGCGCGGGCCGAGGGCTCATCTTAGGATTTTTGGCTTAGTTGCTCAAGGCCTTGGACGAGATCGCGGCCTGCGCCGCAGCCAGACGCGCGATCGGCACGCGGTAGGGCGAGCAGGACACGTAGCCCAAACCCGCGTCGTGGAAGAAACGGATCGAGGCGGGGTCCCCGCCGTGCTCGCCGCACACGCCCAGCTTCATGCCGGGGCGAGTCTTGCGGCCCTCCTCCACGGCCATGCGCACGAGCCGGCCCACGCCGGAGCGGTCAAGCGAGCGGAACGGGTCCGCGTCGAGTATTTTCATCTCCAGGTACTCGCCGATGTAGCGGCCGTAGTCGTCGCGCGAGTAACCGAGCGTCATCTGCGTGAGGTCGTTCGTGCCGAACGAGAAGAACTCGGCCTCGACCGCGATCTCGCCGGCGGTGAGCGCGGCGCGCGGCACCTCGATCATCGTGCCGACCTGATAGCGGATGCAGGAGCCGTTCTCGGCGAACACCTGCTCGGCGATCGCCTGAACGCGGCGCTTCTGGTGACGCAGCTCCGTCACGTGGCCGACGAGCGGGATCATGATCTCCGGCGCGACGACGATGCCCTCGCGGCCCAGCTCACACGCGGCCGAGAGGATCGCGCGGGCCTGCATGTCGGTGATCTCGGGATAAGTGATGCCGAGGCGGCAGCCCCGGTGACCGAGCATCGGGTTGGCTTCCTTGAGCTCGAGCGTCTTGGCCCAGAGCTTCGCGGCGGCGAAGCCGTGCTTCGCGGCCAGGAGCTCGGCGTCCTCAGGCGTACGCGGCAGGAACTCGTGCAGCGGCGGATCGATCGTGCGGATGGTGACGGGTCGGCCGCGCATCGTCTTGAAGATCGCCTTGAAGTCCGCCTTCTGCAACGGATAGAGCGCCTTGACCGCCGCGTGGCGCTCGACCTCCGAGTCCGCGAGGATCATCGCGAGCACCTTCGGGATGCGGTCGTCGCCGAAGAACATGTGCTCGGTGCGGCACAGGCCGATGCCCGCTGCGCCGAGCGCGGTCGCGACGCGCGCGTCCTCGGGCGTGTCGCCGTTCGCGCGGACCTCGAGGGTACGGACGGCGTCGGCCCAGGCCATGAACGTCTTGTAGCGGCGGTACAGGTCGGACTTCGCCGCCGGCCTCTTGCCCAGCAGGACCTCCAGGATCTCGGAGGGCTGCGTCTCGACGCGGCCAGCGAGCACGCGCCCCTTGAAGCCGTCGAGGGAGAGCCAGTCCCCCTCCTTCAGGCCGAGAGACTCGAGCGCCTCGCAGCCGACGACGCAGACCTTGCCCATGCCGCGGCCGACCACGGCCGCGTGGCTCGTCATGCCGCCGGTCGCGGTCAGGATGCCCTCGGCCGCGGCCATGCCGTGGATGTCGTCGGGATTGGTCTCCGGACGCACGAGGATCACGGGGCCGTTCTTGGCCTCCGCGACCGCGCGGTCGGCGGAGAAATAGACGCGGCCCGTCGCTGCGCCGGGCCCGGCGGGCAGGCCCTTGGCGAGCACCTTCGCCGCGGCCGAGGCGGCATCGTCGAAGACGGGGCGGAGCAGCTCGTCGAGCTGCTCCGGCGTGAGGCGCATGACGGCCTGGTCGGGGGTGATGAGACCCTCCGCCACCATGTCGACGGCGATGCGCAGGGCGGCCATCGCGGAGCGCTTCCCGGTGCGCGTCTGGAGCATAAACAGGCGGCCCTTCTCGATCGTGAACTCCATGTCCTGGACGTCGCCGTAGTGCTTCTCGAGCTTGTTCGAGATCTCGAGCAGGCGCTTGTACGTCTGAGGCATCTCGACCGACAGCTCGGTCATCGGCCGCGGCGTGCGCGTGCCGGCGACGACGTCCTCGCCTTGCGCGTTGACGAGGAACTCCCCGTAGAACGCGCGCTCGCCGGTGCCGGGGTCGCGAGTGAAGCCGACGCCCGTGGCGCAGTCGGAGCCCATGTTGCCGAACACCATCGCCTGCACCGTGCACGCGGTGCCGAGGTCGTCCGGAATGCGGTTGAGCTTGCGGTAGGCGATCGCGCGCGGGTTGTTCCACGATTCGAACACCGCGGTGACCGCGAGGCGCAGCTGGTCGCCGGGCTCCTGCGGGAACGGGAAGCCGGCGTGGTCCTTATAGATGTCCTTGAAGATGGCGACGAGCTTCTGCAGCGTCTGGGTGGAGAGCTCGGCGTCGCTCTGCACGTCGGCACGCGCCTTGACCTGACGCAGCGCGGACTCGAAATGGTCCTTGTCGATGCCCTTGACCACGTTGCCGAACATCGCGATGAAGCGGCGGTAGCAGTCCCAGGCGAAGCGCGGGTTGCCGGTCTGCGCCTCGAGGCCGCGGACGGTCTCGTCGTTGAGCCCGAGGTTGAGGATCGTGTCCATCATGCCGGGCATCGAGAACTTCGAGCCCGATCGCACGGAGACGAGCAGGGGATTTTTCACCTCGCCGAACTTCCGGCCGGTGGCTTTCTCGAGCTTCTTGACGGCGAGGAGGAACTCACCCACGACGTCGCGCGCGATCGACTTCGCCGAGCGCTCCGGATGGCGCATCGCGTGGCGCGTCAGGCCTTTCTCCGTCTTGCGGGCGTAGTAGGCCCTGCACACGTCGGTCGTGACCGTGAAGCCGGGGGGCACCGGCAGGCCGATGCGGGACATCTCGAAGAGACCGGCTCCCTTCCCGCCCAGAAGCGCGCGCGCCGCGTCGCGGTCCAGCCGCGACACCGCCCGGACATCCGACAGTTCCCCGAAGCTGTAGATGGTCTTGGCCATACCCCGTAAATACCATAGTCCCCCCGCGAATCAATAGGGATTCGAGGCGCCCGCGGAGGGACTATTTTATGACGCGGGTCCCGGACCGCGCGGGCCGCCCTCCGACGGGCGGAGGCGGCTCGGGCCTCTGTTTTTTGTCTAGAATATTAGACATAAGGACTGCGACCAGATCGAGCTTGACCGAGGAGGAACGCACGGACTACACTACGGCCATGCGCAAGAGTGAAGGCGCGCCCGGCTTCACGTTGATCGAGCTCATGATCGTCGTCGCGATCATCGGCATCCTGGCGGCGATCGCGATCCCCAAGTTCGCGTCGCTGATCCGAAAATCCAGCGAGGGCGCGTCGAAAGGGAACCTCGGTGCGTTCCGCAGCGCGCTGAGCATCTACTACGGGGACATGGAAGGGACCTATCCGTCCGATCCGGCCTCGCTGACGATCGGCGGGAAATACCTGAGCGTCATCCCTGTCGCCAAGGCCCCCAACTACCACGCGGACGGCTCGGCGGTCTTCCTCGGCTCGCAGGCCGGCGGCGTCCAGGAGCAGAGCGGCTGGATCTACGACAGCGTCGCCTCCGACTCGAGCTACGGCCAGGTCTTCGTGGACTGCCAGCACACGGACACGAAAGGCTCGAACTGGGCGTCGTACTAGGGGGCGTCCGCGCGCCCCTTCTCGATCCGGGCCAACGTGTCGAGGATGTACGGCTTCAGCGGGCTCTCCTGGGCAAGCGCGTCGTTCGCCAGCGCGCGAGCCTCATCGAGACGTTTCCCCTGCGTGACGTAGACCATGGCGAGGTTGTTGCTCGCCCCCGGATGATGCGGCGACGTCTTCAGCACGCGCTTGTAGCAGCGCTCCGCCTTCGCGAGGTCGCCGGACGCGAACGCGCGGTTGCCGAGCGCCATCCAGGCGCCCTCGTGCCGGCGGTCGAGGACGAGCGCGCGCAGGTACTGCTTCTCCGCCTCCTGGTCGAGGCCTTGCTCCTCGTACGCCGCGCCGAGGCGGGCGTGCTCGTCGGCCGTGAGCGGATCGTTCGAGCGAAACACGAGAGGTAAGGTCCCGCACGAGCACAGGGAAAGCGCCAACGCCACGGCCGCCGCGCCGCGTAGCGCCCTCATGCGGGCCCCGACGAGAACAGCGTCCAGCGACCGGTCTTCTCCCACATCCGGTCGAACTCGGAGTAGCCGAGAAACTCGTTCTTCCTCTTACCCGAGTGCGCGTAGACGCCGCGCCCGTCGTAGCCGGTCACGACCAGGAAGTGCCCGATCGGCAGGAAGCGGAAGCCGAGGTTGACGAACGCGATCACGGGGCGCCCGGCGTCGAGCTCGCCTTTCAGCGCGTCGAGCCCGCCCTCCGACATCTCGGCCTTCAGCCCGTGCGCGCGCGCCGCGAGGAGCAGATCGAGAGGCAGCGCCCCGCGCAGCTTCGGCACGTAAATCTCCCGCCGGAGTTCCGCGGGCTCAGCCGGCTTTCCCCAATAGCCGAGGACGCTCGCGAGCGCGGAGGGCCCGCACTGGTCCGTGCCGTCCGGAAAGAACGGCACCTGCAGGCGCGGGATCCCGCTCGACGGCGGCCCCGCGGCCGGGGAGTGCGCACACCCCAGCAGGAGGCTTAATACGGCGCAGGCGAGCGTCCGCCGCGCAGCCGGCTCCATCACACCCTCTTCGCGAGGTAGATGACGAGCAGGACGAGCACCGCGACGACGAGGAGCTCGACGATCAGCCCGCCGGGATGCACGGCTTCGATCCGCGATGCGAGCTGATGGACTTCCTGATCGGACAGCTTGTTCAAGCGCGACTCGGTCTCGGCGTCGTTGAGGCCCATCGCCTTGAGCTTGGCGCGCAGGACCTTCGACTCGAGCGCGGTCGAGATGACCTTCATGTCCTTGGCGCGCGCGGAGGCGGGCGCCGAGCCGTCTGCGACGACGCCCGAGGGCGCCAGGCTCGCCCAGCCGTTCGGAGGGCGGACGAACAGGGCCGTCGTGGTCAGGATAAGAGTGAAGATGAGCGTACGGGCGGCGTGTTTGGTCATGGAATCCTCCTTGGCGCCCACATCATGCCAGGAGAAAACCGCCCGAACCATGGACGAAAGAAGACGGGGGTGTGACGTTATTGCGTCAGCGCCGCGTCGAGGCGCGCGAGGGCCTGGGGCATGTTCTCGCGCCCGTAGCCGACGCGGAAGCGCGGGCTGGGGACGCCGTACACCGTCGAGGGCAGGAGCAGGACGCCGGCCTCGCGCCGGACCCGTTCGCAGAACGCCTCTGGGTCATTCTCCCGGAGGAGCCCGGGGAAGCCGATCGTGCCGGCCTTGGGTCGGATCCAGGAGAACTCCGCCGCGCGCCGCGCGAAGAACGCGTCGAGCAGGCCGAGGTTGCGATTGATCCTCTCGCGGTGGCGCGCGGCGATGCGTTCGCGCGAGCGCAGCCCGATCAGCGCCAGGATCTCGCTCGGCGACGCGGCGCAGATCGTCGTGTAGTCCTTGTACTCGGCGAAGCTCGCCAGCAGCGCCGCGTCCTTCGTCGCGAGCCAGCCGACGCGCAGACCCGCCAGGCCGTAGGTCTTGGACATGCCGGACAAGGAGACCGCCCCGTCCGACAGCTCGCACGCCGCGGGCAGGCGGTCCTTCGGATCCAGCTCGAGCCCGCGGTACATCTCGTCGGAGAACACGCGGATGCCGCGCTCGCGCGCCAGCTCCATGATGCGGCGGAAGTCCCCCGCCGTGGGCAGGGCGCCCGTCGGATTATGCGGGAAATTGACGATCAGGAGCTTCGTATCGGGGCGAAGCAGCGCTTCGAGGTCCGCCACGCGGAACCTCCAGCCCTCCGCCTCGACGGGCTCCCAGCGGTCGACGCGGCAGCCGATCGTCTCCGCGATCTGATAGAGCGACTGATAGCCCGGGAACGTGCAGACGACGCGGTCGCCCGCCTCGAGCAGGCAGTTCATCGCGATGAGGACGAGCTCCTGCGGCGCGGCGACGAGCACCTGCTCCGGGGCGATCCCCTCGTACGTGGCCGAGATCTCGCGGCGCAGCGGGGCCAGACCCTGCGACTCGGAGTAGCCGAGCGAGAGCTTCTCCCACAAGTCGCGCGTTTCCCCGTCGGCCCAGGACAGCAGCTCGGACATGGCGAGCCCGTCGCAGTCCGAGCTCGACAGCAGGAACCGCGTGCTGAACTCGTGCTTCGCGAAGTAGCGCTCGAGCGCGAAAGGCGCGATCTTCAAACGGCGTCTCGACTTACCGGTTGAGGAGGACGATCTCGACGCGCTGGTCGGAGAACGGCGCGCGCGTCGCGTCGACGCCCACGTGACGGGTCGCGACCATCAGCTCGCGCAGCAGGACGTCCTGGATCGCCTTCGCCTGGGCGTCGCCGAGCTCCTTCGTGTTCGCGAACACGCGCACGGAGATCGGAATGCCGGAGAACTTTCGCTTGATGAGGTCGGCGGCCGACCGCAGCAGGTCGGGGCCGCTCGGGGCCTGAAGCTCCATCGCGTTCTTGCTCGTGCCGAACAGCGCGGAGGAGTCGAGGCTCAGGTGGAGCCCCGTGTCCTCCTGATGGACGATGCCCTTAAACAGCAGCGGCTTGCCGACCGTCGTACGCGGGGAGCCGTCGGGGCTCGTGAAGGTGTAAACGGCCGAGTACGAGCGGCCGGCGCGCACCCACTCGCCCTGTTCGTTCTGCCCGGTCCAGAGCAGTTCCTCGGGCGGATCGCCGGAGCCGGAGTAGTTATGGAAGACGCGGCCTTCCTCGTCGGCGATCGTGAGGCTCCAGCCCCATTTGCGCGCCTCCTTGGACTCGAGCTTCCCGCCGAGCAGGGTCTCGAGCTGCTCCTTGATCTTGAAGCCGATGCCGGAGCGCTGGCTGAAGGTCGTACGCCACGGCTCGATCACCCGGTCGTTCATGAGGATCTCGGGGTGGGTGCGGCGCCACGACACCGTGAGCGGCGACACCGCGAGCAGGAGGTTCTCATCGGGCTTCAACGACGGGCGGATCGTCTCGAACGGGTCCACCTCGATCTTCAACGGCGGCTTCGCGTCGTTGAGCTTGGAGCCCGCGCCCTCGGCCTTGATGACGACCTCGGCCGGCATCCCTCCGGTCGGAGCCGCCGGCGCGGCGGCATTCGTGCCCGGAAGCGGCGGCTTCTGGGCCGCGGCGCTGCCCGCGAGGACGGTCGATGCGGCGAGAATCATGGCGATTTTCATTGTCACTCCAAGACGAAGCGGAAGGTGATGACGCCCCATTGCGCGCCGGAGCCCGGCGCGGGGGCGAAGGTCCAATTACGAAGGCTGTCCATGCAGTGGCGGTCGAGACGGCCGTAGCCCGAGCTGCGCTCGACGCTCATCCCGGGCATCACTTTGCCGTCGGCGTCCACGTTGAAGCGGATCGCGACCTCGGCTTCCATCATCCCCTGCGTCTTCGCCCAGTCGGGGAATTGAGGGATCACGGCCGAGACGACCTTGCGGTCCTTGAGCGGGCCCTCGATCTCGACGCCCTTCTTCGAGCCGCCCTCGGCCGCGGCGGCGGCGGCCCGGCGCTCGAGCTTCGGCGCGGCGGCGATCGTCTCGAGCTTCGGGCCCCGGACGGCCTCGGCTCCATGAGGGCGCAGCTCGATCGCGTCGGGCAGAACGGAGAATCCCTTGCGCGCGGCGGCCGGAGCGGGCGCGCCCTCGGCTTCCTCGAGCTTCGCGGCCGCCATCGCGATCTGGCGGCGGCTCGCCGGAGGCGGCGGAGCCGACAAGGCCCCCCCGAGGGCCGCCGTGGCCTCGCGGCGCTTGTCTTCGAGCACGAGCGCGTCGGGCAGGTTCTTCACGCGGCGTCGGCCGACCTCCTCGAGCTTCGGGAGCGCCGCCAGGGTCTCCGCGGCGCGGCGGCGGCTCATCGGCTCCGCGTCCACCTTGGCGGCCGAGACGCGCGAGCGGGCCAGGTCGAGCGCCTCGAGTTTGGGCGCCAGCTTGCGGGTGCTCTCCTCGAGCTTCGGCGCGTCGGCGAGCAGCGGCTTGTGCGTCTCGATCTTCAGATCGACGGCCGCGAGCTGGACCCGGTGAGCCGGAACGGACGGCAGCGCCATCTTGAGGAAGTCCATCGTCGTGATCGCGGGCTTCGGAACGGCCTCGACGGGCTTCAGGGCGGCCGGAGCGATCAGCAGGTCCACGCCCTCGACGATCTGCGCCGCCTGCTTCGGGCCTTCCTTGACGAGGCCCATGAACAGCACGAGAGCGCCCGCGTGAGCCGCGAGCGAGATCATCACCGACGCCGGCACTCTTGCCTGGGTCATACCTGTATGGACACCGTCGTCACTTCAACTGTTCCGTCGCGATCGTCAGTGATTGGGCGCCCGCGTCCTTCGCGCGCGCCATCAGATCGGTCAGCTGGCCGTGCAGGGCGTCCTTGTCGGCGCGCAGCACGACCATCTTCGAGTCCTTCTGCGACAGCGCGATCTTGAGCGCGTCGCCGAGCAGCTTCGGATCCGTGAATTTCTGGGCGTCGATCGCGTACTCGCCGTCCTTCGAGAGCGTGATCGTGATCTTGTCCGCCTCTTCGCCCTCGTGCGTGTGGGCGGAAGGCAGGTCCACCTTGATCGGCGGATCGGAGAAAAGCGGAGCCGTTACCATGAAGATGATGACCAGGACGAGGCACACGTCCACGAGGGGCGTGATGTTGATGTCCGTGATGGGTTCGTCGGAGTCGATGCTGGCGCCGGCCATCAGGTTCCCCCGCCCGTCTTCATTTCCGCCTTCATCACGGCGAGCTTCAGCGCGCCCGCCTGCTTCGACGCGTCGAGCACCTCGACGACGAGTCCGACCTTGTTCGTCGCGTCGGCGGTCACGACCACCATCTTATCCTTGCTCGCCTTGAGCGCGGCGGCGAGGATCGGGCGGAACGTCATGCCGTCGGTCTTCGTGCCGTTGACCGAGATCGAGCCGTCCGGAGTGATCCGGATGCTGACGTTCTCGTCGGCGGACGCCTTGCCCTCGGCGGTCGACGCGCGCGTCTCGAGGACCTTGATGCCGAGCGTGACGGCCATCGGCGCCACGGCCATGAAGATGATGACGAGCACCAGGCAGACGTCGACCAAAGGGGTGACGTTGATCTGTGTGATCGGTTCGTCTTCTTTCTGGCTCGAGCCGGCCATGGCGTTATCCTCTTATTTCGCCCCGAGCATCACCAGCAGCCGCGCCGAGGCGATCTCCATGTCGACGGTGATGACCTTCAGACGGCGCATGAAGTAGTTGTACAGGATCGACGCGGGGATCGCGACGAGCAGGCCGGCCGCCGTGGCGACGAGAGCCTCGGCGATGCCCTTCGCGACGACCGCAGGGCCGCCGGTCCCGGAGGCCGCCAGGTCGCGGAAGGCCTTGATGATGCCGACGACGGTGCCGAACAGGCCGATGAACGGCGAGATGTTGCCGAGCGTGCCGAGGACGCCGAGGAAGCGCTCGAGCTTGAGGCGCTCCTCCTTGAGCTTCGTCAGCATGAGCTCCTCGAGGTCCTTGCGCGAACGCGCCGCGTGCACGAGACCGTAGTGGACGACCTGCGCGACCGCCGACGGATGCTTCTGGCAGTAGGCCGCCGCGGCGTCGGTCTTCCCTCCCTCGAGGCTCTTGCGGACGTGGCCTAGCACCTCGTCGGGCGTCGACTGCGCCGTGCGGAAGTACCACCAACGCTCGAGGGCAAAGGTGATGGAGAGGATGGAGCAGAAAAGCATGATGACGAGAGTGAAGCTCTCCTTGAACAGCGCCAGAATATGAATTTCGCCCATCGATCTATTCTCCTAGTGGATGTCTTCCGCGGCCGGCATGCCCGGCAAATTGGGTTCGGCGCTCGCGTTGCCCCGGCGGCCCTTGGCCCCGGACTTCGCGGCCGGCTTCGTCGGCGTCTTCTTCGGCGTCGCAGCCTTCTTCGCGGGCGCCTCGTCGGAGGGCATCACCATCGTGCCGCCGCCTTCCGGCGGGACCTGCCCGTCGATGTCGGAGGACGCCGGAGCGGCCGCCGCCTTCTTGACCTTGGCGCCGCCGGGCGTCTTGCGCAGGGCCGCGGCGCGCGCCGCGGCCTTCTGTCCCAGGTCCTTCGGCGCGGCGCGGGCGTAGTCCTCGTAGACGTCGGCCGCGGAGGCCATATCCCCCGCCTTCTCGTACGCCTCGCCGAGCTTCGCCAGCGCCTGGAGCCGGAACGCGGAGTTCAGCGGCTTCATCGTCCGCATCTTCTCCCACGTGTTCTGCGCCTCGTCGGGGCGGCCCGCGGCCGTGTTCACCTCGGAGATGCGGTACATGACCTCGAGGGCCAACTCGCCGTCGGCCTTGCCCGAGTTCTTGATCTGCTCGAGCGTCGCGACCGCGCCGTCGAAATCCTTGCGGTCGCACTGGATCTGGTACGTCTCCCACAGCGCGTTCTGCGCCTGCGCGTCGCCGGGCTTAGCCGCCGCCACGTACTTCTGGTAGGCGTACTGGGCCATGTCGAGCTTGCCGAGCTTCTTATACGCGAGGGCCAGGTTGAACTGGGCGGGCGCCACGTACGGGGAGGCCGGGTACTCCTCGATCAGGCGCGAGTAGTGACGCGTGGCCTCGTCGAACTTCTCGAGATTGTAGTAGGCGCTCGCCAAATGGAACACGGCGAGAGGCGTATCGTCGGATTTCTCGAAGTTGCCCAATAGTCTTTCGAATGCCGGGATGGAATCCTGCCACTTGTTCTGATTGAAGAAGCTCTCGCCCAGGTAGAACTGGGCCTTCGGCAGTTCCGGATGGTTCGTGAAGTCGACGGAGAACTTCTGGAAGTCGCCCGCGGCCGACACCCAATCCTTCGCCTCGAAGGCGCGGCGCGCGAGACGGAACTGCGCCTCGCCGCCGATCGGCGTGCCGGGCTGGCTCGTCACGATCTGCCGCAGGCCCGTCTTGAAGTCGAGGCCGCGGCTGCGGTCGTAGACGCCCTCGAGGATGTCGAGGCCGTCGTTGGCCTCGGGCGCCGAAGGGAACGAGACGATGAGCTCCTGCACCTGCTTGATCGCGGCCGCGTCGTCCTTGGCGTTGAAGGCGGCCTGCGCGATGCGCAGGTGCGCGACCGGCGCGCCGGGGCCCTTCGGGTCGGCGGCCAGGATCTCCCGGTAGGCAGCGATGGCCTCGCCGTACTTCTGCGCGCGGAACAGCGTGTCGGCGATCTGCGAGCGCGCCATCACCGCGTCCTTCGCGTTCGGATACTGCGTCACGAGCTTCTTCCACAGATCGATGGCCTGCGTGTAGAAGCGTTGGTGGTAGGAGCTCATCGCCGCGCGGTACAGAGACGAGGGCGCCTCCGCGGCGTTCGGGTTCTCGCGCGCGAACTTCTCGTAGAGCTGGTAGGAGTCCTCGTAGTTCTTCTGATTAAACATCGAGTCGGCGATGCCGAGCTCGTTGAGCCCCGTGAACGAGAACGACGACGTCGCGACGGCCATCATGTCCTTGAGCTTCTGACGGGCCTCGAGCGCGAGCGTATCCTCTCCCTTGTACGAATGGCACCACGCGAGGCCGTCCTGCGCGTAGAACGCGGCGGGATCGTCCGGGTAGACCTTCAAGATCATCTCGTAGATGACCGTGGCCTCGTCGACCTGGTTCATCCCGAGGTAGGCTTCGGCCGCGTACAGGTAGCTCATCGAGCGCCACTTCGACTTCGACGGCGGCAGGTGGCGGAAGATGAACTGGTACGAGGTCAGGATCGAGTTGAACGCCTTCTGGTCGTACTGGTTCTTGAGGATCGAGAACAGCGCCTGCTCGGCGATGTCGGACGAAGGCGCCAAGTCGATGATGCGCTGCAGCGAGCTCGTCGCCTCGACGTAGCGCTTCAGCGCGATCTGCGCGTTGGCCATGATCAGATAGACGTTCTTCGCGAGCACGTGGTTCGGGTACTGCGCGACGAAGTTCGAGCCGGTCTGGATCGCCTGCATGAAGTCGCCGACCTGCTGCTGGCACCACGCGAGCTTGAAGTACGCGAGCGGCGTGATCTTGACCGCGTCGGGGTACTGCGTGATCACCTTCGTGTAGGCGAACAGGGCCTCGCGGACCTGGCCGGAGACGAGGTGGGACTCGGCGATGAAGAACTGCGCGAGCGGCGCGAAGAAGTCCTTCGGGTAGCGGTCGAGCACGGCCTGGAAGTTCGCGCGCGCCTCCACGTAGTCCTTCTTCTGGAAGTACGACGAGCCGATGCGGAAGAGGGCCGAGACGCGCAACGGGCTCTCGGGGTAGATCGAGATGAAGGCCTGGTACTTGGAGATCGCGCCGTTGTAATCCTCGGCGAGGAAGAACGAGTCGCCGATGAAGAACTGCGCCTCCTCCTTGAGGTCGGAGTCCTTGTAGTCGCGGATCAGGTTCTCGAACGCGGCCGCGGCGAGATAGGCGCGCTTGGACAGCAGGTACGTCTTGCCGAGGTAGTACTGCGCCTCGGCGGTCTTCACCTGCTTGAGCGCGCGCTCGGCGCTCGCGTAGTCGCCTTTGTGCAGGGCCACGATGCCCTGAGCGTACAGCACGACGGGCTCCTTCAGGAAGGTCGGGAACGTCTCGCCGAGCAGGAACAGGTTCGCCTCGGCCTGGGAGAACTGCTCGAGCGCCAGGTCGGCGTAGATGATCCCCATCAGCGCCTCGGGGTTGATGTAGGCCTTGGGATGGCGGCGGTCGACTTCCTTGAACTCCTCGACGGCCTTCTCCCAGTCCTTCTCGTCGTAAGCGACCTCTCCGAGGCGGTACTGGGCCGACGAGGCGAGCCCGGACTTCTTGTCGCCGATCACGGACTGGTAGGCCTTGCGCGCGTCCTGCAGGGCCTTCACGGCGGCGGGATTTTTAGGGGCGAGCAGGCGGGCCGACGAAGATTTCTTGGCGGTCGCCTCGGCCTTGAGGATCGACAGCGCGTGCTGCAGGTACGCCTCGCCCATCAGGAAGTCGGCGTCGGCGAGGCGGGGAGAGCGCGGGAATTGGGTGGAAAAGTTTTCGAAGGCCTGGACGACGGCCAGCTTGTCGCGGCCGGTCTCCTGGAACATCTGCGTCGCGGCGTTGAAGCCGGCCTCCTCGGCCGCGGCGTCGAAGTCCGGCTTCGACGCGCGGGACGGGACGGCGAGCGTCGCGACGGCCACGGCGAGCAGAATTATTTTCATTCTTATCCTTGGGCCGGCGCCTGCGCCGGCCAGTCCGAGACCGTGCGCTTTTCGCCGGCCTCGATCTTGATTTTCGCGATGAACTCGTCCGCCGTGAGGCCGTTGAACTGCCGGCCGTCCTTGAGCCGAACCGAAATCGTCCCGGAAGCGACGTCGTTCGGCCCGATGATCACCATGTACGGGACCTTCTCGAGCGTCGTCTCGCGGATCTTGTGGCCGATGCGCTCGCGGCGCAGGTCGGCCTCGACGCGGAAGCCTTCGGCCTCCAGCTTCTTCTTGAGCGCCTCGGCGGCGGCGTCCTGCTCCTCGGTGAGGGTCAGGATCTTGAGCTGCACGGCGGCGAGCCACAGCGGGAAGTTCCCCGCGTAATGTTCCACCAAGATTCCGAAGAACCTCTCGATCGAGCCGTACAGCGCGCGGTGCACCATCAGCGGGCGATGCCGGTTGCCGTCGGGGCCGACATACTCCATCTCGAAGCGCTTCGGAAGATTGAAGTCGAACTGCACGGTCGAGAGCTGCCACGGCCGGCCGATCGCGTCGATGAGCTTGACGTCGATCTTCGGGCCGTAGAACGCGGCCTCGCCCTTGCACAGCTTGTAGGGCGTGCCGCGACGGTCAAGCACGTCGATCAGCGCCTTCGTCGAGCTCTCCCACTCCTCGGCCTCGCCGACGTAGTCCTCTTTCTTCTCGGGGTCCCAGGTCGAGACCTCCATCTTGTACTGCGTGAAGCCGAACACCTCGAAGACCTTGAGCGCGAAGTCGAGGCAGCCCTCGATCTCCGACTCGATCTGGTCCTTGGTGCAGAAGATGTGCGCGTCGTCCTGGGTGAAGCCGCGAACGCGCATGAGGCCGTGCAGCACGCCGGAGCGCTCGTAGCGATACACCGTGCCGAGCTCCGCAAGACGCATCGGCAGCTGCTTGTAGCTGCGCAGGCCTCCCTTGTAGATCAGGATGTGGCAGGGGCAGTTCATCGGCTTGAGCATGTAGTCGGCCTTCTCGACCTCGATCTCGCCGAACATGTTCTGGCGATAGAAGCCGGTGTGGCCGGAGACGTTCCACAAATCCTTGTTGGCGATGTGCGGCGTGTACACCATCTGGTAGCCGCGCTTGAGCGCCTCGGCGCGCAGCCAGTCTTCCATGATCAAGCGCATGCGGCCGCCCTTGGGATGCCAGAAGATGAGTCCGGGGCCGGCGAGCTCCTCGATGGAGAACAGGCCGAGCGCGGGGCCGAGCTTGCGGTGGTCGCGCTTCTTCGCCTCCTCGAGCATCTTGAGGTGCTGCTGGAGCTGGTCCTTCGTCGGCCAGACCGTGCCGTAGATGCGCTGGAGCATCGCGTTCTTCTCGTCGCCGCGCCAGTAGGCGCCGGCCACGGTCAGGAGCTTGAAGTGGCGAATCTGCTTGGTCGACGGCGCGTGGCCGCCGCGGCAGAGGTCCGTGAAGGTGGAGTGCGTGTAGTGGGTGAGCTTCTGGTCCTTGAAGCCCTCGAGCAGCTCGAGCTTGTACTTCTCGCCGCGGCCTTCCCAATATTTCTTGGACTCCTCGTAGGTGACTTCCTGGCCGGAGAACGGGTGGTTGCCCTCGACGATCTGGAGCATCTTGCGCTCGATCGCCTTGAAGTCGGTTTCAGCGAAGCGGTGCTCGGACTCGAAGTCGTAGTAGAAGCCGTTCTCGATCGCGGGGCCGATCGTGATCTTCGTTCCGGGAAAGAGCTCCTGGACGGCCTGCGCGAGTACGTGCGCCGTCGAGTGGCGAAGCGCGTCGAGCGCCTCTTGGGAGTTCGGATCGGCGGCGTGAACGATGTCGGTGGCGGGCATCTTCAGCGAGGCTCCTGGGGCAAAAAAATGGTGCCCAGTATAGGATTTGAACCTATGACCTCTCCCATGTCAAGGGAGCGCGCTACCACTGCGCCAACTGGGCACGAAATACGGAACAAAGAGCGAGGCGACGTGGTTGATCTTATCATGTCCGGGCGCGTGTAAGCAACTTATGACTAATTTAGCGAGATAGTGTTACGGATTCAAGGGTTATACGGGATTGTTACCCGAAGGCCACACAACGGACGCACGCCCGGGCAGGCGCGCTGGAGGGCGAGCCCTAGAGCCGGTGGCCGGCGAGATCGAGGCGGAAAAATTCCTCGATGTACTCGGTGCCGCGCTTGCGCAGGACGAAGGCGCGCAGACGGTCGCCGCGCGGGTCCAGGTAGAGGTTCTGCGGATACAGCGCCTCGTTCGCCGCGTAGCGGTAATTCCACGAGAGCTCGCCGCGCGCGCTGAGCTTCCAAACCATCGCGTCGAAGCCCGCCTTTCCGTCGACGGCGGCGAGCAGGTACGCGTTTCCTTCCGCGTCCGTCACCACGCCCGCCGGATGGCACAGCCCCGTGGAGTTCGGCGCGGCCTCCCAGACCGAGCGGCCCTGCCCGTCGAAGCGCGCGGCGAAGCAGCCGCCCTTGTAGGCGCCGGCCACGACCACGCCGCCGTCCGGGGTCGTCGCGATGACGGTCGCCTCCTCGGCGCGGCCTCGGCCCCACCGTTGCTCCCAGAGCACGCCGCCGTCGGCCGCAAGGCGCCGCACGATGAACTGGCCGTTGATTCCCCCCGGCAACGGCATCGCGGCGTAGATGAGGTCGCCGCCGGCGATCGAGATCGTTCCGCCGCCGCCGCCGGAGCTGAGCTCGGCGCGGACGGGGCACGCCAGGAGCAGAAGAAGGGCGAACTTCACCGCGCGGCTAGTATTGCGCCCACGATTGGCCGTGGAAGTCGACGTGCGTGCAGTTGATCACGAGCGTGCCGTAGCTGGGCGAGAGCGGATTGTTGTTGTAGGACCAGCCGCCGGCGTCGGAAGGCGAGGCCTCGTTGCGGACCGCGGCCGAGTCGAGGTGATAGATCAGCCCTTTGACCGCCGGAATCTCCGACACGTAAGGGCCCTGGAGAGCCGACAATGAGGAGGGATAGGAGCCCGAGTCGCCGTAGTGGAACGACAGGGCGCTGCGCAGGATGCCGAGGTTGCCGCGCGCGCTGCCTTCCGTCGCGCGCTGGATC
>JBBQVX010000011.1:0-41599 GCA_038211115.1 Elusimicrobiota bacterium | reverse complement strand
CCTCAAGATCGCCTGCGTCCAGATCTCCATCGACGGCGCGACCGCCGCCGTGCACGAGAAGCTCCGCCCGGGCTCCGGCTATGCGCCCGCCTGGGCCGCGATCGACCGCCTGGTTTCGCGCGGCCTCGAGCCGGAGCTCGTCTTCATCCCGACCAAGATCAATGTCCAAGACGCCGTCGCCGTCTATGAGCAGGCGGCCAAGCGCGGGGTTCGGACCTTCGTGACCGGCCCCATGATGCGCCTCGGCCGCGCGGCCCATGCCTGGGACGCGCTCGCGGCCACCGACGAGCAGTGGAAGGAGGCCGTCATGAATCTCAAGATCGCGGCCGCCTCGCTCAAAGGCCCCAAGCTCGCCATCTACCCGTGGGGCATCCAGCAGGAGATGGTCACCCGCGCCGAGAGCCCGCAATCGATGGTACTGGTCGTCCCCAACGGACGAGCCAAGCTCCTCAACGCGCTCCCGTTCGCGGTCGCCGACCTGAAGACCGAATCCTTGGCTTCCGCATGGCCCAAGGTCGGAGCCGCCTGGAAATCGAAAGAGGTCCAGGACTTCGTGCGCCGCGCGCAGATCGAGACCGATCTTCTCAAGCACGCCAACGAGTGCTGGGACGTGAAGGTCGGCTAGGCCTTCACGAGAAAGCCGCCGGGCACGAATATATCCCAGTTCGACAAGATCGGCGAATAACGAGAGTCGGTGCTCGGCTTCATGTTCCCGCGATGGCATAGGATATCCAGCTGATAGCCGTTGCTGAACACGAGTTCCAGATCGTAGAACGGGCTCGTGATCGCGGCTGCTTTGACCTTCGAGCCTTTCAACATCCTACTGATGCTCCGCCTCCGTTTCAACTGTTCCTCAAGCGGATACGCGTCGTCCTCGCAATCCGAGCTCGTCAGAATTATCTTTTCCCGCTTCGAAATCCGCCAAGAAGTCCACACCAACAGACTGAATTCGGCATCGTTTTCGCGGAGAAACCGCGGGCCTGCCGCTTCCAATTTCTGGAGCAGCTTGGAACGCGAAGGCGGGGCAGTCTTCTTCACCATCTTCCCGAGATATAAATTAAAGGAGCTGCCGACATTCCTTCCACTCAGGACATGCCAACAAGTCTTGCCAACGAGCCTTTTGAGCGTTCGCTCGGCTGTTTCCACCGCTGATTGATTAGTCACGAATGCCACCTCTTCCCGGAGGGCACCGACGTTCCCCACTCTGGGCAATTTCTCTTGCGATAAATTCAATTTCCTCCTCGTCATAACCTTGCTTGGTGATCAAATCGTGTAGAAACCGACGTTGACACGGATCAAGCTTGTACTTCTTTACGAGGTAATCGACAAATTTAACGTCAGCCTTGCGATGGTTCGATAGAGCTTTGATAATTCGCGTATTGAAATCCGTGACCTTCCCTTCCCAAAGGCCGACCTTTTCCGCCCAAGCTGTGGATTTGGCGACGGCCGGATTGAAGACATCTCGGTTATACGCGTCAACCGCATCTTTAAACTCTTGGAACTGCCTGTCCCGCTCCTGTATCAAAGGCTGAAGCCGAGCTTGCTCGGTTATGCACGAGTCGTAAGTCCTTTGGTCGACCGTGCCGCTACAGGCGGCGTTCCAGGCCGCGATAGCGGGCTCGAGATCATTGATAATCTTTTTGACGCGACAGCCGTGCCCGTCCAATTCGGCGACGACGCCTTCCGCGGTTTTCCAGTCCGCAGCGATGGCTTTCGCCTCCGTCACTAGAGTCTCTTGCCAGCGATGCAGGCCGGCCCATTCACCGAGGTATTTTTGCCGTTGCGGCTCGTCCATGCTCTTAAATCGCGGATCCGCTAGGTGGTCTTTACCCTCGCTGAAAATCGGGTTCTCGCCGTTTCCTGGGGTTGGGGCGGTGTTCGGATTCATCGGCATCAGACCGCACCCTCGCATGACTTGACCCGGACCTTGGGCGGCTGCGGGAACCGCGGGATTCGCGGAAACCATGCCGACGGGTACGCCAATGGCGGCAACGACGTTCCCAACTTGAAAGTTCGTGCTGAAGGCAGAAGGCACGAAACTATCCTTCCAATAGACGCTCATCGTCCGACTCAGGACCGGTAGCGATTCGACGGAAATACGTCCGGCTTTCACCGAAGGAGACCGGATAGATTCTTGAGCCGAACAGTGGATAGGCCGCAAACTGAATGCGAAGACGATGCCCCACAATCCTGCGGTAAATGCGCGGCGGGGGGCTCTCGTTGGCTTCATGGTCAGAGTGTAGTTCGCGTATTCTCGCACAATAAGGGCCGCATGGACTTTGGATCCGTAGGCCTTATTCCGGGTTAAGAGTACCCACTGGGCCCACGCGCGAATGGCGCCCGTTCTTTATAGTATCGACATGCGACGACCCGTGACCGTGATTTTCGCGATTCTGCTCTTCCTCGCGCCCGCTCTTCACGCCCAAGTCGTTTCCCTACCGGTCGTTCCGGTTTCGCGCGGCCCGGTCGTCACCGCGATCAACCTGCAGCTGGCCCCGCTGACCGCCGCCCTGAACGGCCCGGCGCTGTCCCCGACCTTGGGTCTCACCTCCGTCTTCCAGGCCCAGGTCGTTCCCACCCCGGCCGTCGCCGCCACGCCAGCCGTCTTCGCCGCGCGCGCCGCCATAGTCTCCGCTCTCGCCAACCCCAAGACGGAGCTCCCGGCGCTCGTGAGCGCCCTGCGCGAGACGGGGGGCAAGAAGGCCGAGAAGGCCGCAAAATCGCTCGAGAAGATCGGCCGCGCGCTCAATAAAGCCAAGCCCGAGGAGCGCGAGGCGCTCGCGGACATCGCCGCTGCGCTGAACGCCCGCTTCGACGGCGCGACCGCCTCTCCCGGGGAAGCCGTCGACCTCTCCGAGGTCCCGACCAACGACAAGAAGGGCCTGTCGGCGAAGAAGGCCTCCCGCGAGCTCAGCGAGGAGGTGAAGGACCTCAACAAGCTCGAAGACATCCTCGCCGCCGCGAAGACCCAGGCCGTGCTCGTCGTCATCCAAGGCATGGACACTGCCGGCAAGGACGGCGTGATCAAGCACGGCATGACCGGCCTCAATCCCGCTTTCGTGCGCGTCGCCGCCTTCAAGAAGCCCACGACCGAGGAGGCCGCCCAGGACTTCCTCGAGCGCATCAAGAAGGAGGTGCCGCAGCCCGGCGTCATCGGCGTGTTCAACCGCTCACACTACGAGGACATCATCGTTCCGACCGTGTTCGGCACGCACGACGCGGAGACCGTCGAGGCGCGCTACGCGCGCATCAACGCGTTCGAGCTCGAGCTCGCGCGTCGGGGCGTCAAGGTCGTGAAGATCTTCCTCCACGTGTCGAAGGACGTGCAACGCGAGCGCCTGCAGCGCCGCATCGACCGCGAGGACAAGCATTGGAAGTTCTCGTCCTCGGATCTGGAGACGCGCAAGCACTGGGAAGAGCTGCAGAAGGTATTCGGCTCGATCCTGGCGCGCACGAGCACGTGGTACGCGCCCTGGAACGTGATCCCCGCCGACGACAAGCCCCGCCGCGACCTCGCCTTCACGAAGCTCCTGCGCAAGACGCTGGAGAAGATGGGGCTCGCTTACCCGCCGTCGCCCGACCTGAAGGGCGTCAAGATCCCGAAGTAGCGGCTCAGAAGGACGTCGTCGGGCCTTCCTTGTCGCCGGGCTTCTTTTCCGGGACCTGAGCCGCGCGCTCCACCAAGAGCGCGATCTCCACCTCGAGCTTTGCGCCCATCGCGGCCAGCCAGCGCAGGTCATCGCGCTCGAAGCTGACGGGGGGGATGTGGCGGGCGATGATGGAGCAGACGACCTCGACCTTCGCCTGGGCGGAGAGCTCCCCAATTTTCTGGGCGACGGGCGCGATGCGCTTGAGCAGCGAGCGGAAATGGTCCGCGGGATTGGTCGTCATCATCGCGGTCGAGTCCAGCAGGTAGCCGTGGTCCTTCAGGATGGCCCCGAACGTGCCGGTGCGGTCGCCGATCTTCCAGGCCTCGTCGGGCTTGACGCCGAGCTTGGCCTCCATCTCCGCGGCCGTGACCGTCAGGCTCGTGATCCGGAGGCGGACGACGGTGGTTTCTCGCTGCATGGCGAATTATAACCTAATGCTTGAAGTGGCGCACGCCCGTGGAGACGAGCGCCAGGCCGCGCGCGTCGGCGGCCTGCGCGGCGTCTTTATCCGTCGCGGCGCCGCCGGGGTGGATGACCGCGGTCACGCCGCCGTCGGCGGCGGCGAGGACGTGCTCGGCGGTGAGCGCGCCGTCGGAGGCGAGGACCATCGGCTCGCCGACGGCCAGGATCGGATGCCGCTCCTGCGACTTAACAAGCGCGAGGCGGACCGCGTCCAGCCGCGACGTCTGTCCCGAGCCGACGCCGATGACGGCGGTGCCGCGCGCGATGACGGCCGCGTGCGTGCGCGCGTGCATCGCGGTATGCCAGGCCACGACGAGGCCGCGCATCTCGCGGTCGGTCGGCTGGCGGCGCGAGGCCGTCTTGAGGTCGCCGACGAACGGGCGCTGGTCGCGCTCCTGCACGAGCATGCCGCCGGCGACGGCCCGCACGTCGAGCTCGTGGGCGGAGATCAGCTTCGACGGCAGGGTGACGAGGCGGATGTCCTTCTTCGTCTTCAGGAGCTGGAGCGCCTTCGGCGAGAACTCGGGCGCGGCGATGCAGGAGACGAACTCCTCGGCGAAGAACTCGGCGGCGGCGCCGCTCACCTCGACGTTGACCGCGGCCGTGCCGCGGAAGCAGCCGCGCGGGTCGCCCGCGTACGCGCGGCGGGCGGCCTTCGCGAGGTCCTCGCCGCACGCGAAGCCGGCGGGCACGCCGTGCTTGACGATCGCGCAGGCGGGCTCGTGGAACGCGTTGACGAGTTCCCACGCCGTCTCGAGGTCGAGGTAATGGCCGTAGACGAGGGGGCGCCCGAGGTGGAGTTGCGCCGCGTTGAGGCCCCACGGCCGCGCGCCGGACAGGGTGTAGAACGCGCCCGTCTGGTGCGGGTTCTCGCCGTAGCGCAGGTCCGCCGATTTCTTGAGCGCGATGACGACCTCGTCGGGGAACTCCTCCCACTGGCCGCCGAGGTACTGCGCGACCGTCGAGTCGTAATAGGCGCAGTAATGGAACGCCTTGGCGGCCAAGGTTTGGCGGCGGTCGGGCAGCATGCGGTCGTAGGCCTTGAGCGTGTCCACCGCCTGCTGATAGTCGTCGGGGTCGCACAGCGGGATCACGCGCTTGAAGCCGCGCGCGGCCGCGCGCAGCAGCGCAGGCCCGACGGGATCGACGTACGCGAGGACCTCGTCCTGGGTCAGCGCGGGGTCGGCCGTGGCTTGAGAGAGCGGATAGAGGTTCACCGCGACGAGGTCGACGCGCGGCTTCTCCCCGGTGATCGCCTCGATCAGCTTCGGGTGAAGGATGCCGAGCGCGTCGGCGGGCAGGCGCTCGCCGACGAACTCGGAGATGGTCTTGTGCGGCGCGCCCGCGTGGCGCAGCGCCGTGGCCGTGGGGCCCGTCGCGACGAGCTCGAAGCCGAGGCCGATCAGCGCGTGCGCGAACTCGACCACGCCGGTCCGGTCGGCGACGTGGAGCAGGGCGACCCGCGCGGCGCGCTCTTTTTTGGTCGTCATGGCAGCATCTTCTCGAACTCGGCCTCGGTCACGGTCTTCACGCCGAGCGTCTGGGCTTTCTTGAGCTTCGAGCCGGCGTCCTCGCCGTAGACGACGTACGTCGTCTTCGCGGAGACCGAGCCCGAGGCCTTGCCGCCGAGCGATTTTACCTTCTCCTCGGCGTCCTCGCGCGTGAACTTGGTCAGCGCGCCGGTGAACACGAAGGTCATCCCCGCGAAGGGGGCTCCCGCCGCGACCGCGCGGACGAGCTTAGGCATCGCGAGGCCGTGGGCGCGCAGGCGGGCGATCAGCTTCCGGCCGGAGGCCGAGGAGAAGAAGGCGTGCAGGGACTCGGCCACGATCGGGCCGATGTCGGCGACCGTCTGGAAGTCGGCCAGCGAGGCGCCCAGGCACGCGTCGACGTCCATGCGCTCGGCGATGGTCTCGGCCGTCTTCTCGCCGACGTGGCGGATGCCGAGGCCGTTGATCACTCGGTCGAGCGTCTTGGATTTGCTGGCCTCGATCTGGCCCAGGAGGTTGTCCGCCTTCTTGTCCTTGAAAAGCTCGAGGCCGAGCAGGTCCTCCTTCTTCAGCTCGTAGAGGTCGGCCGCGTCCTTGACGAGCTTCTTGGCGACGAGTTGGTCGACCGCCGAGTCGCCGAGCCCGACGATGTCCATCGCCGGGCGCGAGGCGAAGTGTTCTAAGGTTCGCCGGAGCTGAGCTGGACAAGAGGGGTTGTCGCAACGGTAGGCGACGAGGCCCTCTTCTTTTAAGACCGGGGAATTGCAGTCCGGGCAGGTCTTGGGCGGGAGGATTTTTCTGCCGCGGCCGGCCTTCTCCACGACCTTGATGACCTTGGGGATGACCTCGCCGGCGCGCTCGATGAGGACGCGGTCGCCGATGCGCAGGCCGAGGCGCTCGACCTCCTCGAAGTTGTGGAGCGTGACCGAGGAGATCGTCACGCCAGCGCAGAACACGGGCTCGAGCTTCGCGACGGGCGTGATCGCGCCTGTGCGTCCGACGGAATACTCGACGTCGCGCACGACCGAGGTGGCCTGCTGGGCCGGGTACTTGAAGGCGATGCCCCACCTGGGGCTTTTCGCGGTCCAGCCGAGGCGGCGCTGGTGCGCGAAGGAGTCCACCTTGACGACGAGACCGTCGACCGCGTACGCGAGCTTCGGCATCTCCTTTTCCTTGAACTCGGAGTACCAGGCGACGACGTCGTCGACGGAGCCGCAGCGTTTATAGGGGCTCGACGCGAGGCCGAGAGCGCGGCACTCGTCGAGGAACTCGGAGTGCGACGCGGGCTCGGCGCCTTCCCAAACGCCGTACGAGTGGGCTTGGAAGCGCAGGCGGCGGCTCGCGGTGATCGCCGGGTCCTTCTGGCGCAGCGAGCCGGCGGCGCAGTTCCGGGGGTTGGCGAACGGCTCGCGGCCGGCGCGCTTCTCCTCCTCGTTGACGCGTTCGAAGCCCTTGAACGTCATGTATACTTCGCCGCGGACCTCGAGGCGCTTCGGGGGCTCGCCGGACAGCTTCAGCGGGATCGCCGAGATCGCGCGCGCGTTTGCGGTCACGTCTTCGCCGGTCTCGCCGTCGCCGCGCGTCGCGGCGCGAACGAGGACGCCGTTCTCGTACGTCAGGGCGCAGGACAGGCCGTCGACCTTCGGCTCGACGAGGTAGGACGGAGCCTCTCCGGGCGGCAGGTTCTTTCGCACGCGCTCGTCCCAGGCGCGGATGTCCGCCTCCTCGTAGGCGTTGTCGAGCGACAGCATCGGGACGGCGTGCTTGACCGGCGCAAAATCGGAGCCGACGCCGCCGCCGACGCGCCGCGTGGGGGAATCCGGATCCGCGTGCTCGGGATGCGCCTCCTCGAGCGCCTTGAGGCGCGCCATGAGCTTGTCGTACTCGGTGTCCGAGACGACGGGGTTGTCGAGCAGGTAGTAGCGCCGGTCGTGCTCGCGGATCTCGGCCCGTAGAGACGAGATCTCGGTTTTAGGGCTCTGTTTTGCGGGCATTCTTCTTCTTGGCCTTGCCGTCACGGAGCTTCTTGAGCGAGTCGAGGATTCCGTTGATGAAGCGCGTGGCTTCCTCGGTCGAGTACTTGCGAACGATCTCGATCGCTTCGTCGATGATGACGCCGACCGGCGTGTCGGGGCGGTCCTCGAGCTCGTAGGCGGCGAGGCGCAGGACGTTCCGGTCGACCGCGGCCATCCGGACCATGGACCAGTTGGCGGCCTGCCCCTGAATGGTCAGGTCGAGCGCCTCGACGCTCTCGAGCGCGCCGAGCGCGAGCGCGCGGGCGAACTCAAGCGTCTCGGCGTCGACTTCCTCGCCTTCGCGCCTCGTCACGATCGCGAACGCCTCGAGCGCGGGCGTGTGCGCCACGTCCGCGACGTATAGGGCCTGAAGGGCGATCTCGCGCGCCAGCCGCCTACGACCCACGGAGCTCCTCCTTGAGCGCGATCATCTCGAGCGCGGCGAGCGCGGCCTCGTGGCCGCGGTCCATCTTGCCCTTCGTCCGCGCGAGGGCCTGCTTCCCGCTGTTCGGCGTGATGACGCCGAGGATCACGGGGATTCGCGTGTCGAGGGAGATGCGGTGCAGGCTCTGCACGAGCGACCGCGCGAGGTGGTCGTTCTGCGGCGTCTGCCCCTTGAGCACGCAGCCGAGCGTGACGACGGCCTGATAGAGGTTGGTTTTGGCGAGCTCCTGCACGGCCCAGGGGATTTCCCAGCCGCCGGGAACCTCGACGACCTTGAGTTGCGCGTCGGCCCAGCCTTCGGCCTTGAACGTCTTGAGGCAGCTCGCGAGCAGCCGCGAGGTGACCTCCTCGTTGAACCGCGATTTGACGATGGCGACTCGTTTCATTATCTCATCTCCTCGGGAACGCTCAACAAGTGGCCCATCTTCTCGCGCTTGACGCGCAGATAGCCGGCGGTATGCTTGGTGGACGGCATCTGCAGGTGCACGCGCTCGGCGACCGTGAGGCCGTAGCCCTCGATGCCGACGATCTTGCGCGGATTGTTGGTGAGGATGCGGATCGAGGTGAGGCCCTGGTCGGCCAGAATCTGCGCGCCAATGCCGTACTCGCGTAGGTCGGGCTTGAGGCCGAGCGCCAAGTTCGCCTGGACGGTGTCGAGCCCCTTGTCCTGCAGGGCGTAGGCTTTGATCTTGTTGATGAGGCCGATGCCGCGGCCCTCCTGGTTCAGGTAGACGAGGACGCCTTTCTTGGCGGCGGCGATCTGCTTGAGGGCGGCGTCGAGCTGGGTGCCGCAGTCGCACTTGGCGGAGAACAGCGCGTCGCCGGTCACGCAGGAGGAATGCACGCGCACGAGCACGTTCTTGGCGCCGCGCACTTCGCCCTTGACCATCGCGAGGTGGACCTTGCCGGTGAGGCTCTCCTCGTAGACGCGGATTGTGAAGTCGCCGTATTTCGTCGGGAGCTTCGCGCTCGCTTTGCGCTCGACGAGGCGGTCCTTGCGGCGCCGGTGCTCGATGAGGTCGGCGATCGTGACGATCTTAAGCTTGTGCTTGCGCGCGAACTTCATGAGCTGCTGCGTGCGCGACATCGTGCCGTCCGGGTTGAGGATCTCGCAGATGACGCCGGACGGGTTCAGGCCGGCCAGGCGGGCGAGGTCCACGGCGGCTTCGGTGTGGCCCGCGCGGACCAACACGCCGCCTTCCTTGGCCCTCAACGGGAAGATGTGGCCGGGGCGGCCGAGATCCTCGGGGCGCGTCTTCGGGTCGATCAGGGCCTTGATTGTGAGCGCGCGGTCCCGGGCGGAGATGCCGGTGCTCGTGCCGCGCTTGACGTCGACGGAGATCGTGAACGCGGTATCTTTGCCGGGGACGGAGCTCAAGGAGGCGGACGGATCGATCATCGGCTGGAGCTTGAGTACGTCGAGGCGGGAGGCGGGAAGCGGCACGCAGATGAGCCCGCGCGCGTGGACGGCCATGAAGTTCACTGCGGCTACTCCGCATTTTTCCGCGGCGATCACGATGTCGCCCTCGTTCTCGCGGTTGGGGTCGTCGACGACCACCACCATGCGCCCCTTGCGTATGTCGGAGATCGCGTCCTCGATGTCGTCGAAGCCTTTCGCTGCCTTCATTTTCCGTGCCTCAGGACGTTCGCCGCCGCCATCGCGTAGCGCGCGAGGGGATCGGCTTCCAGATTGACCTTGTCGTACGCCTTGCGGCGTCCGAGATTCGTGTTTTGGAGCGTGTGCGGCACCAGCATGACCTCGAACCGGTCCTTGGAGACGGCCGTGACGGTGAGGCTGATCCCGTCGATCGCGATCGAGCCTTTGACGGCGACGAGGCCGCGCAGCGCCGAGGGCAGCTCGACGCGCAGGCGATAGAAGCCCTCGCCCCACGGCTCGAGGGAGATCACGTCCGCCGGGGCGTCGACGTGGCCGCTGACGAAGTGGCCGCCGATCTCGTCGCCGAGCTTGAGCGAGGGCTCGATGTTGACGACCCGCCCCGGCTTGAGCGCGCCGAGGTTCGTCCGCTTCCAGGTCTCCGGGCCGACGTCGAAGGCCAGGCCGTTCGTCGCGGTGAGGCAGACGCCGTTGACGGCGACGGAGGCTCCGCGCTTGGGCTTCAGCGGCGCGGCGATGGTCAGGGTCGTGGCGGTCCGTTTCTTGACCGTGCCGAGATGATTGATGATGCCGGTGAACATCAGAGGACTCCCTGGATGAGCCAGTCGCCGCCGAGGCGCGAGACCTTCGGCGCTTTCAGGCTCGGCGCCGTGTTGGGGTCGAGCGAGCCGGACAGCAGCTTCGGGGCGAGGAACACCTTCACTTCGTCCACGAGGCCCGCCTTCAGGAACGACGCGTGAACGGTCGGTCCGCCTTCGACGAGGATCGTGCCGACGCCGCGGCGGGCGAGGGCTTTCAAGAGGGAGGGCAAGGTTCCGCGGTGGACGACGGTTTCGGCGGACGCATCGAAGACGCGGGCGCGGCGGGGAAGGGGGCGGCGGCCCTTGAGCACGACGCGCAGGGGGTTCCGGCCGGCGCCGTGCGCGGTCAGCGCGGGATCGTCGGCGAGCACTGTGCCTGCGCCGACCAGGATCGCGTCGAGTTCCGCGCGCAGGCGGTGCACCGCGGCCCGCGCGGGCTTGCCGGTCACCCAGCGCGACTTCCCGTTGGCCGCGGCGGCCTTGCCGTCGAGCGAGAGCGCCGTCTTGAGGATGACCCAGGGGCGGCGGCGGCGCATGACGGAGAAGAACCCGCGGTTGAGCGCCTCGGCCTCGGCCTGGAAGGCGGGGTCGCGCGCGACGGAGACGCCGGCGCGGCGGAGAATGGCGAGCCCGCGGCCGGCGACCTTCGGGTTCGGATCGAGCGAGGCGCAGACCACGCGGCGCACGCCGGAGGCGGCGAGCGCCTCGGCGCAGGACGGCGTCTTCTTGCCTTTGAACGGAGCGCAAGGCTCCATCGTCAGATAGGCGGTCGCGCCCTTGGCGCGCGGCCCGGCCTTCGCCAGGGCGTTCGGCTCGGCGTGCGCCTGTCCGCAGGCGAGATGGGCGCCTTCCCCGATCACCCGCCCGCCTTTGACGAGCACGCAGCCGACGCGGGGATTCGGGCTCGTCGCGCGGGGATGCACGCGGCGGGCGACGGCGAAGGCGCGCTCGAGGCTCACGCGGTCACCACCGACTTGGGGATCGATTTGTCCGCGTTCGCGGCGAAGAAGGCGGGTATGTCGGCCAGCTTCACGGCTCCGCTGATGATGAGGCCGGTCTTCACCTTGCCCTCGGAGAGGAGGCGGACCGCCTCGCCGAAATGGCGGGGGGTGTGGTGGAAGACGCCGTGGATCGCGATCTGCTTGTAGTGGACGCGGTGCACGTCGTACGGCACGGTCGTGCCCTGAGCGCAGCCTCCGAACAGGCAGACCTTGCCGCCGTCGCGGACGAGATCGACGGCGAGCAGGCTCGTCTCGGCCTTGCCGACCGCCTCGAAGACGTGGTCGGGGCCGCGGCCGTCGGCCCAGGCCCGGACGCGCTCCTTGAAATCGGCGTCGAGGCTGCTGAAGGTTTTCTCGGCGCCGGCCGCCGCCGTCGCGGGCAGATGGTCCTTAGAGCGGCCCAAGACGCCGACGCGCGCGCCGCGCGCGGTCAGCGCGTGCACGAGCATGATCGCCATCGGGCCCGCGCCCATGATCAGGGCGGTGTCGCCGGCGACGACGTTCAGGATCTCGGCGGCGTGGATCGTGGTCGAGAACGGCTCGGCCATCGCGCCGACCTCGAACGGTACGGAGGACTTCAGCGGGTGGAGGTTATGCCTCACGATGTGCGCGGGCACGAGATCGTACTCGGCGTAGGCGCCGTTGTGCAGCTTGAGCTTCGGGCAGAGGTGATTCTGGCCGTGCGTGCACCAGAAGCAGTCGTCCATCGGCGCGGAGTTCGCGACGACGACGCGGTCGCCTTCCTTGACGGACGTCACGCCCTTGCCTGCGGCGGAGACCGTGCCGGCCAGCTCGTGCCCGAAGGGCGAGGGGTAGGTCCCGAGGAGCACGGGGTGCCCCTGGCGGTACGCCTTGAAGTCGGTGCCGCAGGTCAGCGCCGCCCCGAGCTTCACGACGACCTCGCCCGCGCCGGGGGACGGCGTCGGTCGCTCCTCGAGCTTGATGTCGCGCGGGCCGTAGTAGATGACCTGCCTCATCGCGGCACCAGGATCGACTTGAGGGTCTGGCGCGACTTCACGGCCTTGATCGCGTCGTCGAACTTCGAGAGAGGGAAGGACAAGGGCCCGAGAATCAGCGGGTTGAACTTCTTGGAGGCGATCAGGTCGAACGCCTCTTTCAGGTCGGCGAGCGAGGGGGAGTAGGACGACAGCACCGAGAGCTCGCGGTGATAGATCGCGTTGAGGTCGAGCTTCATGAACGGATCGGGGTGGAACGAGGCGAAGACGTTCAGGATGCCGCCGTCGCGCAGCCAGGCCACGCAGCGCGCGACGAGCGCGGGGGTGCCGGCGGAGAAGATGATGGCGTCGAAGCCGCGGCCGTCGCTTTGGTCGCGGCCGTACTGGGCGAACTCGTCCGCGCTGACCGTGGCCGAGCCCCAACGGGAGAATTTCTTCACGCGTTCGGGATCGAGATCGAGGCCGACGGCCTTCACGCCCCACAGCTTGAGCAGCTGGCCCGTCATCTGGCCGATGGCGCCGAGGCCGATGATGCCGACCGTGTCGCCCTCCGCCGCGCCGATGCGCTTGACGTTGCGCAGGACGCAGGCGAGCGGCTCGGTCTGGGAGGCGGAGAGCGCGTCGAGGTTGTCGGGGACTTTGAACGTCGCGTGCTTCGCGTGCAGCGCGGGCACGCGCACGAACTCCGAAAAGCCGCCGGGCTCGATGTTCGTCGACTTGAACTGACGGCACATGCTTTCCTGGCCTTTACGGCAGTAATGGCAGGTGAGGCAGGGCACGTGGTGGGAGACGACGACGCGCTCGCCCGGGAGGAAAGGGGATTGGGGGCCCGCTTTTTCGACCTTGCCGCACAGCTCGTGGCCGAGGATCGCGCCTTTGGCCTTCGTGTCGAGCTTCATGACGTCCGTGCCGCACAGGCCGCAGACTTCGACGGCCAGCAGGAATTCGCCGTCTCCGATCGCGGGGATCGGGACTTCGGCGAGTGCGGCGTGGCCGTCGCGGGCCAGGATGGCCTTCATAAAGAGCTGAGGCAATGATAGAATATCGCCTGCCCGTGCGACAATTGCTGATTCTGCTGTTCCTGGCGGCCCCCGCCGCCGCCCGCAAGACTTCGGTGACCCCCGAGATGGACAAGCTGCTTCGGGAGGGCATCGACGCCATCTACAATATGGACTTCGCGGGGGCCGATGCCGCCATGGACAAGGCGATCGCCCTCGATCCCGCCTATCCGCATGCATACCTCGGCCGCGCGGCCACCGATCTCATCCGCTTCGCCTATGGCACCGAGGAGGACGACCCCGCGCTGATCAAGACGTTCGAGGTGAAGACCGCCGTCGCGACCAAGGTCGCGGAGACGTATCTGAAGACGCACCCGAAGGACCCGGACGTCCTGTTCGTGCTCGGCTCGGCCCATGGTATTTCCGGACGTCTGGCCATCGTCCAGCATCAGTGGCTGAAAGCGTTCGGCCATGGACGGACCTCGATGAAGACGATCCGCCTCGCCGCGAAGCTCGACCCGGAGTTGTACGACGCCCAGCTCGGGCTCGGCATGTTCGACTATTACGTCGCGACGATCCCGAAATTCGCGGGCTGGCTCGCGAAGATCATGCTCGGCGGCGACAGAACGCGCGGCATCCGCGAGATCAAGATCGCGGCCGAGAAGGGCGACTACGCGAAGACCTCCGCCCAGCTCATCCTCGTCGAGATCTTCATCGAGGATCCTTTCGACGCGCGCAATCCGCCCGAAGCGCTCAAGCTCATGCGCCAGGTCCATGCCCGCTATCCCGACAGCCAGATGCTCGACGCCGCGTACGTCGTCGCGCTCTACGAGGACAAGAAGCTCGACGAGGCCGTCAAGGCGGCGCGCGAGTACCAAGCCCGCGTGAAGAGCGGTCGCTACCCCGCGCGGAACCTGGCCAAGAGCCACGCCCTGCTCGGCACGCTGCTGTGGGGAGCGGGAGACAGGGACCAGGCGCTCGGCGAGTTCCAGGCCGGCGCCGAGACGACCGGCCCCGGGCTGCGCACGCGCTGGACCGTTTGGAGCCGCGTGCGCGCCGGGCAGATCTTCGACGCGCGCGGTCGCCGCGAGGAGGCGCTCGCGGCCTACAAGGCCGCCTACGCGGAGAAGGACGAGTGGGGCCTTCGCGCCCTGATCAAGCCGTGCCTCAAGGCGCCGTGCGTCGGCGATAAATACCCGGGGCATTTCTCCCCGGATTGATATAATTCCCAATGCCCATCGCGAAGCCCTGGACGATCGAAGCCGCCGAACAGCTCTATAACCTCGAGGGGTGGGGCCTCAAGTACTTCGGCATCAACGGCAAGGGCAACGTGACGCTCCAGCCCAAGCGCGAACCCGAGGGCGCCATCGACATCCTCGACGTCGTCGACGACGTCACCTCGCGCAATATTAAAATGCCGGTGCTCATCCGCTTCCAAGACATCCTCAGACGCCGCGTGAACCTGATCAACGAGGCGTTCGACGCCGCGATCAAGGAATTCGGCTACGGCGCGCGCTTCTACGGCGTGTACCCGATCAAGGTCAACCAGTTCCGCGAGGTCGTCGAGGAGATCAGCGACGCGGGACGCGCCTGGCAGTACGGCCTCGAGGCCGGCTCCAAGGGCGAGCTGCTCGCCGTGCTGGCGATGAACTCGGGCGACTCGCTGACGATCGTCAACGGCTACAAGGACGAGTCGATGATGCGGCTCGCGATGATCGGGCTCAAGCTCGGCAAAAAGGTCATCGTCGTCGTCGAGAAGCTCTCCGAGCTCAGGCTGCTGCTCGACGCCGCGAAGGACGCCGGCGTGCGCCCGCTGATCGGCGTACGCGTGAAACTCCAGACGACCGGCGTCGGCAAGTGGCGCTCCTCGTCGGGCCACTTCGCCAAGTTCGGCCTTACGACTCCGGAAATTTTGGCGGCCGTCGAGACGCTCAAAGCCGAGGGTATGGCCGACTGCCTGAAGCTCGTGCACTTCCACATCGGCTCCCAGATCAGCGACATCCGCGTGATCAAGGACGCGGTCAAGGAAGGCGCTCGCTATTACGCGAAGCTGCGCAAGATGGGCCTCGGCCTCGAATACGTCGACTGCGGCGGCGGCCTCGGCGTCGACTACGACGGCACGCACACCGCCGTCGACAGCTCGATGAACTACAACCTGCGCGAGTACGTCGCCGACGTGGTCTACGCGGTGCAGGAAGTCTGCAAGCAGGAGAAGGTCCCCGAGCCGAACCTCGTCACCGAGTCCGGCCGCTCGATGGTCGCCCACCACGCGCTCCTCGTCGTCAACGTGTTCGGCTCGATCGAGACGGGCGCTACGCCCATCGAATTCAAGGAAACGCCGGATGAGCACCAGGTCGTGCGCGAGCTGCGCGAGGCGATCAAGGGCCTCAACCCGAAGAACCTCGCCGAGAGCTTCCACGACGGCCAACAGCACCTGGAAGAATCCTTCACCTTGTTCAAGCTCGGCTACCTCGGCCTCGAGGATAAGGCCAAGGTCGAGCATTTCTACTGGAAGCTGTGCCTCGAGATCGGCAAGCACCTCCCGAAGGCGAAGTTCGTCTCCGAGGACCTGCTCGAGATGCAGAAGGCGCTCAACGACCAGTATCTCTGCAACTTCTCGCTGTTCCAGTCCCTGCCCGACTCCTGGGCGATCGGCCAGCTGTTCCCGATCATGCCGCTGCACCGCCTGAATGAGGAGCCGGTGCGCCGCGCGTCGCTCGTCGACATCACGTGCGATTCCGACGGCAAGATCAACAACTTCGCCTGCCACCGCAGCGCGGGCGGCACCCTTCCGGTCCACACGCTCGACGGCAAGCCCTACTACCTCGGCTTCTTCCTGATGGGCGCCTATCAGGCGACGATGGGCGACATCCACAACCTGTTCGGGCGCGTGAACGAGGTTCACGTGTTCCAGGACGCGGCCGAGGAGAAGGGCTACTACATCGAGGAGACGATACAGGGCCAGACGGTGCGCGACGTGCTCACCGGCATCCAGTACTCCGACTTCGAGCTCGTGCGCATGATCAAGGAGGCCGCCGACGCGCAGATCAAGTCGGGCGCGCTGAAGCCTCGCGAGGCCGCCGATCTGGTGGACCGCTACGAGGCGGTGCTTTCCGAATACACGTACGTCGACCACCTCCCGCCGGCCGACGAGAACAAGCTCCTGCCTTCGCGCGCCCGCGCGAACGGGCACAAGCCCGTCGAAGCGGCCGCGCACGGGTCTTGACCGCGGACGAGCTCGCGCGGTCTCTCGGCTTGGAGCCGCACCCCGAGGGCGGCTTCTACAAGGAGACGTACCGCTCCGCCGCGTCGACCGCGATCCTCTACCTGCTCGGGGAGGGGGACAAATCGAACCTTCACCGCATCAAGAGCGACGAGCTGTGGCACTGGCACCGCGGCGGGGTCCTCGAGCTCACGCAGATCTCCCCTGAGGGGAGGGCCGAGACCGTGTTGATCGGGCCGGAGCTTCCTCAGCACGCCGTGCCCGCTGGGTATTGGTTCGGAGGACGTCCGGCGAAGGGGGCAGGCTACGTGCTGTGCGGCTGCACGGTCGCGCCGGCTTTCGAGTTCAAGGACTTCGAGCTCGCCAAGCGCAACGACCTCGTCGAGGCCTATCCGCTGCTGCGCGAGCTGATCGTGAGCCTTACGCCCGAATACGGCTGCTTCTGATCAGTCGAGCCAGTCCCTGTCCTTGAGCTTCTTGGGCAGGTAGGTCTTCGTCAGGTACTGGAAGTCCTTGTTCGCGAGCGCGTCTAATTCGTACTTGAGGCCGCTCTTGAGCATGCGCTGAATTTCCACCTGCCACTCCTTCTTTTGGAACCAGGCGTAGTTCATCAGCTCCTTGGCGCGGGCGATGTCCTTGTCGTTGAGCTTGATGCCGACGTTGCGCGGGAGATCGTAGGTTTCCGGGTCGGCGCTCGACAGGCCGATGAACTTCGCGTCCGGGATGGCCATGCGCTGGCTTTCGAAGGCGAGGTTGATCGAGCCCTGCTTGACGACGGAGTAGATGTAGTACCCCCACGGGTCGTTGTCGACGAGGACGTAGACGGGGAGCTTCTTCTCCTCGTGCAGGCGGCGCGCCAGGCGGCGGACGCCGCGCGGCGGCTGGCCGTTGCCGGTAAGCAGGATGCAGTTGTACTTCTTCCAGAACTTGTCCTCGGCGAGGCGGTTCCACTGCGTACCCTTCTCGACGAGGAGCACGAAGTCCGCGGTGCACTTCTTGATCTTGACGTACTCGTCCTCGACGATCGAAGGGACGGAGTAGCCGCCCTTTCCTAATTTGGCGCAGTCCACCTTGTCGCCGTCGTCTTCGAAGACGACCGGGCCGATGATGGTGCCCGCGTTCTCGGCGCGCACGTGGAACTCCTCTCGCAGCGCGGCGAGGCCGACCTCGAGGTCCTCGATGACCGGGTCGGACTCGGCCTGGTCGTCGAAGGTGTTCTCGTGGGAATCGCCCATCGTGTGCTTCGTGCGGTAGTAAATTTCGCGGAGGCTGGTCGTCAGGTCCGCCTTCTGCAGCTCCGCCAGCGCGTCGGCCACCAGCATCGTCTGCATGAACTTCTTGGCCATGCCGACGTTGAAGAACGTGCGCATCTGCTTGTTCTTGCCCATCTCGATGTAGCCTTTCTTGGCGTTGAAGCTCACGTTCGACAATGAGCGGACCGGGATGGCGATGGCGGGGTCCTTTTTCCTGGCCGCGGCGTCGATGACGAGATCCGCCAGGCCGATCAGCTTCTTGGTGACCGCAGGGTTCGTTTTGGTGGCCATGGGTTATCTCTTTTTCTTCTTCGCGGACTTCTTTTTCGTCGGCTTGGACTTCTTTTTCGGCGCGGGCTCGGGCGCTGCGGGAGCGGCCGGGGCGGACTCGGTCACGGTGACGGGACCCTCGACGGGCACGTCGCCTTCGATACCTTCGGCCGTCACGATGATCGAGTGCGGCAGGCCGTGCGGGCCCGCGTTCTTGTCGAGCATCTCGTCGGTCTTCTGGCCGCCGGTGATCTTCTTGGCGATCTCGGTGAGCTGGGTGCGCAGCTTGCCTTCGGCGATCTTGCCGCCCTTGAGGCGGCTGCACGCGCCCACCACTTCCTCGATGTACAGCTCGAAGATGTCGCGGCGCTTGCTCTCCGCGTGGGCGCGGTCGCGGCGCTTGATGAACACGCCCAGGCGCCGGCCGGCTTCGCGCAGCGCGAGCGTGATCTCCTTGCGGATCTCGTCGTAGTCCGCGATGGCTTCCTTGGACTCGCTCGTGAAAGGGACCCATACGGACGCCATGTGCACGAACACGACCATGGGGCCCGCGGGGGGCGCACCGCGCGACTGCGCGATGCCGTAGTTCTTCCAGGTCGTGTCGAGCACGGCCTTGAAGGTCGAGCACGCGGACTGCTGATAAAGGAGGGGGACGCGGTTGGCGAAGCGCATTACGCGCGCCAGCTCGTTGTCGTCGCCGTCGTGGCTCTCACCTTCGGCGAGCGGCGCCTTGATCGCGTTCGCGGCGTCGAGCGCCGCCTGCTCGGGGCCGCGGCCCCAGGCGAGGCCGGCCTCGATGATGAAGGGATTGCCGCGATAGACCGCCGGCGGGCGGCTGACGGCGGTGTAGAAATCGCCCTTGATCTGCTTGAACAGGCCCGCGAGGATGGCCTTCTCGCCGATCGGCGAGAGGCAGTTCGTGGGCGGGGCCATCAGCTTCGTGGCCTGGATGACCCGGAACAGCTTCTCCGCTTCCATGCCGACGACGTCGCGCGGGCGCTTCTTCGGGGAAATCCCGGCTTCCTTGCACATCTGCTCCGCGGTCTCGGTCGAGACCCGGGAGAAATCGGCCGATAGGAAGCCCGCGAGCCAGTGGCTCTTCGTGTCCTGGAGCATCTTCAGCAGCATGCCGAGCTCGATGCCGTACGGATGCGGCTTGATCTCCTTGGGCGGATCGGGGTTGTGCTGGATCGTGCGCGGGTACACCTTCGTCTCGCCGTCGGGGGCGTGGTAGGTGAACTGGGCATGCGGGTTCGAGATCGCGGAAAGCTCCATGTACTCGTCGACCGAGGCGCGACCCTTCACGTACTTGCCCTCGAGCTCGATGGTCACCTGGGTGCCGCGGTGGGCCTCCCACTCGATCTGCTTCTTCTCGAGGATGATCGGCTCGTTCTTCTTCGAGTCGATCTGCACCTCGAAGTAGTGGGCGGGCTGCTTCTCGCCGGTGCGCGAGATGATCTTGACGGGCTTGCCCGTGGTAAGCTGGCCGTACATGCCGGCGGCAGAGATGCCTATTCCTTGCTGTCCGCGGCTCATGCGCAGGCGGTGGAACTTGGAGCCGTACAGGAGCTTGGCGAAAATCTTGGGGATCTGGTCGCGGACGATGCCGGGGCCGTAGTCGATGATCGTGACCTGGAAGCGCGTGGCCTGCGAGACGACCGGCGCGGGGCCGCCCTCGGGGGTGACCGCGACGAGCTTGACGACGATCTCGGGCAGGATGCCGGCCTCTTCCGAGGCGTCGAGAGCGTTGTCGACGGCTTCCTTGACGGCGGTGAGCAGGGCCTTGCGCGGGTTGTCGAAGCCGAGCAGATGCCGGTTCTTGGTGAAGAATTCCGAGACGGAAATCTCGCGTTGCTGCTTGCCCATCTCGTCGGCGGTCTTGCCGACCGGACGGGGCTTGGGCGCGGCGGGGGCCTTAGGGGCGGCAGGCTGCGGCTTCGGAGCGGCCTTGGTCTTCTTCATGCGGGGACATACTACGATATCTTTCAATAAAAACGCCGTTTCCCGGAGCACAATCCTTCCAAGCGCCTCTCCCGGCGGCGTTCGGCCTCCTCGGTGAGCAGGTCGCCAGCTTGGCGTCCGCTCCGCGCTCGGCGCGGTTGACGACCGAGTGATTGACGCCCGCCGTGTCGGGCAGCTGAAGCTGAGACACGCCGCGTCCCAGCCTCAGATGCCTGAGGCGGCGGGAGAGTCGGGTGACGGCGTCTTCGAGGGGCATGACTTCATACGATCGAACCCCGCGAAAAGTTCCCTGCTCCCGCCAGCATCCCTCTTTTGGTTTTGTGCTTTAAAGCAAACGGAAACGGAATAGGTGGGTTTATTCTCGGCATTGCGCGCACGCTTTGCTTTAAAGCACAAAACCAAAAGAGGGTGGGTCCGGGGGGCGGCTAAGAGGTGTAGCCGAATTCTTTGAGAGACCGCGGATCCTTGCGCCAGTCCTTGCGCACCTTGATCCAGAGCTCGAGCGTGACTTCCCGGCCGAGGAACGCCTCGAGCATGGCTTGCGAACGCTCGGTCAGGCGGTGGAGGTCCTTGCCGCCCTTGCCGATGATGATGCCCTTCTGGCCGTCGCGCTCGACGTACAGGGTGGCGAACACGTCGTCGGGCCTCCCCTGATTCTCGCGGAAGGTCTCGACGACGACGGCGACCGCGTGCGGGATTTCATCGTGGTAGAGATCGAAGACCTGCTCGCGGACGATCTCGGTGGCGAAGAAGCGCTCCCAGCGGTCGGAGAGCTGGCCCTTGTCGTAGAACGGCTCGCTCTCGGGGAGCCGCGAGAGAATCTCGGCCTTCAGTTCCTCGACGCCCTGGTTCTTGAGCGCGGAGATGCGGAAGACCTTCTCGGGGTTGAGGGCGACGGAGTAGGCTTTCTCGATCGCCGCGAGCTTGGTTTCGGCCACGTCGCGGTCGCACTTGTTGATGACGAGGAGGACCGGGGTGCCGGGACGCACGAAGGTGTTCCCGACCTTCGCGGGGTTCGCTTCGACCGCGTCCACCATGTACACGACCAGGTCTGCGTCGTCGCGGATCGCGCGGGTCGACTCGTGGCGCAGGCTTTTCTGCAGGTCGTCGGAGGGCTCATCGATGAGGCCCGGCGTATCGAGGAAGCAGGCCTGGAACTCGTCGCCCTCGAGAATCCCGAGGATCTTGTGGCGCGTCGTCTGCGGCTTGTGCGAGACGATCGACAGCTTGAACTTGAGCAGCGAGTTCATCAGCGTCGACTTCCCGACGTTGGGGCGGCCGGCGAGCGCCACGAAGCCCGCGCGGTGGGCGCTCATTTAAGGACGGCTTCGAAGGCGGCCAGGCGGGGATCGTTGTTCGCGCGCATCCAGGAGAGGATAGTCGTTTTGGAGGCCTGCGTCATCAGCGACAGCGGCAAGGGCTTCGTCGCGGCGACGTAGGCGGCGTGCACCGGGGGCATGCCGCGGTCGGTCATCGCGAGGGCGGCCTTGAACTGCTCGCCGCTGACGTAGGCCGCGAGCTTAGCCCCGTCGAACTGGAGCAGGACCTCGGGATTGCCCGAACCGCCGACGCGGCGGCGGCGCTCGGAGGCGTAGCCGACGGAGTCGCGCGAGCGCATCGAGAATTGGGAGACCTCGGGGGCCATGTCGCCGCCGGCCGCGACGATCCTCGCGACATCGTCGAGGGTCGTGCCGTGGTAGAGGAAGGAGTTGTCGACGAGCGCGAACTGCGGGATGATTCGCTCCTTCGGGCTCGCTTTCGCGGCGGCGAGCTCGCGGGCGGTTTTCCCGAGGGCCTTGGCCTCGGCGGCGGCGGCCGCGCCGCCGGGGACGTAGGGGCCGCCGTTGGTCACGGCGGCTTCGAGGTAGCGCACGGTCGCCAAGGTCTCCTCGTCCCAGGACAGCTTGCCCATGCCGACTTTCTTCGAGGTGTTCCGGAAGACCTCGACCGGCGGGGCGAGGTACGTCTCGTACGGGACGCCGCCCAGCCCGTGGAAGTCCATCGAGATCGAGCCGAAGTTCTTGATGCGGCCGTCGGCGCGAGCCTCCTTGAGAGACGGGGCGTCGAGGTCGAAGAGGCTCAGCGCGAAGCCCATGCGGATGCTGGCGAAGAGATGCTCGCCGTGCTTGGAGTCGAGCGGCACGTAGCCGCCGTGCTCGCCGCTCTGGAAGAAGTAGACCTTGTAGTTGCGGTCCGCGTTCATGTCGTAGCGCAGCGCGATGTCGCCCATCGTGGCGCGGATGCCGACGCCGACGTACTCCTCGCGCTGGCCGCCGTGCAGATTATAGTGGAAGCCCATATTGGCGATCCCGCGCGCGGCCTTGATGCGGGCGATGGCGGCGTCGGCCTCGCTCTTCACATAGGCGGCCAGGTCCGCCTTCGACAGCTTGCGAGCACGCAGCCCCTCGATCTCGGCGCGGACGACGGGCGCGACCTCGGCCCAGAAGTCGAGCTTCGAGAACTCGCGGTCGAGGCGCTCGGCCTCGTTCTTTGGAGGCGGCTCGCCTTTGAAGCGCTTGAGCCCTTTGTCTGTGAGCTTGCGCAGGCTCGTGCCGGAGCCGAACTGCGACGTCGTCGGCACCCACGAATCGAGGACGGCGTCCAGGCTCTTGCCGGCTTCCGTCCCGGCCGGGAGCTTGGCGAGCGAGCCGCCGTCGACGAGCCAGGCCTTGATCGTCGGATCGGCCGCGGTGCGGCCGATCATGATGTTCTCGGTCTTGAGATCGGTCGCGGTGACGCCGGCGTCCGCGAGCTTGCGGAGCATCGCGAGCACGAGCGCGTGCTCCTCGTGGCCGTAGGTCCGCGCGGACATCATTTTTTCGATCGTCTTGCCGTAGATCCGCTCGCGCACGCTGACGAGCCGTCCGTCGAGCGTCGTCTTGCCGAAGTATTTCGGGCCGGCGCCCAGCGCCTCGAGCTCGCGCGCGACCGTCTCTTCCTTCTCGGAGTAGGCGTGCTCGGTGAGCTGCTCGGCCGCGATCATCGGGTTCGCCGAGGAGGCCATGTTGACCGTCTTGATCACGGCACCCGGGACCGACGGGTGCGCGTCGACGAAGCCGCGCATGCCCACGCCGAGGGATTTCGCGGAGAGGCCGCTCTTCTGGAGACGTGCGCCCTTGTAGGTGAGGCCGTCGAGCTCGAGCGACTTCGACTCGCCCGTCAGCAGGGGGTGGACCGGGCCGTCACCGGGCAGCTCCTCAGGGACTTCCTTTTTAGAAAACGGGCTCGCGAGCGCCTTGAGCATCCCGAGGATCTTGGCCTTGAACGTGGGCGTGCCCGGCTCGGCGACGGGCGTCTTGGCGGCTTCGGTCTTCGCGACCGCCGTCCCCGGAAGCTCCGGCGTCGTCGCCGCGGTCATGACCGGCCGCTGGGTCTGGAGGGTCAGCGCGGCGGGCTGGACGGAGATGAGTTGGACCGGAAGCGGCGCCGGCAGCGACTGCGCCGTCAGGACCGACGGAGCGGCCAAAGTCGGGGTCAGCCCCGGCGTCAAAGCCGTTCCGAGCGCGGGGGTGTATATCGGGCTCAGTGAGGTCTGCAGCGAGATCTTGGGCACGGACGCGTCGGCCCCGGCCTCGGCTGAGGAGGCGACTCCCGCGCGCGCGGGAAGAGCGAGCGCTAGGATCAAGGGGAGCGCGTGCATAGTCCCAGGATACGCCCAAAACCGCGTTTTCGCCAGGGGGCCCATCAGTGCACCGGCTGGATGTAGGCGTTGGCGAAGAAGCGTTTCAGGCCCTGCCAAAAGCGTTGCGCGCGCGTCGCCGGCCGCGACCGCTCGAGGCCCTCGTTGACCGCGGAGCGAAAGCGCTTCGTCATCTCGATCGGCTTGAAATTGGAGGGGTCCTGGCGGATGCCGACGACTTGGGGGTAATTGAGAATATAATCGACGCGCTTCTCGGGCTCGAGCCCCTCGGGAAACGACTCCACCATGCCGCCGTCGATGAAATACGCCTTACGCTCGGCGTCGCGCTCGGTCGTGCCGATCATCACGTTCGAGGGGACGAGGTCGGTGACCATGGCGCCCTTCTCGGCCATGCGCCCGAGCATCTCCATGACCAGGCGGTTCTCTTCCTCACCGTAGCCGCGGGTGTCCATCAGGTCGATCATCGTCTTCCCGAAAATCCGCTCGCGGATGCTCACGTGGTGCCCGGCGATCTTCTGGGTCGCGAGCACCTTCGGGCCGGCGCCGGCGCGCTCGAGCTCGGCGGCGGCCTTGTCGTCGGCCTCGGCGGCCGTCTTGTGGTCGAGGCCGTTGAACAGTTGGTCGAAGGAGGGGTTGATGGTCTTGATGACGAGGCCGGGGGCGGTCGGATGCACGTCGACGAAGCCGACCGTGCCGCTGCCCAGCCGCTCGAGCTTCTTGCCCTCGATCCGCCACGACTCGCGCTTGAACGTCATCGCCGGAAGCGCCAGGTCCGGGACCGTCAAAGCCGTGCCGAGCGTGGGGGCGGACGTCGAGTTCAGCCCGGTCTGCAGCGAGATCGCGGGCACGCCGGACGCCGCCCCGGCTTCCGCGGCGGTGACGACGCCGGCGCGGGCGGGGGAGGAGAGTGTTAGGACGAGCAGGACCTCGTACATAAGGATAGGGTAGGGCGCGCGGCCGCCCCCGCCAGGGGTCTTTGGGCCTTCGCCGGCCTGGGTCCGTCGTCCGACGGGAGGAGCCTTGCGCGAAGGGGCGAAAATATAAGAAAATGCGGGCGAATTGACCGGTTTATACGCCCACATACCGTTCTGCTCGGTGAAGTGCTTTTACTGCGATTTCGCCGCCTATTCCGGGCAGAACAAGCTCGCCGACCGCTACCTCGCCGGACTCGAGGCTGAGGCGGCGTTGCACCCGGTGCCCGCGACGCCGCTTGATACTCTCTATGTCGGCGGCGGTACGCCCTCCGAGCTAACCGCTTCGCAGATCTCCGATTTGTTCGCGCGTCTGCGGCGCGCGTACCCGTCTTCCCGCTTCGTCGAGTCCACCTTCGAGGGCAATCCCGAGAGTCTCGACGCGGAAAAGCTCGACGTGCTGGCGCGCGAGGGGGTGACCCGGCTTTCGATCGGCCTGCAGACGGCCGACGACGCGCTGCTGCCCGCCATCGGCCGGCGCCACACCTCCGGCGAGTTCGCCGAGATGTTCAACGCCGCGCGCCGCGCCGGCATCCCCGCCCTGTCGGTGGACCTCATGTTCGGCCTGCCCGGCCAGACGCTCGACAGCCTGCGCGCCACGCTCGACTTCGTTCTGGAGCTGGCTCCGGAGCACGTCTCTTTATACGGCCTGCAGGTGGAGGACCGCACCTTGTTCGCCAAGCGCGGCGTCGAGGAGGACTCCGACCTCGGCCGCGAGATGTTCGAGCTGTCGATGCGGTCTCTCGCCGCCGCGGGCCTCGAGCAGTACGAGATCTCGAACTACGCGAAGCCCGGACATCGCTCCGCGCACAACATCAATTATTGGAACCGCGGCGAGTATATCGGCCTCGGCTGCTCGGCGGCGTCGTACTACGGCGGGCGCCGGCAGAGCAATGAGGAGCGGATTCCCGCGTACCTCGAGGCCGTCGAGAAGGGCCGGCGTCCTCTCGTCGAGAACGAGGAGATGAAGGGTCTCGAGGCGATCGGCGAGGAGGCGTTTCTGGGCCTGCGCCTGACCGCGGGCTTCGTCCCGTCCGAGGCCCTCAAAGCCGCGTTCGCGGGCCCGTGGGCCGTGCTCAAGGCGCGCGGTCTCGTCGAGGAGGCGGGCGGCCTCTGGAAGCTCACGGCCGATGGAATTTTCCTCGCCAACGACGCTTTTCAGGAATTCGTGCCGCCGTTTGATCGTGAGGAGGCTCCCGTATGAAGACCTTCGTGCTCGACACCAACGTCATTCTCCACGATCCGATGTCCATGTTCTCCTTCGAAGGCTCGCGCGTCGTGATTCCGCTGACCGTCATCGAGGAGCTCGATACCTTCAAGCGCAGCAACGACGAGCGCGGCCGCTCGGCCCGCTTCGTTTCACGTAAGCTCGACGAGCTGCGCCAGCACGGCAAGCTCTCCGACTGGGTGCCCCTCGAGCATGGCGGCAAGCTCAAGGTCGAGATCCAGGTTTCCGACGGGCTGCCGAAGGCGTTCTCGGCGCACACGAAGGACAACGAGATTCTGTCGTGCGCGCTGTACCTCAAGAAGCAGGGCGAGAACATCGTCTTTATCTCGAAGGACATCAACCTGAGGATCAAGGCGGAGTCGCTCGGCCTCGAGACCCAGGACTTCGAGAAGGAGAAGGTCGACCTCGACGACCTTTACAAAGGCTGGCGCGAGGCCGCGGTCTCCAGCGAGGCGATCGACGCGTTCTACAAGGACAAGCGCCTGCCCTCGACGATCGCGGATCTCGTGCCCAACGAGTTCGTGATCCTGAAGGCCGAGGGCACGTCGAAGAGCGCGCTCGCCCGCTACGATCTCAAGTCGAAGTCGCTCGTGCCGCTCGTCAAGGCCGACTCGGCGCCGTGGGGGATCAAGCCGCTCAACACCGAGCAGCGCTTCGCGCTCGAGTTGCTGCTCAATCCCGACATCTCGCTCGTCACGCTCGTGGGCCTCGCGGGCTCCGGCAAGACGATGATCGCGCTGGCGGCCGCGCTCCAGCAGACACTCGAGGAGAAGATATACCGCCGCATCCTCGTCGCGCGCCCGGTCATCGCGGTCGGCCACGACCTCGGCTTCCTGCCCGGAACGAAGGAGGAGAAGCTCACGAACTGGATGGGCGCGATCTACGACAACCTGTCCTACCTGCTCGAGAAGCCCAAAGGCTCCGTCGAGACGAGCGACATGGACATCCAGATGCTCATGGAGGACGGCGTCCTCGAGATCGAGGCCGTGACCTACCTGCGCGGACGCACCTTGCCGGGCCTGCTGATCATCATCGATGACTCGCAGAACCTGACGCCGCACGAGATCAAGACGATCATCTCGCGCGCGGGCCAGGGCGCCAAGATCGTGCTGACCGGCGATCCACACCAGGTGGACAACTACTATCTCGACGCGGCGAGCAACGGCCTCACGAATCTCGTCGACCGTTTCAAGGGCCAGGGCTTGTTCGGCCACGTCACCTTCACGAAGAGCGAGCGTTCCGTGCTGGCCGCGCTGGCCTCGGACCTCCTTTAAAATGAGCAAGGCGAAGCATCCGCCGGTCCGCCGCAAGATCGTCATCGTCGACGACGACGTGCTGATTCGCGAGACCGTCCGTCTCGCGCTCGATCACGCGGGCTATTACGTCATCGCGGTCGGCGATCCCGAGCGCGCGCTGGCGGTCGTGCGGGCCGAGAAACCGGACCTCGTGATCATGGACCTGTACATGCCCGGGTCCGACGGCCGCGAGCTGATCCGCTCGCTCAAGTCCGATCCTTCGATCGCGGCGACGCCGGTGATCCTGTTCTCCGGCTCGGACGAGGCGATCGACGTCGTTAGCGGCCTGCAGTCCGGCGCCGTCGAGTACCTCGGCAAGCCGATCGACGGCGAGATCCTGCTCTCGAAGATCCGCCACATCCTGAAAGCCTGACATGCTCGACAAAGCCTACGAGCCGAAGCCGGTCGAGGAGAAGCGCCTCGCGTCGTGGGACGCGGCGAAGCTCTCTCATTCCGAGCCGCGCGACGGAGCGAGGCCTTTTTCGATCGTCATCCCGCCGCCGAACGTGACCGGCGCGCTGCACATCGGCCACGCGCTGAATAATTCCCTGCAGGACGCGTTCATTCGACATCACCGCATGCTGGGCCAGGAAGCTTGCTGGGTGCCGGGCTGCGACCACGGCGGCATCGCGACGCAGAACGTGATGGAGAAGCAGCTCAAGGCCGAGAAGATCGACCGCCACGCCCTCGGTCGCGACGCGTTCCTCGAGCGTATGCAGGCCTGGACGCGCGACTGCAAGAAGACCATCTTAGGCCAGCTCCATCGCCTCGGCTCCACCCTCGACTGGCAGCGCGAGGCGTTCACGATGGACGACGCGCGCGGCAAGGCCGTATTCCACGCGTTCAAGACGCTGTGGGAGCGCGATTTGATCTATCGCGGCGAGCGCCTCGTGAACTGGTGCGTGCGCTGCGGAACGGCTTTGTCCGACATCGAAGTCGAGCGCGAGGAGCGCAAGGGACACCTCTACCACATTCATTACGCGCTCGAAGGCGGCGGCGAGGGCGTCGTCGTCGCGACGACCCGGCCGATCACGATGTTCGGCGACACGGCCGTCGCCGTCAACCCGAAGGACGCGCGCTGGGCGCACATGGTCGGCAAGAAGGTGCTGATCCCGTTCATCGGCCGCGCGATCCCGGTCGTGTCGGACTCGTACGTCGAGTTCGAGCTCGGCACCGGAGCGCTGAAGGTCACTCCCGCGCACGACCAGAACGACTGGGAGCTGGGCGAGCGGCACAAGCTCCCCGCGATCAAGGCCATCGGCCCGGACGGCAAGCTGACCGAGGCCGCCGGCCCGTACGCCGGCCTGTCCCGCGAGAAGGCGCAGGATCAAATCGTCGCCGATCTCGAGGCCCAGGGCTTCTTGCGCAAAAAAGAGGACCACAAGAGCGCGGTGCAGACGTGCTACCGCTGCGCCTCCGTCATCGAGCCGCTGCTGTCGCTGCAGTGGTTCGTCAAGCAGACGGAGTTGGCCAAGGCGCCGCTCAAGGCTCTGGACGCGGGCGAGTTTAAGATCTACCCGAAGAATTGGGAGAAGCCTTACCGCGATTGGCTGGTCAATATCAAGGACTGGTGCGTGTCGCGCCAGATCTGGTGGGGCCACCGCATCCCCGTCTGGTACAAGGACGGCGAGAAGCCTCTCGTCAGCCTCGAGTCTCCCGGCGCGGGCTGGACGCAGGACCCCGACGTGCTCGACACCTGGTTCTCCTCGGCGCTTTGGCCGCTCGCGGTGTTCGGCTGGCCGGAGAAAACGAAGGACCTCGCCTACTACTACCCCACGTCCACTTTGGTCACCGGCTACGAGATCCTGTACCTCTGGGTCGCGCGCATGCAGATGATGGGCCACGCGTTCATGGACAAGCCCGCTTTCCCCGACGCCGTCATCCACGGCATCGTCCGCGACAAGAGCGGCAAGAAGATGTCGAAGTCGCTCGGCAACGTGATCGATCCGCTGCTCATGATGGACAAGCACGGCACCGACGCGCTGCGCTTCGCGCTGATGGCGCAGGCGTTCCCCGGCAAGGACATCGCCTTCGACGAGCAGTCGGTCGTCGGCGCGCGCAACTTCGTCAACAAGCTCTGGAACTCGACTCGCTTCGTGCTGATGAACCTGCCGGAGACCCCGGCGGTCTATAAGCTCGGCTCGAAGAACCTCGAAACGGCGGACGCCTGGATTTTATCGCGCTGTCAGGCGACTTTGGCCAAGGCGAAGGCCGCGATGGACGTCTACGATCCGGCGGCCGCCGCGGGCGCGCTGTACGTGTTCCTGTGGGACGAGTTCTGCGCCTGGTACATCGAGCTCGCGAAAGGACGCCTGACCGGCGCCGAGGGGGAGGGCAAGGACGCCGTCCGCGCGGTGCTCGTGCAGGTGCTCGCGGCCTCGCTCAAAGCGCTCCACCCCATCATGCCGTTCGTCACCGAGGAGCTCTACTCGGCGATCAAGGCGTATGCCGGTGAATCTGCCGAGTTCATCCTGCGCGGCGGCTATCAGAGCCTCCCCGGCGACTGGTCCAATCCCGGGGTCGAGGTGGAGATGAGCCGGCTCATGGGTGCCGTGACCTCGATCCGCTCCCTGCGCTCCCAGCTCAACGTCCCGCCCGGTCTGAAGATCAAGGCCGTCGTCGACGGCCCGTTCGCCCCGGACCTTCTCGGCAAGCACCGAGCGTACGTGCTGCTGTTGGCGCAGCTCGAGAGCCTCGCGCCCATGAACGGCGGGCGTCCGGCGCAGAGCGCCACCGCCGTCGCCGAGGGGGCGGTCTTCCACATCCCGCTCGAGGGCGTCATCGACTTCGCCAAGGAACGGGAGCGCCTCGCGAAGGACCTCGCGAAGGCCGAAGGCGACATCGAGAAATGCGAGGCGAAGCTCAAAAATCTCTCGGCCGCGGCAAGCGCCCCGGCCGAGAAAGTCGCCGAGGCCAAAGATCAGCGCGACGGAGCGCTCGCTCGCCGCGACCGTCTCAAAGAGACGATCGCCGTCCTCTCGTGAGATCCGCAGCGGCGGCGCTGATTCTCCTCGCGGCTTCCGCCGCAGCCCAGGAGCCGTCTACGTCCACCGTCGCCGCGTCGACCGCCGCGGTGGCGGTCTCCAGTTGGACCGCGACGGACGAGGTCTCGGGCCACGGCTTCAAGGTCGGGGGCGACGACGCGGCTCCGAAGAAGAAGCTCTCCCGCCCGATGCACGCCGTGATCCACAAGGACGCGGCGGACTGGGAGCCGCTGGGCGTGCGGGTAGGCGGGGTTCCGGGCTCCGCCGACAACGCGGTCTCGCTGAAAGTGGTCAAGGTCAAGGGCCGGATGAAGGGCGACAACTCGAAGGGGAAATCCGCGGCGCGCGTGCACAAAGGCAAGAAGGACTCTCACTGGCTCGTGATTTCCGTCTATCCGAAAGCGCTCGAGCGCAAGCGGACGCACTTCGAAGTGCGCCTGCGCGTCTTCGAGGGCTACGTCGAGCAAGTGGAGGCCGCGGCCGTCACGGTGACCGACCGCCGGCCGCTCCCGCCTAAGATTCTCCTCAACTCGTACGATCTACGCGACCAGGGCATCGAATATCAGGAAGAGCGGCCCGGCTCCGGGCAGCTCGTCGTGGCCGAGCTCGACCCCCGTCCGGGCGCGGGCGCCGTCAATTCCGGCCGCCTCGAGAAGGCGGAGTTCGCCGACAAGGACCTGGGCTTCGTGAATCTGTCGTGGGCGGCGAAGGGCGTCCGCACCGCAGCGAAATAGCCGTCTCCGGGATTGACAGACTCGAGCGGCGACATTACAATAGCTCCATGGCCAAGATTCTTGTTTATGACGCGGACGCGAAGTTCGGCGAAATCCTGAAGAACGCGTTGACCTCGCTCGGCTACGAAGCCGTGATCTCCAACGACGGGTACAACGTGCTGCCGCTCGCGGAGCAGCACAAGCCCGGCCTGATCATCCTCGACTACAAGCTGCCCGAGGCCGGCGGCTTCGAGATTCTCAAGCGCCTGCGCGCGACCAAGACGTGCGAGTCGACGCCGATCATCTTCGCGAGCGCCACGCCCAAGTTCGAGATCGAGATGACCATCATGGACGCGCCGTTCGTCGGCTACATCGACAAGCCGCTCAACGCCGTTCAGCTCCGGGACGCGATCAAGAGCCTGATTCGCGCCGAGACGCCCGCGCCGAAGGCCGCCGCGGCTCCGTCCTCCGGCGGGCTCGGCTACATCGCGCCGCCCGGCGCTCCACTCGACGGCGGTCCCGCGCCCTTCACCGGCGAGGCGGACCTCGACGGCACCACCGACGAAGTCATCGACCTCGACTAGCGCGCGGACGCGGAGGCGTACTCGAGCATGTCGGCCTCGACCTTGTCGAGGAGGGCGTCTTCAATCTCCCAGACCTCGAGGCCCTTCAGGCGCGCCGCGATCTTCTCCGCGAGCGCGTCGGGTATGAACGGCACGGCCTTCCCGCGCTGATACTCCTGCTCCTTCTCGCCGTACAAGCCCAGGAACGTCTTGTCTTTGAACCAGGCTTCCCGGTTCGACGAGGTCTCAAGCTCCTTGAGCAACTCCGGGCTCGGATCGCGCTGGACGAACTCGAAGAAGGTCGCGGTCGGGCGCCCGCCGGGCGTCATCCATTCGCCGCTGAACACCTGGATGAGGTCGTCCTCCGCGTCCTTGAGGATCGGCGTGATGAAGTTGACGCCGCGCGCGAGGCAGAACTTGTGGAACCCGACCAAGTCGGGCGTGCGCAACGCGATGTGCTGCCAGTGGCAGCCGCCGCCTCGGTTCTTGAGCATCGTGCGCACGTGCGAGCTCTGCGACGCGGGCTCGGTGGGCTGGACGACGGCGATGATCGCCTGATTCGGGACCGCTGGGTTCTTCTCGATTCCGATGCGGGTCGCGAAGGTCATCGAGGCCGGCTTCTGCTGCCCCGGCCACGCCGAGCGTTTCTCGTAGATCAGGTCCTCGCGCGAGACGCCGAGGATGATCCGAAACAGCGCATAAGTCGTCTTATAGAGATCGGGCTCGACGAGGAACGTCATATGGTCGACGACGAAGTTGTGGAAGGGCTGCTTCTTCATGCGGCCTCCGGGCGGGGAAGCTCGAACGCGTCGTTGCTGCGGGCGTACCACGCGCCTTCCATGCGGCCGATCGCATGGATGTCCTGATGCTTGATCTTGCCGGCGTTGTAGAGAGCGTCGTCGCAGTGGAACATGAGCACTTTGCCGATGACGAGATTGCCCGCCAACGCCCCTTCACCGACGCGTACGATCTGCATCAGCTCGCATTCGTAGGACACGGGGCTTTCCTTCACGCGCGGCGGCTTGACGACGTCGCTCTTGAGCGGCGTCACGCCGCACTTCTCGAATTCGTTCACGCCGTAGGCGTACGGCGCGGAGGTTTGATTCATCTTCTCCGCGTTCGCCTCGTTCACGATGTTGACCGTGAACTGCTTGGTCAATTCGACGTTGATCAAAGTGTCCTTCTTCTTGCCGTGCCGGTCGTTGACCGGCGCGAAGCACACCGTCATCGGATTCGCGCAGATGCCCGTGAAGAACGAGAAGGGCGCCAGGTTCGGGACGCCCTCCGGGGACACCGTCGAGACCCAGGCGATGGGCCGGGGGAGGATCGTCGCGATCATCAGCAGGTACCGGTCGCGGACCGCCAGCGTCTCGGGATCGAGCCGCATGCTAGTCACCGGAGACGCCCTGCGTGTCGCGGTTCCAACTCGTCGGATAGTCCTTATCGGCGAGCGGAAGGGCCTGCTTCGCGACCGCGAGGGGCTCGAAGAACGTGTCGAGCATGACCGCGAGGTAGTCCGACAGCTTCCCTCGCTCGGCGAACGAGCGCTTGGCCGCCATCCCATGCGGCGAATGCGGGAGCGAGCCCGGGTGGAAAGTGAACGAGCCGGGCTCGACGAGCCCTTTGCGCGCACCGTAGCTCGTGTTCGAGAAGAACATGACCTCGTCGCTGTCGACGTTGTAGTGCGCGTACGGCGCGGGGACGTCGCGCGGGTGCCAGCCCTCGATCTGGCCCTTGAACGTGCAGACCGAGAAGCCGTTGTGCGGAGCCGTGCCGGACTGGAAGGTCTGCCGCGCGGGCGGCGCGGTGTGGATGCGCCGGACCACGGGGTGATGGTCGTCGGTGTGGAACGTGTACGGGTACAAGGCGCCTTCCCAGCCGATCAGGTCGAACGGGTGATGGCCGAAGAACTGCTCGGTGACGAAGCCGCCGCCGTGCTTGGTCCAGACCCGGAATTCGCCTTCCTCGTCGCGCGCCGGGCGGAACTCGGGCAGGCCGGTCTCCGTCTCGACGACCGGCGACGTCAGGTGCGCCTGGCCGGACGCGTTCAGGTAGTGGGGAGCGAACTGGATCGGCAGGCGCGACTCGACGATCATGAGCGCGCAGTCCTCGCTCTCGAGCTCGACCCGGTAGGTCGTGCCCTTCGGGATGTTCACGTAATGCCCCTTCCGGAACGGCAGCACGCCGTATTCGGAAGCGATGAGGCCCGAGCCTTCCTGCACGAACCACAACTCGTGGCCGTCGCCGTTGCGGAAGAACCGCTGCGGCGGGCAGGACTTCTCGAAGCGGGCGGCGGACACGAGCGTCGTCGGGCCGTACACGAGCGGCACGCGCCCGCTGATGTGGTCGCCGTGGGCCTTCAGGCGGCCGGTACGGAGGTGCCACGGCTGCAGCGGCTGATGCGGCGCCATCGTCTGCGGGCGCAGGTCGAGAGGCAGGCGCTTCGGCTCGCTGACCTGCTGGGTCGGATACTTGCGGTAGTGATATTTGCGCGACCAGTCGCCGTTGAAGCCGGAGGTCCCGTGGATCTCCTCGAGCGCCAGCACCTCGGGCTCCGAGTAGAACTCGGTGTGGGGCGTCTTCGGCACGCGTCCGCGGGTGAGGATAACGCTCATGCGTACGCTCCGCTCTTCTTATATTTGAGGTGCGTCGACCCTTTCGGCTTCCCGACCGTGTTCTTCAAAATCCCGAGCGGTCCGGCGTCGAGCTCGAGACGGTCTCCGGGCTTGATCCAGCGCGCCATGTCGAGACCGCAACCGGTGAAGTAGGTGCCGGAGCCAATGATGTCGCCGGGCAGGAGGTCCTCGCCCTGCGACGCGTGGGAGAGCATCGTCGCGAAGCTCCAGTAGGGCTGGACGCCTTTCGAGCGGCTCCACTCCTTGCCGTTGACGCGCACCTTGAGTTCGGGAATCTTCCCGGTCCATTCGTCGGCCGTGACGAAATACGGGCCGAGGACCGTCGCGAAGTCCTTCCCTTTCGCCGGCCCCATGCGGCAGACCATCTCGTTGCGCTGGATGTCGCGGGCCGAGCAGTCGTTCATGACGATATAGCCCGCGATGTGCCGCGCGGCGTCCTTGACGGCGACGTCCCGCCCGGCCTTGCCGACGACCGCCGCGATCTCGAACTCGAAGTCGAGCTTGCGCGTGAACGACGGCCACGGGATCACGGCGCCGGGCCCGATGATCGAGCGCGGGTTGCCTTTGTAGAACACGGGCTGGTCGTACCACTCGGGCTGCATCGGCTCGTTGCGTCGCTTGGCGCCGGCCTTCGCGTGGTCCTCGAAGGCGAAGAAGTCGCGCAACGAGCGCGGCCGGGGTAGGGGGGCAAGCAGGCGGACCTCGCTTTCCTTCCAATCCGCGCCCCGGGACGCGTCGAGCGCGCGCCGGGCCTCGGCCATGGACTCCGGGCCGCCGTCGAGGAGCCCGAGCAGGCAGGGCGGCACGAAGAAGTCCGCGCGCGCCTCGGGTCGGGCCTTTCCCGCGGCCCGGTACAGGCGCGCCGCCGCGAGGTTTAAGTCCGTGATCCCGCCGCCGCGCAGCGCGCCGAGGCGCGAAACGGGCCCGAGCGGAGTCGGAACCTCGAAAGTGACGATCTTCATGCGCCCGATTCTAACATAGTAGCGCGGCGGCTTTGGCCGGACTCAGCGTCGTGAAGTCTACGGTCTTGATCGCCGCGTGCTTGAACTCGTCGGCGCGGTGCGAGGTCGTGATCGCGACGACCCTCATCCCGGCGCGCCGCGCCGCCTCCTCGCCGAGCAGCGAGTCCTCGAACACGACGCAGTCCTTCGGCGCGACCTTCAGCTTGTCGGCGAGAATCAGGAAGGTTTCCGGGTCGGGCTTGCCCTTCGTCACCATTCCGCCGTCGACGACCGCGTCGAACCAGGGGCGCAGCGCGAGCCCGTCGAGGATGAACGTCACGTTGTCGTCCTTCGAGCCGGTGCCCAGGCCGACGCGGTAGCCGCCCGCGCGCGCGCCCTTGAGGAACGGAAGCAGGCCCTTCGCGGGAGCGCGCTGCGGGAGGTAGAGCTTCCGGTACAGCGTCTCCTTCACGAGGGCGGCGGCGTCCGCCTCCGCCTGCGGGACCTCGCGCTTGAAGTAGTAGCGCAGGACCTCGCGCGTCGGCATGCCCATCGTGTTGGCCCGAAAGTCGGCCAGGTCGATGTCGATGCCCTTCGTCTTGAAGAAGCTCGTCCACGCCTCCTCGTGCGCCGGCATGTTGTGGCAGACGACGCCGTCCATGTCGAGGAGGAAGCCGATCTCGCGTTTCATGCCGGATAGGATAGCTATAATGACGCATGTCCTTGCGCGCCTACGACGTCTCTCAGTGGGGGTTCTTCCGCGTCGCCGGTCCTGACGCCAAGACCTTCCTGCAGGGCCTGGTCACCGCGGACCTCAATAAGCTGGCGCCGGGCGCCTGTCTGCCCGCGTGCGTGCTTACGCCGAAGGGCCTGCTTGTCGCCGACTGCGAGCTGTACGAGGAGACGCCCCTGTCGATCCTGGCCGTCGTCCGGCCGGGGGCGGCGATCGGCTTCCTCGCGGCCTTCGAAAAAAAGATCATGCTGTCGGACTCGACGCTGAAGGCGCTGCGCTCGCAGCAGGCCTGGCTCGTGATCGGCGAGGGCTGCGCGCTCGGCCTGCCGTGGCCGCGCTTGGACGAGCCCGCGCGCCTCGTGCTCGGGATTGATCCTCCCGAGAACGTGGAGCTCCTCTCCGAGACCGAGTTCGAAGCTCTGCGCGTGAAGGCGGGCTTCCCGTGGTTCGGCGCCGACATGACGAGCGAGTCCCTTCCGCTCGAGGCGCGCCAAGACGCGGCGATCAGCATGGACAAGGGCTGCTACATGGGCCAGGAGACGGTGTCGCGCATCGTGTTCCGCGGCCACGTGAACAAGATCCTGATGGGCGTCCGCTTCGCGGCCCCGGCTCCCACCGCGGGAGCGACGGTGTTGCGCGACGGCAAGGAGATCGGCACGCTCACGAGCGCCGCTGGTTCGATCGGCCTCGCCGTGATCCGCTACGACGATGCGGTCTCTAGTGCCAAAGTGGCAGTGGACGGTGCCGAGGGGGAGCTGTTCCTCTTTACTTCGTGGCCAAAGCCGTTGTCGAAGGGCTAGCGGTCTTCGCGAGCTCGACGGCGAACGCGAGTGCTAGCTTCGTAAACGGCACCGAGTGCGCGGCGTCCCCGCCCGAGTTCGCCAGCGTGTCGTCCTCGGTGTGGATTTTGTGGTTCATGCCGTCGAACGAGGACTCGAAGGCCATCGCGGACGCGTAGCCCTTCTTCGTCCAGGACGCGTGGTCCGAGCAGCCGTAGCCGCACTTCGTCGTCGAGGCGGTCACGCCCGAATACGTATTGACGAGTTTGGCCGTGAACGCGCTGAGCGCGGGGTCCACGTTGTCGGTCAGCATGAAGATTTGCTCGCCCGAGCCCGCGAAATTAGACATGTCGAACTGGATGACGCCGATCACCTTCTTGCCGCTCGCGGCGTAGCTCGCCGCGATCTCCTGCGAGCCGCGAAGGCCGACTTCCTCCGCCGCGTAGCCCATGATCTGGACCGTGCGCTTGGGCCGCCAGCCGGACTCGGCGAGGAGGCGCGCGGTCTCGGTCAGCACGGCGATGCCGGAGGCGTTGTCGTCGGCGCCCGGCGCGCGCGCGGCGGAATTGCCCCAGCCGTTGATCGAGTCGAGGTGCCCGCCGAGGACCACGATCTCGTCGGGCTTCTCGGAGCCGGGGATCGTGAGGATCACCGACGGCTGCTTCCAGCCCGAGTGCGCGAACAGGGCGGAGGACGCGCCCGGGATTCTCGCGGCGAGCTCGGACCAGCGCCCGTTGACCCAGCGCGCGGCGTCGACGCCGGTGTCGGACTGGTAGTAGCGGTTGTTGAACGCGGCCATCGCGGAGATCGTCGCCCGGAGGTTCGCCTCGGAGACGGCGGCCGCGAGCGGATTCACCGCGGCCTGCTGATCGAGCGTGTACGCGGCGCGCGCGCCGACGGGGGCGGAGCGGAGCGACGCCTCCGCCTCGGCCTGCGAGCCGTGCGCGAAGAAGCCGCCGCAGCGCTTGAAGTTGTCGTGCATGAACTGCGAGAGGAGGGGGAGCATCTCGGCGCGGACCTTATAGACCGGCTTCCCGGAGAGCGCGGCGGCGCCGAGCGGGATGCCCGCCGCCTGGGGCTTGGCGAGGTCTGCCGGGTCGAAGGTGACCCAGACGTCGGCGGGCGCGGGAGCCGCGATCTGCGGGGGGAAGTCCAGGGCGAAAGAGGGCGCTGCGGCGAGCAGGAAGGCGACCAAGAGGCCTAGAGTGTTCATAGGCCGAATGGTACCACAAAACGGCCCCGGTTCAGCCGACTTGAGGGAGCTCGAAGATGAAGCGGCTGCCGCCGCCCGGGCGGTCCTCGACCCAGATCGCGCCTTTGTGCGCGGTGACGGCGGCATGGCAGAAGCTGAGGCCGATGCCCGTGCCGGTGTCCATCGCGGTATCCTTGCGGCCGCTGGTGACGTACTTCTCGAAGATGCGCTTCTTCTCGGCGTCGGGCACGCCGGACCCGCGGTCCGAGACGGTGAAGCGGGCGACGGCGCCGTTGAACGCGCAGTCGATCTCGACGGGGTGCGGGCCGGGGTTGGCCTTCATCGCGTTGGCGATCAGGTTGGCGAGGATGCGGTAGAGCAGGTTCTGATCGGCGCGCACCCTTTCGACGCCCGGCGCCACGCGCGAGGTCAGAGTCGCGCCCGTGAGCTTCATTCGCCCGGCGAACAAGGTCTCGATCTTGCCGAGGAGGACCTTCGGATCGACGGCGGCGACGTTCACCTTGAGGCCCGACGACTTGGCCTGCGCCAAGTCGAGCATGTCGTTGAGCATGAGGAGCATGAAGTCGGCCGCGGAGCCCGCGTTGGACAGCAAAGAGACGTAGTCGCCCTGGCTGATGAGGCCGCGCGAGTGGATGAGCTCGAGCGTGCCCTTGATCGCGGTGAGCGGAGCCTTCAGGTCGTGGACGATCATGTCCGTCATGTCCTGTCGGGCGCGCGCCACGAGCTCGAGCTCGTAGTTGCGCTTCACGAGCTCCTCGTGGGATTTCTTGACTTGGAGGTGGACCTTCGCGCGAGCGAGCAGCTCCTCCGCGGCGAAAGGCTTGTGCACGTAGTCCGTAGCGCCCTGCTGGAAGCACTCGAGGCGGGTACCGAGATCGCCGCGCGCGGTCAAGAAGAGGACGGGGACCTTGGGCCCCGGGTACGCGTGCCATTCCTTCATAAGCTCGAGACCGGTGCCGTCGGGCAGCCCTAGGTCCAAGACGGCCAGGTCGGGGCGGTTCGCGATGAACAGGCGGCGGGCTTCGGCGGCGGTGTCGCAGGCGTCGACGGTGAAGTGCTCGGACTCGAGGACCGTCTTGCAGTAGCCTTGGATGTCGAGATCGTCTTCAACGACCAGCACACGGTGGGGCATGCCCGCAGTTTAATCGGATTTCGGCTGCGGCGCAAGGCGAGAGATCACGTCCATGAACTGGAAGGGCTTCGTGATGTAGTGGTCGGCGCCTGCGGCGAGGCCCTCGCGCACTTCCTCCGGGTCCTTGCGCGCGCTCAAGACGAGGATGGGCGGCTTGACGCCGGCGCCCTTGAGCTCCCGGCAGATCTCGAGCCCGTCTCCGTCGGGGAGGCCGCGGTCGAGCAGCACGGCGTCGGGGAGCCCGCTCTTCAGGTGCGCCCGCGCCTCGGCGAGGCTCGCGGCCGTCTTCACCGTGAAATTCTCGTTTTCGAGAATGTAGCGGAGGAACTCCGAGATGTCCTCCTCGTCCTCGATCACCAGTACCCAGCTCATATCCGAAGTGTAGACCCCGCTCCCCGGAACGTGATTACAGGATGGATATAATTGGGTGAAGGCCGGGCTAAAGTTCGGTAAAGGTCAGAGGCCCTTCAGGAGCTTGAGCCAGAGAGACGAGACGAGGTAGTCCCGGATTTCGGCGCGCGGCACCCATTTCGCCTCGGGCGGCGTCTCGCCGGCCGGCGCCGCCTCGCGGAGCTCGACGGTCAGCGCGTGGTGCGTGATCGAATGCGTCGCCGAGGACAGCGCCTTGCCGGGCGTCGCGCGGACGCGCCCCGCCTCGGGCAGGCCCCAGAGGTTTTTGAGGAGCCGCTCCTTGTCCGTGCGCCGCCAGAGGAGGACGTCTCCGTCCTTCTCTATCCAGAGGCAGGTCCAGCGCACGGGCACGGGCTTGCGCGCGATCTCGGGCACGGGCAGCTTGTCCTGGACGCCCTTCTTGAACGCGACGCAGTGCTTCGCGACGGGGCAGGCGCCGCAGGCGGGTGAGTCGGGCGTGCAGACCGTGGCGCCGAGCTCCATCAGAGCCTGGTTCCAGTCGCCGGGATTTTTCCTCGGCATCAGTCGCTCGGCGAGCGGCCACATTTTCTTGACGAAGGCCGGGTCCTTCGCGCGCCCCTTGAGGCCGAATAGGCGCGAGAAGACGCGGATCACGTTGCCGTCGACGAGCGGATACGGCTTGCCGAACGCGATCGAGAGGATCGCGCCCGCCGTGTAGCGGCCGACGCCTGGAAGGGCGAGGACATCGTCGAATCCCGACGGGAACTCGCCGCCGTGGTCCGCGACGACCGAGAGCGCCGCGCGGCGGAGGTTGCGCGCGCGCGAATAATAGCCGAGCCCGGCCCAATGCTTGAGCACCTCGTCCTCTCCGGAGCTCGCGAGCGACGCGAGCGTCGGGAAGCGGAGCAGGAAGGCCTCGTACTTCGGGGTCACGGCGGCGACGGTCGTCTGCTGGAGCATGATCTCGGAGACCCAGACGCGGTAAGGGGTCGAGTTCTTGCGCCAGGGAAGATCGCGCTTGGCCCGGCGGTACCAGCTCAGGAGATCCCGCCTGAGGCCCGCGGCGTTCATTCCTGGATGATGAGGTTGTTCAGGACCTGATCGACGCCGCGCACGCCGGCGACGAGGCGGCGGACGACGCGGAGCTGATCTCCGTTGGGCACGATGCCCGAGACCGTGGCGGCCCCCGCGTTGACGTCCACGGTCACGTACTTGAGGTCGAGGTCGCGGCGGCCGCGCAGAAGGACCTCGATGCGGGCCTTCGTGGCCGCGTCGGACAGGTCCTCTTCCTGGTTGACGGTCCGGCAGGCGGTCGAACCGATGGTCAGCGCGGCGGCGAGCACGAGCAGAAGGGGTCTCACGGGAAAATGATAACATTTCGTCCCTTGTCCCGCCATCCGGCCCGACTCGTGCTCGCCACTCGCAACGCCCACAAAGCGGAGGAGATTTCACGCCTTTTGGGGGCTAGCGGCGCCGCGATCTCCGCTCTCGACGCCTACCCGGCCTTCCCCGAAACGGTCGAGGACCGCGACACGCTCGAGGGCAACGCCGGAAAGAAGGCGGTCGAGGCCGCGCGCGCGTGCGGGACCTGGGCGCTGGCCGACGACTCGGGCCTCTTCGTCACGGCGCTCGGCGGCGCGCCCGGCGTGTACTCCGCGCGCTGGGCCGGCCCCGGGTGCTCCTACGCCGACAACTGCGCCAAGCTCTTGAAGGAGATGAGCGGCGCCCAAGCGCGCGCCGCCTCCTTCCGTACGGTGTTGGCGCTCTCCGATCCGGACGGGAACGTGGAGTTCGCCCTGGGCCGGCTCGACGGGGTGATCGCGGCGGCGCCCCGCGGCGGCGGCGGCTTCGGCTACGACCCGTTGTTCCTCCTGCCCGACGGCCGCACGCTGGCCGAACTGGCGCCCGACGAGAAGAACGCGATCAGCCACCGAGGCCGCGCCCTGCGCGCCATCCTGCCCCGTCTCCGCGCCGTTCTTTGTGCCGTTGTGACTGTGTGGTTCGTCGTTGCCGTCGCCGTTCCGGCCCGCGCCGATAAAACCGAGCCCGGCCAGGAGACGGTCTGGGACCAGATCATGGCCGCGCAGGCCGTGCGAGGCATGCGCCAGGGTCACAAGTATATCGAGGAGAAGAGATACGACCTGGCGCTGCAGGAGATGCGCCGCGCGGTCGCGGCCGATCCGAAGAATCCCGTCGGGCACATGCTGCTCGGCGTCGCGCAGTATTGGGACGGTCAGGTGGACGAGTCCATCGGTTCCTACCAGACGGCGATCAGCCTCGACCCGACGAGCGCGCAGGCTTACCTTCTGCTCGGCATCTCTTACGCGTGGAAGGGCGACTCGATCCAGTCCGAAACGGCGTTCCGGCGCGCGACCGAGCTCGATCCGGCGCGCGCCGACGCGCAGATGAACCTGGGTTCGATTCGCGAGTCGCGCGGCGACGTGCCCGGAGCGCTCGAGCTCTTCCGCAAGGCCGTGGA